>JBPCJY010000041.1:0-94874 GCA_051004815.1 Ktedonobacteraceae bacterium
GTGTGGTGGAGAGGGAGGAGGGGGGGGAGGGGGCGTTTTTTTTTGTTTTTTTTTGGGGGGCGGCAGCCACCCCCGCTTCTCTAATTTTTGTTCTTCCGAGTGTGTTTCTCTAGTCGTGGGATGAGAATGGGAACTAGGCGGCTTGTGTGGTGGTCGCATCGCGCTGCTGGCGAAGCTGATCGAAGATACGTTTGTTTTTACGGAGGTAGAGAACGCTCCAATGAGCAACGGGCATGATGACGGCAAAGTTCAGGATGGGGCTGAGCACCAGCATGAGCGAGATGGGCAGGGTGAAGACCAGTACCGTGAGCAGCATGAGATGGGCAACCGTCACTGCGCCCCAAACGATGGTCATGAGCCGATAAAAGGAACGGAACTGTGGGAATGCCCAGTCGGCGTTAAAGCTGGCGACGCGTTGTCGATCGTTCTGTGTCAGGATTGAGCGTATAATATAGAATAGGGCGGGTCGTGGGAAGAGCAGCGAGAGCAGCATTACGACGCCAAACAGACCGCTCACCGCAGCACTCTGTAGCAGCAAGAGTTGCGGACTCTTGAACACCAGGGCAAAGGCAGCACTAAGAAGCAGACCTACAACGACGAGCATGCCCGTCATATCGATCCGTTTGTTCCAGATCACGCCACCCAGGGTAAAGAGGGCTGGTACCGAGCTTGCCAGCAAAAGCGCGTCGATGGTAGACATATGTGGTTGTGCCAGTATGTTGATTAGCAGCGGTGCGACGGCATTGATCAGCAGGTTTGGGAGCATACGGCGCAGCATCATGCCGCGGTCACTGTTGTTTGTATGTTCAATGGATTGCTTCATGTTCAGTTGGGAAAGAGGAGCAGTGCTTGTGATCATTTTTTTAATCTTCCTTCTGTGTTTTGTATGCTTACTGGATGGAACCGTGTGTTTCTTAACGGCTCGTATCTTATGTGTGAAGTGTAACCGATACAGGGCTAAACGACATCCACGCCAGGGTTGATCGGGGGTTGATCTTCACACGAACGTGTTCTCAACCCGAAGGTGGATGATGGTTGAGTAGGATTGGAACGACCTGGTATTTTTATTGTCTGCCCTTTTCGGGTATAGTATTAAGAGGTAAAAAACGACAACGAAGAGAGGATGGAGCGAATAGTATGGAAGCTATACAGGCGAAGATACAAGATATTCTCGGCAAAATGACGCTTGAGGAAAAGATCGCGTTGACTATTGGCAGAGATTTTTGGAATACGAATGGTGTTGAACGGCTAGGAATTGCGCCAATCGCCTTAAATGATGGCCCTCATGGAGTGCGCAAACCGACCATAGAGAACGAAATAGCCATTGCCGATTCGTATCCGGCCACATGTTTCCCGACGGCTGCCGCGCTTGCCTCTTCCTGGGATACAGTACTCGTCGAGGAAGTGGGACAGGCGATTGCAGAGGAATGCCTGGCACTGGATGTGCAGGTATTGCTTGGCCCTGGGATAAATATCAAACGTACTCCGTTGGGAGGACGCTGTTTTGAATATTATTCCGAAGACCCTGTTTTAGCGGGTATACTGGGTTGTGCCTTTGTGCGTGGCGTGCAGAGCAAGGGTATCGGCACCTCGCTGAAGCACTATGCCTGCAACAATCAGGAAAGTGAGCGCATGTCTATTAGCGTCGAGGTGGATCAGCGCACGCTGAGAGAACTCTATTTGAGTGCTTTTGAGCGAGTGGTCAGAACAACGCAGCCCTGGACGGTGATGAGTGCGTATAACAGGGTGAATGGACTTTTTGCGTCTGAGCATCCTCAGCTTCTGAACGATATTTTGAAGAAGGAATGGGGGTTTGAGGGGGTGGTAGTCTCTGATTGGGGCGCAGTCAATGAGAAAGAGAAGGCTCTGGCTGCTGGTCTGGACTTGCAAATGCCGGGATTCACTGGCAAACACACAGAAAAAATCGCGCAGGCGGTGAGAAACGGACAACTAGCGGAAGCCGTGATTGATGAGGCTGCGGGGCGTATGTTACGTCTGCTGTTGCGCGGAAGTGAAAACCGTCGGCCTGGCTCCGTTTTCGATAAAGAAACCCACAACGCTTTGGCACGCAAAGCCGCCGCCGAATCTATGGTGCTGCTAAAAAATACTGACACTATGCTGCCGCTACACGTAGAACAGTTGCGTTCTGTTGCACTCATTGGGCGTTTTGCCAGGCAGCCACGTTATCAGGGAGCGGGTAGTTCGAAGGTCGTGCCCACGCGTTTAGATACTCCTTATGACGAATTGCAGCGTTGGTTGGGCGATAAGGTTTCCCTCACATACACAGATGGATATCCCGAGGAGGAGGAGCTAAATGAAGCCTTGTTGGATGAGGCTGTAGCACAGGCGAAGGTCGCCGATGTCGCTATTATTTTTGCTGGGCTGCCGGATACCTACGAATCCGAGGGCTTTGATCGTATGCATATCTTTATGCCTGAGACTCACAACCACCTGATCGCGGAGGTCTGTCGCGTTCAGCCCAATACCATTGTTGTTTTACAGAACGGCTCCGTCGTGGCCATGCCATGGATTGATGGCCCAAAGGCAATCCTTGAGGCGGGACTGGGAGGGCAGGCAATAGGTGGTGCGCTGGTGGATGTGCTCTCAGGGAAGGTCAATCCTGCGGGCAAGCTGGCGGAGACCTTTCCTGTGCGGCTGGAGGATACTCCTGCTTACCTCAATTTTCCCGGTGAGGCCCGTACTGTGTACTATGGTGAAGGGCTGTTTGTCGGCTACCGCTACTATGACAAAAAGAAGATCAAGCCGCTTTTCCCCTTTGGATATGGCCTTTCGTACACCACATTCGAGTACACTGCACTGCAAACGAATACAGCGGAGATCAGTGCGGGGGGGACGCTGGACGTGACTGTGACTGTGCGTAACAGTGGGACGCGCTCTGGCAACGAAATCGTGCAGCTCTATGTGAAACCGCTCATCTCGCAGTTTGTCAGGCCAAACAAAGAGTTAAAGGCTTTCGCCAAAGTCGCGCTGGAGCCTGGAGAAAGCAGAGCTGTGCGTATGACAGTGGAGGCACGCGACTTCATGCTCTATGACAGCGAGCGGCAGGCGTGGCGACTGGAGAGTGGCGAACTTGAAATTCTGGTTGGCCCTTCAAGTGAAAACCTGGTGCTGAGTGCGCGGGTGAAAACGAAAGAAGACCCGCAGTCGGCGGCACCTGTATTTGATAGGATGTCATCGCTCAAGCAGTTCCTTCAATACCCGCAGGCACGCGAGGCTCTCATACATGAACTGACTGGAACACCCAAAGCAGGAGTATTCCTTAGTGGAAATGAAATGTTTACTTCTATGCCGATCAGTAAATTGGCTGTATTCGGTCTCGTCACCGACGAGGAGATTGACTTACTCATTGCGCAGGTAAATCAAGCATGCAGGCGGTAATATGGGCTGATGTATCAGCGCGTCCACTGCTGTGCTTCCAACAGAATGAAGCTATCAGCTATATTTCTCTATCCTCGCTAAGAGGTCATCGATAGCAAAAGGCTTGGCTATAAAATCGTCGGCACCCGCTTTCCGTGCCGTTTCCTCAGCACTCGGATGCGCTGAGAACATAATAACAGGAATGTGCATGGTTTCCTGCTGGCTCTTGAGGAATTTGACGATGTCGCGTCCATCTTTACCGGAGAGTAGCATATCCAGTAAGATGAGGTCGGGCAGACCGCCATTGTGGAGCTTTTCAAGGTACTCTCCTTTGTCCGTTGTCGCCACCGTAAATCCTTCTTCCTCCAAGACAATCTGAAGGAATTCAAGGATATCCGGTTCATCATCCACCACCAGGATTTTTTTCTTTGTACTTTCCATATCGTCTCCCGTACCGATGCCTCCTGACGCGAGGAGGCATCGGTGTTATAGTTCTTTGCTGAGGGGCAAGGCCACAGAAAAGGTTGAACCGTGTCCTTTTTTGCTGCTTTCCACCCACATGCGACCATGATGCCGCTCAACGATCTCATGAGAGATATATAAGCCAATCCCCAGCCCTGGATAGGTGCGTTCCTCGGGATCAGTGACTTGATAGAACCGCTCAAAGATTTTCTGATGATGGGGTTCGGAAATCCCAATGCCAAAGTCTTGCACGCTCACTACGGCCTGTTCCTGGTTTTTTGAAAGGTGGATGAGCACAGTATCGGCTTTGGGAGAATACTTGATCGCATTCGTAAGCAGATTGATAAATACTTGCCCAAGGTGGTCTTTATCCCCCAGAACCTGGGCCTCAGCCTTTCCTTCAATTTGCAGCTGGTGGCTTGCGGTGGCTGCCTGCACGGCGGCCATGGTTTCTTGCACGAGAGTATCCAGATCAAACAGTTCTTGCTGAAAGGCGAGTTTGCCCGATTGCATCCTGGAGATGTCAAGCAATTCGCTGATGAGTTTTGTCAGCTTGAGGATTTGAGCATCCATGCGGGACAGATACTGTAGGCTTTGCTCATCTCCCTGCTTTGTCAGGCGTCGTTGCAACACATAGCTAAAGCCCTTGAGGCTCGTCACCGGCGTTTTGAGTTCGTGGCTCGCCATGCTGATGAACTCGTCTTTGCGGTGTTCGGCCAGTACACGTTCGGTGATATCATGCAGGATGGTGATGGCGAAGAGCACTGTTCCTTGCTCGTTCAATACTGGGCGGGAGGTGACATTCATCCAACGATCGGGCTGGAAAGTTTTGGTTGCACTGGCACCGCCATAGCCTATGATCGCCTGGGCTTCTCGTTCCCCCGCCAGGACTCTGCGATGTGGCAGAAGGGAGGGAGAAAACGGCTGCATGTTTTCATCGACTATGGTAAATTGTGCGAGTATGTCAGCCGATGAGGTGTGTAGCATGGCTGCGATTGAAGGAAAACCGGTCAGGCGGGCGGCGGCTTCGTTGGCGTAGATGACTTTGCGATCATTTTCATAGACGATGATGCCATCGGCAACGCCTTGCAAGATGATCTCTAACTGATCGCGAGCTTGCCCTACTTCGCGATAGAGGCGGGCGTTATCGATGGCGATGCCTGCGCGACGCCCAACTTCTTCCGCCAAGGCGACATCGCGTTCATCGTATTTTCTGCCGGATTCCGCCGACACAAACGTGACGACGCCGATGGTTTGTCCACGCGCCACGAGCGGGACAATCATGATGGATGTGTAGCCAATCATACGTGCGATGGCCAGTTCTTCTTCAGTGTGGGCGGATGCCACAAGCAATTCATCAGAAATATCGGGGTAGAGTTCTGATCTACCGGTGCGGACAACTTGAGGTGCCCCTGCGGTAGCCGTGGGATCAATGGGGTAACGTTCCCGCAAAGCTCTAGCCCATTGCACTTTGTCCGGGTCGGTATGATCGATCTCAATGAGTTCAAATTGTCCCTCGGCATCCACCAGGTCTACAGTAAACCAATCGGCAAGCTGTGGCACAACGAGCTGCGCGATAGTCGCAAGGGTCTGCTGATAATCCAGGCTGGAGGCCAGGACTTTGTTCACCTCTGCCAGAAAATGTTCTTGCTCTTCCGCGTGCTTGCGCTCCGTCACATCAGTAAACATGCCCAGTGCTGCCACGATAGCACCCTCTCCGTTGCGCACGGGGTTGGTGCAAGCCAACGTGTAAAGAGAGGTGCCATCCTTGCGCCGAAAGCGGAAATCAAACTGCTCAAAGCGGCCTTGCAGGTTGTTGTCGATGTGTACACGTCCTGCTGGTTCATCTTCTGGGAAGACAAAGTCCAGCAAGGTGTGTCCAGCTATCTCCTCGATTGTGTAGCCCAGCATTTCCGCACAACGCTCATTCACAAAAATCGTTTGTGCCTGAGCATCAATGAGCCAAATTCCTTCGTTGGCTGTGCGAACAATGGTTTGGTACTGTTCCTGATTGGTGCGCTCGCGCTGCTTCTGCTCTGTGATATCCCGATTAATTTCGAGGATGGCGGCGGGCTTGCCCTGCTCATTGCGCACCATCACCTGACGGCTTTCGACGATGATGTGCGTTCCATCGCGGCGCGTATGCACCAGCTCCCCTTGCCACCGCTCCCCGGTTGCAAGGATCGTATCGAGTGCCTCGCGTGACTCTGGAAAGTAGGTGTGCAGCAAACGGTGTGTGACCTGACCACAAGCTTCCTGTGCTGTCCATCCATAGAGTTCCTCTGCCCCGCGGTTCCAGGAGGAGATGACGCTGGCTGGATCGCGCACAAGAATAGCATCATGGGCGAGTTCAATCAGATGGGATAAAAGCTGCCCCGTGTGTTCCTGGCTATGGATTGCTCTCTCTTCGCGCTCGTCTAACATACTTTTATTCTACCTCTACTTCGTACGTACCATCTTCACAAGCTGTGCCAATCCTGGCTTTTGTCCGTACATCAATATCCCAAAGCGGTAGATGCGAGCAGCGATTAACGCGCAGACAAAGGTGGCAATGAGCATAAGGATGATGCTTAACGGAATCTCCCACCAGTCCACAGTACCCGCTCCCAGGCGCATGAGCATTGTGGTAGGTGTCCAGAAAGGAATGTACGACATCACCTTGATCCATGTTGCGTCGGGTGCCGATATGCCAATAAAGCTGGCAATGTAGCCAATCATGAACAGCCATGTGAGCGGCTGTACCGCATTCTGCACCTCATCCTGCCGTTTTACTAACGCCCCCATCGCGGCGAAAAGCGTTGCATAGAGCGCAAAGCCCAGGATAAAGTAGAGCAGGAGCACTAAAAGCAGCGTGGTAGAAATACTCGCGATATCAATGCTCAAGCCGCCACCGGCGTGACCTATCAGTGCTGCTTCTAAGGGAGTTTGCAGTAAGAATGCGCCGATGCCCACGATAACAAAGCATGCCATCTGTGTGAGACCTGCCGCACCAATGCCAATGATTTTTCCGGTCATCAATTGGAATGGAGTAGCCGCATTCACCAGAATCTCCATGATGCGGCTTCCTTTTTCTTCCGCTACACCCGTAGCCACGCTCACACCATAGAGAAACACCGACATGAAGATGAGGATAACGCCCGCGTATGCGACAAGGTATCCTGCTACTCTGGCACTTTCCGAACGATGATCTTGATTTTGCTCTGTATTAACAACTGTAAAGCCTGGTTGGACGAACAGGCTACTTGTTTGGGCAGGGGTCAAGCCGAGGCGCGACGCTTTATCGAGAAAGTTCAGTTGGCCCGCCATGCTCTGTACCTGAGCTACGTTGGTATCATCTGTGCTGTTCGCATTTGTATAATAGGTAAAGCGTAAATCCTGATTGGTGGCCCGATCAAGTACCAGCAGGATACTCAGGTTGCCATTCTTTACCTTTTGTTGCAGACTGTTGATGGCGTCACTCGTACCTGTAGTGACAGCAAAATGTGGTTGGCCTGATGAGGTACTTTGTCCTGGTGTGGTCGCATTTGTAGCCTGAGTGCCTGCTGTTCCATTAAGATTGGCTTGCATATACTGGGATAGCGCGTCGCCATGCAACCCCGCGATGGTATTTGCATTGTTGACTACCGCTATTTTCGTCTGTGTATTCGAGGTTGAAGCAAAGTACTCGATGATAGTGGGGACACACGCGCCGATGATTATCAAAAACAGCATGACAATGGTGCTGATGATGAAGCTGCGCTGCGTCACCCGATTTTTATACTCGCGTTTCACAATGAGGGAAATGTTGCGCAGCGTATTCTGATTAGCCGCCCCACCTGATCGCGCTACTACCGTACTGTGCTGCTGTTCTGGAGCCTCTTGTGGTATCGTGCTATTCTTTAACATCGTTTCATTCCTTTCCCTTTATACTGAAACGGTGGATGGAGCATCTGGTAGCGCGGTCTTACCGACATGCTCAATGAAAATGTCGGTAAGTGAAGGTTCAACCAGCTCAAACAGGCTAATGATACCTCTGTGCTGTAGTGCTGTCTCGACGATGAGGTTGGGCGCGAAGCCAGCCTCTATGTGCATTTCGATATAATCCTGCCGTCGTTTGGTGACTTGCAGACCTGGTAGCCCGTCTAGCCAGCGTGCTTCGGCATCATTGTCGAGTTTCAGGCGGACGACATTGCGCCCGTGCTGGCGTTTGATTTCCTGCACATTGCCCTGTACGATGCTCTGACCTTTGTTGATAATGACGACATCTTGACACAGTTCCTCAACCTGCTCCAACTGGTGTGTCGAGAAAATGATGGTTTTACCGCGACGGTGCATCTCTAAAAACGCCTCCTTGAGCACATTCGCATTGACCGGATCGAGGCCACTAAATGGCTCGTCCATAATCAGAATGGCCGGGTCGTGCATAATGGTAGCGAGGAATTGCACTTTCTGCTGATTCCCTTTTGAGAGTTCTTCAATCTTCTTTTTGCGGTTGGCATTGATCTGAAAACGCTCAAGCCATTCGTTCAGTTCAGTCCTGGCGGACTGCTTCGATAATCCATTGAGTCGTGCCAGGAAGAGGAGTTGTTCCTCTACCGACATCTTTGGGTAGAGTCCACGCTCTTCGGGGAGGTAGCCCCAGTTGCGTCGCGATACCTCACGTACATCCTGGTCATTCCAGGTGATGCGACCAGTATCAGGACGAATAATGTCGAGAATCATGCGCATGGTTGTTGTTTTGCCTGCGCCATTTGCTCCCAGAAAGCCAAAAATAGAGCCTTCTTTTACTTCCATTGATAGGTCCGCGACTGCCTGAAATCGGGCGAACGACTTGCTAATATGTTCAACTATAAGTCCCATGTTGGTCGTTCCTTTGCTTAGAATAGCATAGTAAAGAGAAGCACGCTTCTCACCGAAAGCATACGCCATGTAGCAGAAGAAAGCAATGTAGTGGCCTATACGACTGGCTTTGCAAGCTCTTGCGACCCTGTTTCTGGCTCAATATATGAATTTCATATAGCCATAGAATACACATAATGCTGCTTGCTTTAGGTAATTACAGCGGTATCGAGGCCGAAGAGTTTGATGGCGTTCTCCTTGAGGATCAGTGGTCGTACCTCTGGTCTGATGGCAATTTGTGCAAAATCTGCGAGCCAGCGATCAGGTGTAATCAAGGGAAAGTCACTGCCAAAGAGGACTTTGTGTTTCAGAAGCGTATTGGCGTACTGTATGAGCTGCGGTGGGAAGTATTTGGGAGACCAGCCGGAGAGATCGATATACACTTGTGGCTTGTGGAGGCAGACTGAAAGGGCTTCGTCTTGCCAGGGAAAGGACGGATGGGCCATGATGATGGGCATGTCGGGAAAGTCCACCGCGACATCGTCGAGGTACATAGGATTGGAGTACTTGAGATGGACACCGCCACCGCCACGCATACCTGTTCCTATCCCAGAGTGTCCGGTGTGAAACACGGTGGGCAGACCAGCCTCGGCAATTACTTCGTAAAGGGTATACGCCTTGCGATCATTCGGGTAGAACTCTTGCAAAGAGGGGTGAAATTTGAAGCCGCGCACGCCGAATTGCTCAATGAGGCGGCGGGCCTCCTGTGCTCCCATCTTCCCTTTCGCTGGATCGATGCTGGCGAATGGTATTAGCACATCAGCATTTTTAGCAGCCATTTCGGCTACTTCCTCATTCGGGACTCGTACCAGCCCCGTGGTTGACTCCATATCAACCGGGAAGATCACACAGGCCATTTTTCTCTCACGATAGTAGGCGGCAATCTCACTGATAGTGGGCCGCGTCTGGTCATTCTTGAAATAGTCCGTTGAGGCTTCCTGCATCGCTTTCCATAGTGGATCAGCAGGAAGCCGACTTGATACCTCTGCATGCGTATGTACATCAATGGCTATGAGATTCTTTACGTCCATCGTTCTCTCTCCTATGCTTGCACGTTATCGCTGCTTTTAAGATCGGCCCATTTTCTGCTGCTCCTGTTCTTTAAGAACACGACGCAAGATTTTACCTGAGGGGTTTCTAGGAATGGCGGCGATAAATTCCATCTCACGAATCTGCTTGAAGGTCGCGAGCTTGCTATTGACCCATGCTATCAGTTCATCCGCACGCTGGTCCGCGCTGCCTTCTCTAAGGACAACAAAGGCTTTGGGAACTTCTCCCGCTTCTTCGTTCTGCTTGGCGATGACAGCCGCATCGTCAACGGCGGGATGTTCAAGCAGCAACGCTTCGATCTGGGCAGGCGCGACACTAAAGCCTTTGTACTTGATCATCTCCTTCTTGCGGTCGGTGATCGTCACATAGCCTTCTTCGTCGCGCCAACCAATGTCTCCGGTGTAGAGCCATCCATTACGCAAGGCTGCGGCAGTGGCTTCGGGAGCTTTCCAATAGCCTACCATGACCTGGGGACCCTGGACGATGAGTTCACCCTCTTCGCCCACACCCAGTTCGATCTGGCCCGTTTCAATATCAACGATCTTCTGCCGCGTATCGTGAATAGGCAGACCAATCGTCTCGACTTTCATCAATCGCGCATCGTAGGTTGGATTGGAGTGTGTTCCTGGTGCAGCTTCGGTCAGGCCATAGGATGTCATGACTGGGATGTGAGTGCGTTCCTGAAAGCGATGTGCTAATGGCGGTGGAACAGGGGCGGCTCCACATTGGGCAAAGCGTACCGTATGGAGATCATAGTCATCTATTTGCGGGCAATTCAGCAGTGCTGACAACACTTGCGGCACGGTATAAAGGAGGGTGATGCCTTGTTCTTGAATAGCGCGGAGACACTCACCAGCATCAAAGCGTTCCATGAGCACAATGGTTGCACCAGTCATCGCTGCCAGACCCATGAGCATAATACCATAGATGTGATAGAGCGGGAGAAAGACCAATAGACGGTCTTGAGACGTGATACGGGCGGTAGCAATCGATTGGCACACATTGCAGACAAGATTCTTATGGCTGAGCATGACGCCTTTAGGCAAACCCGTCGTGCCGCTGCTGTACGGAAGGACTGCGATATCTTCCCATCCTGGCTCTCTAGCGGTGACAGGCGTAGGTGGATGAGTTTGTACAAGATGACGAAACGAGAGCGCAGGATTCTGCTGTGCGTCGGAACCGATCGTTATCACATACTGCAACGATGGTGTTTCAGTTTTTGTTGCTGCTAGCAATGGCAATAAACTCTGTTGCACGATCACTGCTATAGCTTCGCTATTGCTCAGTTGGTATGCAACTTCGCGTTCCTTGTACGAGGGATTCATGGGGCTGGCAACTGCTCCAATGCGCGTAATGGCAAACCAGCTAATCAGGTACTCCGGCCGATTAGTTATCAGCAGACAAATGCAGTCACCTGGGCGAATGCCAAGAGCAAGCAAGGCGTTAGCAAAGGAGTTTACCAGTGCGTCTACCTCCCGGTATGTCAGATTCACGTCCTTGAAGAGCAAAGCGACATGCTCAGGGTAACGCTCAGCCGTGTGGGTGAGCATCGTCGCATACGGGTACGAAGGGTAGTGCAGTGATGGACGAAAAAGCTCCATCTGCAAATGGGCATGCGTGGTTGCAATGGAAGGAGATGTGTCAGCCATGTTCTACTCTCCTGGTTAAGATTATCTTCAAGGTTGACTATCTGGCTCCGAGCGCACGAGAAATGATGGTAGCTTCCGCCAGGAGGTTCTGTCCAGCCTCAATAAAGCTTGCACCATTGAAATGCGCGGCAAAGCCCAGGATGCAAAGCAATGCCACCAGCGACTTTTCTGCACCAGTAATGGGTACCGCGATTGCGTTCACACCGGTCAAATATTCTTCAAGGTCTACACTGATGCCAGTACGTGCAGTTTCCTCGACCGCGGCGAGAAACCGCTCCGGGTCGGTGATTGAATGTTCAGTGAAACGAGGAAGAGGATGGGTGCGTAACCAGGTGCGACGACGCTCCAGCGGCCAACTAGCCAGGATGAGACGCCCAGAGGTACCGGCCAGAAGAGGTACTCGCGTCCCTCGTGGAACCGAGATGTGCGGAAAGAGATGCTCGCCTCCTGCCTCGACGGACTCGATTACGTGGACATTTTCCCTTTCCACGCGCCCTAAAAAGACGGTCTCTCCCGTTTGGGTAGCCAGACGTTGCATAGCAGGTAGGGCCAAACGGCGTAGTCCAGGCCCGCGCACGTAGGTTGCTAACTTGTAGATGCGTGGCCCCAGGACGTACAAATGCTCCTCATGCAACTCGATAGCACCACAGTTCTCAAGCGTTTTCAGCAACCGATGCATGCTGCCTTTGCTCATAGTGAGCGCACGGGCAAGGTCTGATAGGGTTAGCCCTTCGTCAGAAGCCATCAGCAGGTCCAGTAGCTGAAAGGCGCGTTCAACCATTGGCGCGGGCGTATTGACAGAGTTCTCTGTGGTTTGTCCCATATCCTGAACGATTTGTTCCATCATACGCATAGTGTATGGGAACTATGGGCGGTTTGTCAAGTTGTTGATGGCTTGGCTGTGGTACACTATTCGCACATAACCACCTGGCATAAAAATTGTAGAAAAAAAGAAGGTCAGTTTATATGAGTAAGGCACTTAATTGGGGGATCATTGGTACTGGAACCATTGCCCATGTTTTTGCGGGGGGAATCGCAGAATCGAATACTGGCACGCTTTTGGCTGTGGGAAGCCGCACACAAGATGCAGCAGATAGCTTTGGTGAAACCTGGCATGTGCCGCGTCGTTATGGAAGTTATGCAGAACTGCTCATGGATAAAGATGTGCAGGCCGTGTATATTTCGACACCTCATCCTCTGCACGCGGAGTGGGCGATTAAAGCTGCAGAAGCGGGGAAGCATATTTTATGTGAGAAGCCGCTCGCGCTCAATTACGCTCAGGCAGTGACAATGATTGAAGCTGCGCGGCGCAACGATGTTTTCCTGATGGAAGCCTTTATGTATCGTTGTCATCCGCAAACTGCGAAACTGGTAGAGCTGATCCGTTCTGGCATCATCGGACGAGTATGTGTGATCCAGGCAACCTTTAGTTTTCAAGGCGGTGATGATCCAAATGGTCGCTTGCTTAATAATGCACTCGGCGGTGGAGGCATTCTGGATGTTGGTTGCTACTGTGCCTCGGTGGCTCGTCTGGTAGCTGGTGCCGCGAATGGACAAGATTTCTCTGATCCTGTACGCGTCGTGGGAGCCGGGCATGTAGGTGAAACGCTCGTCGATGAATACGCGGTCGCTGCACTTTCATTCCCCGGTGACATCATTGCTGAACTTTTTACGGGGGTACGTGTGAATGGTGGCAGTACGCTGCATATCTACGGTGCGAAGGGTTCTATCTTTGTGCCATCACCCTTTACGCCGCGCTCCGGTGAGTCGCTCAGTATAGTTGTGAAAAAAGACGACGAAGAGGAGGCGCGGGAAATCTTCGTGACAAACACTACTGACTTGTACACACTGGAGGCCGATACGGTGGCCCAATATATCGCTGCACGGCAGGCTCCGGCGATGAGCTGGGAAGATTCGTTGGGCAATATGCGGACGCTTGACCAGTGGCGTGCCGCGGTGGGTGTTGTCTATGCTGCCGATTCCTCCCATTAGAGAAGCAGGGAGGCAACGGCACCGCAGACATGGCGGACAATGGCGTGTCCATGGTCTAAATCGGGCTGTCCATGGGTATAGACAGAAATGATATAGGTTTCCTGATCCTGCATCACAATGCCAGAAGAATTCATAGCCCATAAGTCATCATCGTCGGGCAACCAGCCATCTTTCATCGCCACGGTTACTCCCTGTGGTGCGGTATCTCCTACTCCTACCTGTTGATCTGCTTCAATTTGTTCCATCAAGGAAAGTGCCAATGCACGGTGTTGAGCCGTGAGGATGGTACCGTCATAGAGGTCAGTGAGGAGATTCACCATAGCCAGGGGGGTGATCAGACTGTAGCCCCAGGCGGTAGGATTGGGTGACAGATCGGGAACATTGATGCGCTGGAGGTACTGTGCGACGCCGTCTGCTCCGCCAATTTCCCCATAGTAAAGGTTCGAGGCGGAGTCGTTATTTGAGTTCTCAATCATGGTTGTCAGCAGATCCATTTCATGCGCAGTAGGCTCACGGCCTTGTCGCTCGACCATGTCGAGAAAGGTCAGCATAATCGGCACTTTCATCGAACTTCCCGTGATGAAGCGAGCCGTCTCGTTGTAGGTGTAATAGCGTTGGTGAGTCACATCGTAGACCACGGCGTCCACATTGCCGCCGATGCTGTCAAGATAGGCAGTGAGCGTTGGGGAAAGAGCATCCATTGAGGCCCAGGCTGGCGTTTTGCCGGGGGTGGTGAAGGTAATCAGCGCGGCTTCTACCCAGCCGGATGCCATCTGTTTGGGCGTTCCCCATTGGACATGGTACCAGAGCTGCCCTGACTTCCAGGTTGTATCGCCCAGTAGTTTTAACGGAAAATGCGCTCCCATATGCGCGACTGCGATGCCTGTTGCTGGTGCATTGAAGATCGTCGTATCCCCTTGTGTCCAGGTAGATTGTTGTGGACTCACGTTAACTGTAGGTGGACCAAAAGTACGTAGGCAGGCGAGGCCTGTATCGAGCCGTTGTATGGAGGGCTGGCCTGTGCTATCTAGCGTGTCTTGATCGAGAATGACTCCATCGCGCCAGAACGCTTGCACTAGCATTCGATGAACCTTCCCCTGTTTCGTCATGGAGAAAGACACTGCCTCGGTGAGAGGAGAGCCAAAATCCGTTTCCCAGCCGTCGAGCGAGATATCAGCGCGATTGATATAGCTCCAGAGTGTCTGTGGGATCAGATGACCTACAGCCGCGCCGTCACGAACTCCCCCTTTGATGAAGACGCCCTGGCTCCCTCCCGTTGGAGCCAACACCATCTGATCGGGATCACTGGCCGTGCGCAGATTGACATAGGTGAGCGGGCTGCCATCACCACCAACCGCTACCTGGCTGCCGTTGGTCAGCAGTGCTTGCAGCAATGGAAGGCGAACGATCCCGCCGCTAGAAGTGTTTCCTTTGGAAACGCTTAATGCACGCGAGGCATTCTCAGCGGCATTGGCGGATTGTTGTTGAGCGGTAGGCAGGAGTAATGCGCCCAGCGCAAAGAACTGCATCCAGCCCTGTGTTGAAGGAAAGGCGTCAGTGAGTGGAGTACCCAGATTGCGTAGCCCGTTGTGACTCTGATAGTAGGATGCAAAGGATGGAGAGACGCTCACAGCCTGATTATTTGACAATGCAAGGTTAAAGACAGGCTCTGTCGTTTTCTGATCACCAACCCAAAGGTTTGTTCCATTGCTGACGGTAGTCTTACCCACCTTACTCTTACTCCCAGATGGCGTCCCTGGCACAGTATGCGACCATCTCATAAGAGCGAAGCTAGACGACAAGAGCACAGAGCTGCTGATGATTACGAGCAGGACGAGAACGGTCTTTCTGGAAAAAGAGAGAGATCGTGGCCATGCTAATCCTGCTTGTGTTCCTTGTTGTTTCTGCATCCTTTGACACTCCTATCTCTCTTCATGGCCAGATATTTGCAATGCTATTCATAATAAAAAGGTTAGTACTCTGACACTCCTCTATCAGGCCTTTCCAATATAACAAAGGTCTGTGTAAAATCAGTGGTGATATAGTGAAGATTTGGTTAAGATTTAAACTGAGAGGAGGTTGAAATATATACACCGCCTTGTGATAGAATACTTTTATGACATCTCTCTTGATTGGACCTCTTGTCCGTGCAACAAACAGCAGCAGTGTTCTTATCTGGGCCGAATGCACACAAGCGTGTTGGGTTACACTCAAAGCCTCGCCAACACAGCCATTACAAGCATCACAGGCACCAGAGACGACAGAAAATACATTGCCCTTTACGCGGCGCACACATACTGTGCTGGTCGGTGGGCATCACTATGCAGCCGCGTATCTTGACGGCTTACAACCAGCGACATGGTACACCTATCAACTTGACATAAGTGAAAGCGATGACACAGAACCAACAGATACGGTCACTGTAGAGGATAGTAAACACAGTGATACGAGACCATTCATACACTGTTTTCGTACTATGAATGTTGTGGAAACAACCCAATCAGAAAGTACACAGTCCCAGTTATACTTCGCGTATGGTTCATGTCGCAAAAGCGAAGAGCAAGGAGTGGATGCACTCTCAGCTTTTGGTTCCTGGCTTAGCAGCCAATATGAACAGCGAGAAGTACAATGGCCTCACCTCCTTCTGTTGATAGGAGATCAAATATATGCCGATCAACCACCTGCCGCGCTCAAGAAGATGTATCCACAGTTAGCCCATGGAGCTAACACGTTCGATGATTTCGCCCTGCTGTACGAATATGCCTGGGCGAAAGACAAGGGTACACGCCAGGCACTCGCGGTTATACCTACGTATATGATTTTTGACGATCATGAAATTACCAATAATTGGAACATTTCTCCAACCTGGCGGACTACCGCTCTGCAAAAAGGTCTAGAACAGGCGTTGGTAGATGGTCTGGTCGCCTATTGGGTTTACCAGGGCTGGGGAAACCTTGATCGAAGGACACAAAGTCATCTTTCGCCGCTGCTGTCGATTATGCAAGAGGGTGAGCAAAGCGGAGAAGATGTACTGGAAGCATTGCGCACACAGATAAAGCAAGAAATGTCAGGCAAAACTGATCTCCATTGGCATTACATCATTCCCACACAGCCGCCTATTTTTGTGGCGAATGCTCGTGTTGACCGTACCGCAGTCAGCGGGAACAATGAGCAGGAAATATATGCGCCAGCACGCATTATGGGCCAGTCGCAGATGAACGAGTTACAGACGTGGATACGCACGCCTAAATTGGGCTTCTCATTGCTTGTTTCTTCTGTACCTGTCCTGTTGCCGCCCGCTATTGGACTGGCAGAATATATGGCGGGCAAACGCTTCTGGCAAAAGAGCATTGCGCCTTTGAAATGGGTAGGAGTGCGTCTAGCCCGTTTGCAACAGAAGGTTGCGCTGCGCACCAGTTTTGATCACTGGCCAACTTACTCGGCGACATGGCAAGAGCTTATGCACGCGTTCGATGAATGTGAGCAGGATATGCTTGTCCTTTCAGGTGATGTCCATTTCTGCTATGCCATGGAAGCGCACCGAACACATAAGAAAAGAGTTCACCTCTATCAATTTGTCTCCACGCCACTACAAAATGTCCTCAATGCGAAAGATCAGCAATTGATTGAGAGACAGGCGGGTATTACTCATCTGCGCTATGGAGGACTACGAACACAGATGCTTCCTCTTTACGCGGAAGACATGAAGGCACGCATACGCCACGATATTTTATTTCAAAATGCGCTTGCCCTTGTGAAAGTAGAGACACAGGGAGAAAGCGGATATGCTGTGCAGCAAGAGTATCTGGGAAGCAGTGGCAAAGAAGTGGCAGTGATTGGACGGACAGTAGTTGCCGGTGGACTTGCCTAACTCACGAAAAAGTACTTTACTCCCTCTCATTTTCTCACACTCCGTACGGATCGTACATGAGAAATTCCTCATTTTCTTCCAATAGCGTTCTCATCATCTCCTGTTACGCTGGACAATAATAGGGATGCGTTTATGGGTCTTTGTGAGCAAGACACAGCAGGAGAGGCGAAATGAAAAGAACTTGTCAGCAGCAATTACAGGCTCCAATGCAGCCTGAATATACGGCTCCAGTGGGAATGCGGCGTGAGGAGTTTCGGGCGATGGGGACGACGATTACGATGTTGTTGCCCGAAAGCCAGGGCGAACTGGGGACGAAGATCGTTCGTGCGCTCTTTGCTGAATGGGAACAGACCTTGAGCCGCTTTTTACCGGAAAGTGAGTTGTCGCGGCTCAATCAGCACGCGGGAACATCCGTCGCGGTCAGTGACTTGCTCTATCACGTCCTGGCGACGGCGTTGACAGCTGCACAGGCTACGCAAGGCGTGTATGATCCCGCCTTGCTGGAGCAGTTGACGCAGGTCGGATATGATCGCACCTTCGATGAGCTAGATGACCTGCCGACTGCTCGTTTCTCTCTTATCTTGCCTGGAGAGCCAGGAGGAGGATGGCGCGGTATTCGGGTAGATACCATCCGCCAACGAGTGACCATACCCGTTGGTATCAAACTCGACTTTGGAGGAATCGCCAAAGGGATGGCGGTCGATGCTGCCCTTGAACGTTTGCGCCGCAGCGAGGTGAGTCCTGCCATGGTCAACGCGGGCGGTGATCTCGCGGTAATGGGACTTCCTCTTGACGCAGAGCAGTGGCCAATCGCTGTGCCAGGACGGGAGTGGTACTGGACGATTCCGCTGCATCACGGTGCGGTCGCGACTTCGGGCATTGCGCACCGCCATTGGTGGCAAGGGCAAACGCTGCGGCATCACTTGCTCGATCCACGCACAGGGTTGCCCGCGCAGAGCGACCTCTGGTCGGTTACTGTCGTGGCTGATCGGTGTGAGCAGGCAGAAGTGGCGGCGAAGGTCGCATTTATTCTTGGGTCGAAGCAAGGAGCGGACTTTCTGCGGCAGTATCAGATCGCGGGACTGCTCGTGCGTGAAGATGGCACATGGGAAACCGTCGAACCCTGGCCTGTACACTATATGGAGGCGGTTGCGGAAGTTGCTCATATGAAATGAAAGAAAGAGGAGATTCATTGCTCCTTTCTTTTTGCCCATCGTGAAAGTGAGCTTAGGCACGGATGATGGTAATACCGGGGCTTCGATAGTATGCTAACACCTCGTCAGGGATGGAAACCTCGGTTACCAGGTGCGTTAGATCGCTGAGTGGCCCAACAATGTAGGATGCCGCGGTGCCTAACTTCTCCGCTGAGGTGAGTGCTACCACCTCAGCCGCACTGGCAATCATCGCACGTTTGACATACGCTTCATCGAGATCGAGCGTACTCATTCCAACCTCTGGATGCAAGCTGCTAATCCCCAAAAAGCAGATATCTGCCCGAATGTTCCGATATGCCTCGACGGTTGCCGCCCCAACGTTCACCAAACCATGCTTGTAGAGTTTGCCACCGATCATGATGACTTCAATACCAGGGTTTTCTGCTAGAGCTAGCGCAACCGGGGGACTGTGCGTGATGATGGTGGCACGCAGATCATATGGTAGGTGTTGTGCAACTTGCAAAGGTGTGGTGCCACCATCCAGAATAATCACCTGGCCTTGCCGGATAAGCCTTACTGCTGCCTGTGCGATGGCCACCTTGACCCCTGGCTCTTGTTGTTGACGCACCGTGAAACTGGCAGTGACCGGTGAATGCGGTAAAGCCCCTCCATGTACGCGCTGGAGTACGCCAGCGGCAGCCAGTTCGCGCAGGTCACGCCGAATAGTATCTTCTGAAACATTCAGGTCCTTGCTCAACTCTGAGGCGAGCACTTTGCCATCACGCTGTAGCGTTTGAATAATCGAACGTCGCCGTTCGGCTGTCATCATTGCATTTTTCTCCTTGAACCTGCATGTTACTGCTTGACTTTGCGCTTTTTTCATGCTAAGATCGTATTAGTGCAGTATATTGCATGGAGTTACTGCTTGTCAATTGGTTAGAAAAACCAATCGGAAAACCAGTAATGGATAGTTCGACACAGCTGTCTTCTGCAAGAAGGAGACTGTCATAGATAGATAAGGTAAGTCAACGATGGATATCAAGTCAGAGAGAATTGCCCTTGTGGCGCACGACGAAAAAAAACAAGACCTTCTGGAATGGGCAAGGTATAATAAAGTAATATTGAAGCAGCACGAGCTGTATGCGACAGGAACCACGGGCAAACTGTTGGAACAGGAACTGGGTAGCGAAGTCAACAAGTTACAAAGTGGGCCGTTGGGCGGCGATCAGCAAATTGGGGCAAAGATCGCCGCGGGTGAGATCGACTTGCTAATCTTCTTCTGGGATCCGCTCTCCACACAGCCGCACGCATCGGACGTGCAAGCCCTTTTGCGGATCGCTGTGGTGTGGAATATCCCGGTTGCGTGTAATCGCGCTTCTGCCGATTTCATGATCACATCACCTTTACTGTCCAGCACGTATCGGCATTTCTCGCCCGATTATCACAAGTACACTGAACGGATGGATGATGAGCAGGCGGAAGTGCAAAAGGGAGCACATGTAGCGTAGAATGCCAGAAGCAGGGCATGTTATTATTACACTGGAGTCATAAAAATGAATGATATTAAGAACTACTTGATCGATATGGATGGGGTCATACTGCGTGGTACGACCTTCATTCCTGGCGCGGCAGAGTTTATACAAAACCTGCGAGAAAAGGATATTCCTTTTCTGATCCTGACGAATAACTCGCTGTACACGCCGCGTGATCTACAGATGCGTTTGTCCTATATGGGACTGGAAGTACCATCCGAAGCAATTTTCACCTCCGCGCTGGCGACCGCGCAATTTCTACACGATCAGCGACCGGGTGGACGGGCGTATGCCATTGGAGAATCAGGACTGACGACGGCCTTGCATGACATAGGCTACGTCCTGACCGATCAGGAGCCGGAATATGTGGTGCTGGGTGAGACTACGAGTTATAGCTTAGACCGCATTACCCGCGCTATTCGTTTCATATTGGCTGGCGCACGTTTCATTGCGACCAATCCCGATGTAATGGGACCGGGTGAAGGTGGCATTGTGCCGGCGACCGGGGCCGTTGCTGCGTTGATTAGCGCGGCTACCGGCATTCAGCCGTACTATATAGGGAAGCCCAATCCGCTCATGATGCGTACAGCTTTGCGCACACTCAATGCCCATTCCGAGAATTCGGTGATGATCGGAGATCGCATGGATACCGATATTATTGCCGGGATCGAGAGTGGTCTGCGTACCGTATTGGTGCTCACTGGCGTCACAAATCGTGAGCAGGTGGAACGTTTTCCCTATCGTCCCACCTGGGTACGCGAATCCATTGCGGATGTCGAAGTTTAAGTCATTGAGTCGCTCTGAGCGAGGATTTCTTGGTGAGGCGGCGAGCTAACTCACGCTCCCAACCGTGCGCGTAGGTGCGATCCTCAATCGTCTCGCCGCTGTTGAGTGTGTCCGCCGGGAAGTCCTCGGGGCGCAGATCGGTACCAATCTTGCAATTACGACCGACTTTCAGGCCGTCCGGTAGATGCACGCGTTTGCCGATGAGTGTGATGCCAGTGTTTAGCCGGGTAGGTTCCAATTTGTTCGGGGTCATATCATCGCCATAGCCAATCTGGCAGTCCTTGCCAACGACGACCTCTTTATCCAGGATTGAGCGGTCAACGACACTGCCAGCCCCGATAACGGTATCGAAGAGTAGGATTGAGTCCCGGACAACCGCATTCTCCTCGACGACAACACCTGGCGAGAGCACGCTGCGCTCGACCGTTCCCTTGATGATACAACCGTGGGAGATCAGGCTATGCTCGATGTGCGCTCCACTGCGGATATGGGCGGGCGGACGCTCCTCACTGCGTGTGTGAATTACCCACGACGAATCATAGAGGTCGAAGGGAGGATGATCGCCGAGCAGTTCCATATGCGCTTCCCAATAGGATTGTACGGTGCCTACATCCTGCCAGTAGCCGGTAAAGGGATAGGCATAGACGCGCTCACCGCGTGCTAACATTGATGGGATGATGTTCCGACCGAAGTCATGCTGTGAAGGGGAACCACCATTTTCAGCGGATCGTGCGTCCTCGATAAGGACGCGGGTCAGTGTGTCGCGGCTAAAAACGTAGATGCCCATCGAGCCTAGTGTGCCGCGTGGCTGGCTTGGCTTCTCCTCAAACGAGTGTACCTGCCCCTCCGCATCCGTTTCCAGAATGCCAAAGCGCGAGCCTTCCTCGATAGGTATGACCACGGCACCAAGGGTGGCATCGGCGTTGCGCTGCTGGTGGAACGCGATCATCGGCCCGTAGTCCATGCGATAAATATGATCGCCGGCGAGGATGACGACATAGTCGTAACGCTCCTCCATAATGAAGTCAAGATTCTGGTAGACGGCGTCGGCAGTACCCTGGTACCATTCCGACTCTTGATGACCGATGTATGGCTGGAGCATATGAATGCCGCCTTTTTGGCGGTCTAGATCCCAGGGTTTGCCGATGCCGATATGATCGTGCAGCGAGTGAGGGCGATATTGTGTCAGCACAGCGACATCCGAGATGCCAGAGTTGACACAGTTGCTCAGGGCAAAATCAATGATGCGATACTTGCCAGCGAACGGAACTGCGGGCTTGGCACGTTTTTGCGAGAGGAGACTTAATCGCTCTCCCTGGCCCCCGGCCAGAATAACCGCTAGCACTTTACTCATAGGACAACTAATCCTTTCTGAACTGAAGAGAGACTCTATTATCTTATAATGCTGGGGCCACAGTTCATTATATCCTTTTGGCGTCAGTGCTGCTCACTGCAAAAAGCTATATGGTCATGCTCATACGTAGCAAATTACTTTGGCTTTCCACCACGTTCTAATGGTATGATATCAAATAATAACTCAGCAAATCTGCCGCTTTGTAGCGACAGATTCCCATCCTCTAAGTAAGTTCGGGGGGAGAATGACAAACGATAAGCGTCTAAAGATTTTGATAGTCGCCACGGAGGCAGTTCCCTATGCCAAGGAAGGCGGAATAGCCGATGTGATTGGCAGCTTGCCCAAGGAACTGGCAGCATTGGGGCACGAGGTGTGCATCTTTTTGCCCCGCTACGGGATTATCGATCCCAACGATTGGGGACTTCGACACACAGGAGTTGTGCGGTCACTTCCCATGGGTGGTTATGACAAAACCTTCTCTATCTGGCAAACTACGCTCTCTGATGCACCAGTTACTGTCTATCTGCTTGATAGTGAAGAATATTTTGGTCAGTATCAGAGGATCTATCTGGGTTTGGATCAGCGTGATGAACAGCGACGATTTCTCCTTTTCTGCCGGGGCTTATTAGAGGTACTGCCGTCGCTTGGCTTTGATCCCGATATTATACACCTCAACGATTGGCAGACCGCCCCCTGTGCTGCCTACCTGCGCACTACCTATCGCCATCTTTTGCGTCAAGGTGCGACCAGCATTGTTTATACTGTGCATAACCTGCAATACCAGGGGCGTTGGGACATCTCTATCCTTTATGAATCGGGTCTAGACCCATCGAGCGTTTTCACCCCTGCTGGGCTAGAGTTCTGGGGCGATGTCAATTGGATGAAAGCTGGCATTGTCTACTCTGATGTGATCACCACTGTCTCGCGACGCTACGCCGAGGAGATCCAGACGCTGGAGTATGGTTGGGGACTCGATGAAGTTCTTTTTCAGCGACATTCGCGGCTCTTTGGCATTCCCAACGGCCTTGATTGGGATGCCTGGAATCCCGCGACCGATAGTACACTGGCGACCCGTTATACGACGGAAGAGGCACCCACAGCCAAGGTATGCAATCGCACGGCTTTGCGGCAAGAGTTCGGGCTGCCAGACGATCCAGCTCTGCTTGTGGTGGGCATCGTTAGTCGGCTGGTGGATCAGAAAGGTTTCGATCTCATTGCTGAGATCGCGGATGCGCTACGTACCTTGCCGTTGCAACTCGTGGTGTTGGGGACAGGGCATGTACGCTACGAGCAATTGTTTCACGAGCTTGCCGCGAGTACCAGTAACGTTCGCGTGTATATTGGTTTTGACATTGCACGCTCCCATCGTATTTATGCTGGCTCAGATTTCTTTTTGATGCCGAGCGCGTTTGAGCCGGGGGGCATGGGGCAGTTGATCGCGCTGCGCTATGGCACGCTCCCCATCGTTCACGCGACGGGTGGCTTAGCCGACACGGTTATAGATATCGATGCCGATCCCATTACTGGCAATGGCTTGAGTTTCACGCCATATACGGCCTCTGCACTACTCGATACACTGCATCGTGCCTTGCATCTCTATGCCGAACGAGAGCGTTGGCCCGGTCTCGTGAGGCGTGCAATGGAGTATGATTCCCACTGGGCTACCAGTGCTCGCACCTATAGTACGCTCTATCGGCGCATTTTAAGGGTGTAGCCATATATATGAACGCTATCTGATTGCAGGAGTATATTTTTTTCCTGCTCGGATCAACCAGCCGCGGCAACGGTAACTGTCAGGTTTATGCCTGATACTACTGTGCTGGTGACATGGAATGTACCATCTGCATCAAAGACAATGTCCTTTGCTTGACCGGGGGCGAGCCGGAGTCCTGGACTCTTGAACTCTTGTGGCGGCAACTGTAGTGTGAGATAAGGCACACCATCACAACTTCTATTGGTACCCAGGCAAAGAATTTGCGTTGTCGAAGATGAGCGGTTCACAAAACGAATCGATTGGCCTTCCGTGATTTCGATGTTTTGCGGCGCGATACCAGTTGCCATTACATCAACTTGCGGCGGCTGATGGAACTGATTGTAAGCTATAATCACGAGTAAAAATGCAACTATAAATAAAATGGGGGCTGAGATGGAAATGAATACAACCTTTACGCGTTTAGGTATCTTCATGAATTGGTTCCTTCTATGTCATTCGGTTTTGCTAATTGCTATTGCTTACTATAATCTCACTGGTGCATTCTTAGCAAGAGGGAGAGATGCGGCGAGATCAGACATTTGGAGATAAGGCTACCTGTGAGCAGGCTTGCAAGAGGTTCCGCCTGTCATCCTGAGTGAAGCGAAGGATCTCTCCGCGAGCCTCGCCCGATCCTTCGTTTCACTCAGGATGACGGGCATTATCTCCAAATGTCTGCGGCGAGATTGTGATGGCTGTGTTTCTCACTTCCGCTGATTTTTTTGCGGCTCTCCTGCTGATTTGATATAATAAGTTTTCGGTAGATAGAGCTATATAGATGAGGGACGAGAAAATATGGCGTATGAGCGGAGACGATGGGATAGAGAAAAAGAGGACAGCTGGGACACTGTGCAAATGGTACATCCGGGTGAAACATTTCCACTGTTTCATCCGGAAAGAAATGGCACTACTATTCGATCTACTGACGATGGGTCATTTGGTGGTATGGCATCACGCATTCGATTACACACCGGATTCTTTGATCCCCTGAACTTGTCCATTGTGGCTGCACCTTATATTTTGCCAAGAGCAGAGGTAATCACTCCCTTTAATCCTACGCTGGGGTACCCGCTTGATCAAGAAGATTTCTCGTGGCGCAGCAGGTACAAGAAAATCATCAGCATGAAAGATGAACTGACTGAACTGGTAGAAGGTTTGGGGCTTGTTGTTTTTGCTTCCTACGCGGAACTGCCAATTCACCAGATGATGCGTGCTGTCAGGGTAGAGGGCGCACCACCCCTCGCGCCGGAAATAGCTTTCCTGCTGAAACGTGTGTTTCTCACGCTGACCTTCGCCACTGGCCCGTCTTTTACCGCGCAGGCGGTCTACCAGAGCAGTCAGCTTTTTCTGCTGTTCCGTACATTTTTTCCCACAGACACTGGCCCCTTGCCAGTAGGAACCTCTGTATCGACAGAGTTGGAACCTTTGAGCGTGGCCGAGGGGTTTCGAGTTCTGCTTCCCTTTAATGCAGAACAGGTGCAAACATTGCACGCAAAATTCCGCGTGCTTGCCGACCTGGATGAGTAGAGCTTATGCTGTGAATTCGCGTTCTCTGCTACTCGGACACTTCGCCATTGAGAACCGCTTGTACATAGTCAGCCACGTAGGGTCGCTCGTTAACGCCGTCTAAGATCATGCATTCGGCGACCGAGACCATTTGAGGGACGACCTCATGCAACACGTTAATAATGGCCCGCTCGTTGCGACTGCTCGCGCTTGGATCGGTGATAAAGGCGAAGAGTTCGTCTGTTAGTTTTTCTTCATTAGCCAGTGCCTGAAACATGTTGGACATTGATAGAGCCTTTCAAGATACGGTTGATAGACAGGATTATCTTTCTCAAAACGTTCACTATGTGCTGTTGCGCTACGGAGATAGGTTGTTTACATAAAAAGCATTCTCTGTAATACTATACCTACTACAAGGCTTGCGCGTCAACTACAGCAGATCAAATGAGAAGGGCGTTGCCGAATTTGGCAACGCCCTTCTCCTGGCTTTCAAGGCATCAGGCTATTCGTTTAGTGGGGACAGGGGTTGGAGCGAAGGCCACCACTGGCGTTGCCGAAGAACCAGGAAAGCTCTGGCGTACCGTACTGTGCCGTGCGACCGAAGTCGTTGATGGTTTTGCCGCGAATATCATTCCCAAACGTGATGGTGCAGTTTGGTGACTGCCCCGTCTGAGCGTAGAACGGATAGAAGTTTGCTCCGGGAGGGGGTACTATGCAACCAGCACCGCTTGGTGTGCAGGTACTCTCGGAAGCCAGCAAATCCGTTTCAAACTGCATCGAGGGGTACGTACTGGAATAGTTACTCGAGCCACTGGTTGCGCTCATTGGGCCGGAGGTGAGCTGAACCGGGGTGGGAGTATTATTCGTGCCATCTGGCCAATCAGGTATGTAAGATGTGCCATCAAAATCGACATCGCTCCCAATGCAGCCAGCAACCGTTGGGCCAGGGAAGCAAGGAGCATCATCGGTATCGCCATCACCGTTGGCACCGGGCTGGAAGTGGCCTGTCTCCGAGGCAAAACCAAGAGTGGCCTGGAGGGCAGCCCAGGGAACGAAGTTGCCGAACTTGGCCGTCGAGTACTCGGGATGGAAGCTGAAAGGAACAGGGGAGCAGTCCGCAGCATGTAGGCTTTGGAAGCCATTGGCTGCACTGGCGACCATGAAGCCCGACTTGCCCGTCGTCAAGTCATCAATGCGATTAATCAGACCTTTAGACGTGTCATGGATCGTGACTCTCAGCTTATCGCCCTGGTTCATGAGCAAAGTCTCGCCATTGGGTGTAAAGGAGGCGTTCGTTGCACTGACAGGTCCAGCAGGGCCAGTGGGAACTCCGTTCATCTGGATGAAGGCGAAATTCGTTGGCTCGGTACAGTTGGGATTGCAGAAGGTGAAACCAAAGGTACACTCAGCACTGTTGATATGCAATGAAGCGCACCAATGGGTCGTATCGCAGCTAATCTGCGTGATGAATGGTGAGAAACCAGGGGGATAGAACTGCATTTCCAGGAAAGCCGATCCTGCATCGGTGGCACTGTTCGTACCAGTATTCTTGTCACTATTAGGAGTACAAGGATTCAGCGGATAGGAATTGGGATCGCAGAGGGCCATGTTGAACCAGAAAGCGATCTGGTTCTCGAAGGTCTGGGTAGCTGGTAACGCGTGCTCTTTGGGTAGTGTCAGCGTCCACTGGACGTTGTTGCCCGATCCTGGCTTGTTGGAGACGAACTGCATACTTGGCTCGTCATGACCAACGTATTTGCCGTTGTCTTCGCCGCGCTCACCATTCAACCCGCGAAGGTCCGTACAGATATCGTATGATCGCAACGGTTTCTGAATGTTGCTATCGCCATTACAGTCTAGATTGCCTCGTGCGGCAACATTCGCTGTCGCGGCGTATGCAGCCCTAGGGGTAATCGTGCTCAATGCTGCCGGTATAGCAACGCTGGCCACGATAACCACGCCAATCAATGCCAGGGATAGTCTTGATCTGAGGAAGCCTTGCATAAGCATTTCTCCTAAATGAGCAAATAAACAAACGACGTGTTTCAGGTGCCATTAGAGATAGGTTACGCGGGACAAGAAGAGGTATGCGGCATATGTCCCCCCGCAATATCTTACCATATTATTTGTCTAAATGGAAGGCGTTAGAGCAGCATTACAGAACTATTTAGTCCTTTTTCAACAACTGAAAAGAAACTACTCTTCCCAGCGATGAAGCAACCATGAATACAGTATGGGATATATCTAAAGTTACTCATGTATTGGCATAGAAACACCGATTAGTTGTAAACTATCAGTGAGGGAAAACTGTGAGGTTCATCCCTCCTGCTGAGTACTTGTAAGGAAACATATTTGCAAAGACTCACGCTACCTGGCTCCCTTGAAAGGGTAGTCAAACGACAAAAAGAAAGGACATTTCTATGGCAGAAAACACCTTCCAAAAATCCAGTATCACTATCGAAGCGGCAGAACGTCTCATTAAAGCTGCCGAAACGAAGGCTCAAGAGATGGGGAAGCCAATGAGTATTGCGGTTTGTGATGAGGATGGCACGCTCAAGGCTTTTCGCAGAATGGATGGAGCACCGCTTTTGAGTGTGCAAATCGCACAAGACAAAGCCTATACCGCCATTAGTTTTGGGGGTATGGCAACGCATGAATGGTACGAATTCATCAAGAACGATCCGCCATTACTGCATGGCATCGTGAAAACAGAGCGTTTAATCGTCTTTGGCGGTGGCTATGCTGTCAAGTCCGACGCGGGGATAATCGGTGGAATTGGGGTCAGCGGAGGTCACTATACAGATGATATGCAAGTAGCTCTTGCTGGTTTAGAGGCACTTTAAGATGGGGAAAGGTGGCATTTCGTAGGGGCGGGAGTGGGGCTTACACGGGTAGGTTTTTGGCAACCCCCAGTTCCAGAACCTGTCATTCTGAGCGTAGCGAAGAATCTCCGTGCCACGAGAGATTCTTCGCTACGCTCAGAATGACAAGGGGAGGAACCAGGCGTTGCCAAAAACCTACCCGTGTAAGTACCCCCACCCCTACGGATATCCCTGCGCCCCAAGCTGAGAGGCAGGTTAACTACTGAGGGATACCATAGCGACGTTCCAATGCTTGAATATCAGGTAGGCCGATCTGATCGGTAAAGTGCGCGAAGGTGACCGTGTGCTCGGCAAATGCGGTTGGCGTCTGTCCTTGTTTGAGCAATTCTAACAAGTCAAGTAGAGTACGCGTTGCCGCGAATAGTAGGCTGACCGGAAAGATAACGAGTTTGAAACCAAGAGCGTGTATTTCCTCTAGCGATAACAGTGGCGTCTTGCCGCTTTCTGCCCAATTATAGAGTAAAGGTACGTCTGGAAACGCCTGTGCAATGGTGCGCAGTTCCTCGATGGAACGCGGCGCCTCGATGAAAATGACATCCGCGCCTGCCTCGCGGTAAACCCGTCCTCTTTGAATCGCGTCCGCAAGTCCATTAACGGCATTGGCATCGGTGCGGGCGATAATCACGAAATCGGGGTCTTGCCGGGCATCAACGGCGGCACGTATCTTCTGCACCATCTCGTCAACGGGAATGACCTGTTTGCCCTCCATGTGACCGCATTTCTTGGGCCAGATCTGGTCCTCGATGTGGACGGCAGCCACGCCAGCCCGCTCGTATTCACGGATGGTGCGGCGTACATTGATGGGATTGCCATAGCCTGTGTCGGCATCAGCAATGAGCGGTCGATCTCCTACAACGGCAGCGAGGGCCGCGGCGCGACTGACCATTTCGCTCATGGTCAGCAAGCCGACATCGGGTTGGCCCAGTGTGCTGGCCGCGGTGCCAAAACCGGTCATGTACACGGCAGGAAAGCCTGCTTGAGCAATAAGGCGTGCGCTCAAAGCGTCATACGCTCCGGGAGCGACGAGAAGCTCTGGCTGAGCAAGCAGTTCACGCAGACGGGTAGTAACGGGCATAGTCGGGTCCTTTGTCTAACAAAAAAGTGATGCATTGTAGTGTAGCCTTGCTATAAGTGTATGCCATCAAGTTTTTATTGGCAAGAGGGAAGAAGGCAACCAGGGCGACCGCAAGGGATCGCCCTAGGAACCATTCATAGGCCCTGCCCATAACATTATACCGAAGGAAGGTGTGATAGGCTATAATAGAGTTCAAACTCTCGCTATTAGTTAGTTCATATTTAGGAAGTTTCTATGACGAAGCGATTTTATTGGAATGAAGACATTGAAACGATGCAGCCAGCGGAGTTGCGCCGCTTGGAGAATGAAAACCTGCACACGCAGCTTGATTATCTCTGGTCAAATTCCGCGTTCTATCAGGCCAAGTTTGCCGAGGCTGGTGTGAAGAGAGGGACTATGCGCGATGTGGCCGATCTGCCGCTCCTCCCTTTTACAGAGAAAGACGAATGCCGACGTAGTCAACAGGAGCAACCGCCCTTTGGCAACTACCTGGCGTGTAGTCAGGAACAGGTGATGCGGGTGCATAAAACCTCCGGTACAACTGGCCTGGCACTCTATGTCGCACTCACACGACGCGACCGCGACCTCATGAATGAGTGTGCTGCCCGCTCCTACTGGGCTTCGGGACTGCGTCCCAGCGACACGGTGGTTCACTGCCTCAATTACCGCCTCTGGATAGGTGGGTACTCAGATCACGAGGGGCTGGAAACGACAGGTGCGACCGTCGTGCCTTTCGGCGTAGGTCAGACTGCTCTCCTGTTACAGACGATCCGTGAGCTACAGATCAATGCCATCAGTGCCACGCCTTCGTATATGCTGCCCTTGAGTGAAGCCGCCCTGGCTCAGGGATTGAATCCGCGTGACCTGGGCTTACGCAAAGGCTTCTTTGGGGCCGAGCCGGGGATGAGCGAACCGAGTGTGCGTACACGTATGGAAGAGGTCTGGGGCATGCGTGCCATGGACGCGAATTTTGGGATGGCTGATATTATTAGCATCATGGGGTCGGAATGCGAACAACGCGCTGGACTGCACTTCCACGCACAAGGAGCGGTGGCCGTCGAGTTGATTGAACCGGAAAGCGGTGCTCCTCTCGCGTTCACAGAAGGTGCCGTGGGCGAGCTTGTCTATACCCACCTCCTCAAGGAGGCACAGCCGCTGGTGCGCTATCGTGCTCACGATGTTGTGCGTATCCTGGGAACCGGGCCGTGTGCCTGTGGGCGGACGAGCTTTCGTTTCCGTGTCCTGGGACGCAGCGATGATATGCTCCATGTACGTGGCATCAATGTTTTTCCGACTGCTGTGGGTAATACGCTGATACATCTCTCAGATAGACTCTCAGGCGAGTTCCAAATTATCGTCGATCATGCGCCGCCACATCAATATCTCAAGGTACGTGTAGAACTGGCACAGAATCTGGCATCTGATCAGATAGGAGATTTGCCACAGCAGATTGTCCATGCACTCCGTGAGCAACTCAACTTCCGTGCTGAGCCAGAGCTGGTTCCCTACGGTACACTGCCACGCACCGAGCAAAAAGCTCGCCGCGTCATGAAGACCTACGAGCAGACTGGCAGCTAAAGTTGCTAGTTCATTTGTTCAGACTTTCCATATTAACTTTAAGGAGTTGCTATGAGCCGTACACCGCTGGTTCTTTCTACCGTTGCCAATAACGTTGCCCATGTGATGATGAACCGACCTGGTGCGATGAATGCCATGAGCCGGGGGATGATTACCGAACTACGCCAGGCACTGGAGCAAGCGCAAGGCGATGCAAATGTATCAATCATTGTTCTTTCGGGCGCGGGAGGCAATTTTTGCGCTGGTGATGACCTGAAAGAAAGTGAGCATCAGACTGCCGACGATTTCCTGGCACTGATTATGGATCTACAACGGATGACGCGCTTGCTGCTGTTGAGCGAGAAGCCAAGTATCGCGGCCATAGATGGCTATGCCGTAGGTGGAGGCTTCGAGTTGGCTCTGGCCTGCGATTTTCGCGTTGCCAGCACACGCGCACATATGGGATGTGTTGAGGCGAGTGTGGGTATGGTCATTACTGGCGGGACGACTGTGCTACTGCCACAACTGGTGGGACAAGGGGTGGCGCGTGAGATCATCCTGATGGCAGATATTTTTGATGCGGAAGTTGCCAGGAAGCTTGGGTTGCTGCACCGCATGGTAGAGCCGGAACGGCTGGATGCTGAGGTGCAGTCATTGGCTGACAAGATGCTGAGTCGTGCGCCGCTCGCCTTGCGCGAAAGCAAGCGGCTGCTCAATCGCCCGTTAGAGGCCGAATTGGAGCGTGCCTTCCAGAACGAGCTTGAAGCGATCATGCGTTGCTTTGGTACGGCAGATGCTCACGAGGCTAGCGTTGCCTTCCGCGAAAAACGTCGGCCCGTCTTTCAGGGAAGGTGAGCTATTGTGGGCAGGTGGAAGGCATATAGTTTTCCGTCCCATGAGCCGACATAGACGACCCCATTGGCGACGGTGGGGGAGGAGTCGATGATGTCGCCAGCAGTGTAGGTCCACAACGTTGTACCTGCCCTGGCATCGAGTGCATAGAGTTTGTGATCTTGCGAGCCGACATAGACAATCCCATTAGCGACTGTTGGAGAGGAGTCGATGACAGCTCCAGTGTGAACGGCCCAGATACGTTTGCCTGTGTTGGCAGCAAAGGCAGTGAGCGAGTGATCTGTTGAGCCGATATAGACCATGCCATTGGCAACCGCCGGAGACGAGTGAATGAAGCCGCCAGTATGAGTAGCCCATAAGATGCCTCCAGTCCTGGCATTGAAGGCATAGAGTTGGCTATCCTCTGAGCCAACAAAGACCACGCCATTGGCAATGGCTGGCGAGGAGACACGAATGGCGAGACCGACTGAAGCGGACCAGAGTGTTTTCCCTGTCCGAGCATCCAGGGCATAGAGGTTGTCATCCTCTGAACCGACATAGATGATCCCATTTATTACTGCTGGCGAGGAAGACACGAAGTTTCCGGTAGTATGACTCCAGAGAACCGCACCAGTAAGCGCATTGAAAGCATACAGATTGCCATCATTGGAGCCGACATAGACGACTGCATTGACTACCGCCGGTGAGGACCAGATATCACCTCCGGTGGTATAAGTCCATATCGTCGCGCCCGTTCTGGCATTCAAAGCATAAAGCTTGTGGTCATTGGAGCCGACATAGACGATGCCAGCAGCGATTGCCGCTGAGGAACCAATCGAACTTTTCGCGCTGTGAACCCATAGCATCCTGCCCGTCTTGGCATCTAATGCATAAAGTTTCTGGTCATAAGACCCGATGTAGACGATCCCATTAGCAACTACCGGTGAGGAGATGATATAGCTGCCAGTAGTAGCCATCCAGTAGGAGACAAGGCGAGAGACGTTCGCGACATTGAGGATATGCTCAGTGGAATTGAAGTTAGTATGTTGTAGATCGAAGCCAAACATAGCCGCGTTGGAATTGGCAGGAACAGGCGGATGAGCAGGAGCCGCTTTCCGCTTGAGTGCCTGGGAAGTGAGAAGCGCAACGCTTCCCAGGACAACGATGAGTACCAGTCCAAGTAAGAGTGCTGTTTTTCCCTTGGAAAGGCCTGGAATGCCAGAGATGCCTAAAAAGACTGAACGCTGCTTGTTAAGTGTTGTATCCACTGCTGGCGGAGGTGACGCGAGGTCTTTTTCGCCTTCTGGTTTATCTGGAATGTCAGCCATTATGTTTATTTCCTTTCGCCAGAAATGCTAGTCTGCATGATTAGTATTCGGTTTGTACAATCAGATTGTAGCAGATTCCTTAATCCATTTGGGATATGCGACACACTTGGGACATTTGCGACATGCGACACATGGGACATGTCTCTCCATCCATACAGGTGATTGACGAGGACGGGCCGATAATGAGTTTAATACATGAATGTGGATATCCACCCACCGGGACGGGCCGATCAATCGCGCCCTACTACACTGCCAACTTTCAATTATTTGGGACATGCGACACTTGAGACATTTGGGACTTGGGATGGATGTGACGTCTCTTTGTTGATATTGGCTACTGTGAAAAACTTGCGTTGAAGCTTTCGTCCGTGATGGATGTGACACTTGTGACACCTCTTCGTTGATATAGGTTACTGTGAAAAACTTGCGTTGAAGCTTTCGTTCATGATGGTTGGGACATTTGTGACATATTTTTGTTGATGGGAGGGAGCCGAGGAAGGGAACGCTGTTTGTAAAAAGACTAGGGGTAGGTGTGACGAGCTCCAAGACAGAGTCGAGAATACGTATGTTCTGATAAGGCATTTAAGGTGTTGCCTTAGGCAGAGTATACCATAATATTAAGGAGCAAGCAAGGGCTGATTGTCGGCTCGCGGGGTTGGCTGGTAGGCTTTAGGCGTATCAGTCGGGATGGGCTGAGCCAGTAGAACCACGTAATAGTTGCTTCATCACTTTTCCGCCTGGATTGCGCGGCAATTCAGCACGGAACTCTACAATGGCAGGAACTTTGAAGGCCGCAAGTCGCTCGGCTACGAATGCCCGTAACGCAAGTGGATCAATTGTGCAGCCTGGACGTAGTACGACGATGGCTTTGACAATCTCACCATAAAAGGTGTCAGGTTGACCTACAACGGCAGCTTCGAGGACGCATGGATGGCTATACAACACGTTTTCAACCTCGGCGCAGTATACCTTCTCGCCAGCACGACTGATCATATCCTTCTTACGATCAACGATATGCACAAAACCGTCAGCATCAATACGAGCCATGTCGCCTGTAAGAAACCATCCACCTGCTAGAAACGCTTTAGTGGTGGCCGCTTCGTTTTGCCAATACTCCTTAAATACCATGGGGCCGCGAATGGCTAACTCTCCCACTGTGTTGGCTTGCAGTGAGTGACTATCTTCGTCCACAACCTGTACTTCTGTCACCGGTAAGGGCAATCCGGCGGCTCCCGGTCGCTCTAGCTTGTAGCGATCAGGGAGGCAGGTAGCGGGGGAAGTTGTTTCTGTCAGGCCGTAGAAATTCAGGAACTTCACCTGCGCCGCTTTTCGTGTCCAGGCATGAACCACATCGGGCGGCAATGGTGCGCCACCTGCTGCTGCCAAACGTAAGGTTGAGATGTCGCGACGATCAAAATCAGGATGGTTCATGAGCATGATGTACATGGTTGGCACGCCAAAAAAGTGTGTCACATGCTCATGTTCGATCAATTCCAAAGCGGGTGCGGCGCGAAATGGCATACGTTGCAGCACCAATGTTCCGCCCTGGTAGAGAAATTGGGCAAACTGGGCAGCCAACCCCGTGATGTGAAAGATTGGTACGCCAAGCAACGTCACGTCGTCAGCGGTCAAGGCTTTGACCAACTCATAATTGATAAGGGTATGCATCAGGTTGAAATGGGTGCAGATGGCTCCCTTGGGCAGACCGGTTGTACCCGACGTGTAGCATAAATAAAGAGCGTCATCTTCATGCACCGCAATGGCTGGTGGTACACCACCGCGTAGCACCTCCTGCCACGGACGCGTACCGTTCGGAGCTTCTCCCTCTACGATAAAGACGCCCTGTATCCCTGGCAAATGTACTCCTGCGGAAGACAGCTTCTCCCACTGTTCCAATGTCGCAACGAGTACGCGAGTGCCAGAGTTATCAAGCATGAAGAGCAGTTCTTGGGCCGTCAGACGCGTGTTCAGCGGTACCAATATTGCTCCCAGCAGCGAGATGCCGATGGCTGCAATAGCAAACTCCGGTGTATTTCCGGTCAGGACGGCAACACGATCTCCTTTCCCAATCCCATAATCCAGGTGAATCGTAGCGGCAAACGCGTTCGCTTCGTCCATTAACTGGCGATAAGTCCAGCGACGGCCTTCAAAAACCAGTGCGATTTTTTCTGGATAGCGCGTCACTGACTGCGCGACGACCTCGTTGAAATTGGCGGGACGCTGGCTAAAGACCAGCGTTTCACGCCCGTAATGTGTCTCATGGGCAAGGGGTGGTACTGGTAGTACAGTTACTTGTGGCATAGCATTTGTTCCTGTGTTCCCATGCTGACGCAATGCATGCAGACATTAGTCTTCGAGTAAAGCTACTACTCGCACCGGTGATCCTGTGCCTTCGCGAATGCGCAAGGGAAAGCCCATAAGGGTGAAGCGTTTACCCACCACCTGATCGAGATTGGCAAGGTTCTCATAGTGGGTGATGCCATACTTGCGGCACATCATATGGCAGGGATACGTACGGCTGATAGGGTTATCCGGGCTGGGTGAGTCCACGCCAAATGTTTTCACTCCCTGCTCGACCAGCCACATGCTGGCGGACTCGTCCAGGCCCGGATACTGGTTGAGGTACTCTTTCGTCCCATGAAGGCGGTTAAAGGTAGCGGTATAGAACAGAAGTATATCACCACGGCGTACAGCGACATGAGAGCGCGTGACCGCCTCATCCATATCGGCAGCGTTGATGTAGTCATGCGGCTTCTTGTGCGAGAGATCGATGCACACTGTAGTACCATAGAACAGGTCTAACGACATCTTTTCTATCGATGGCGCGGCGGGATTCGTATCCAGGTGGCTGAGGGCGTCTACATGGGTAGGGCCATGATCGCTCATGAGTAGCCCTCTGGACTGATACGAGAATCCTCCCTCGAAGTTATTTTTTGTCTCTTCGTGGGTATGGTGCTCCCAGATGACTGTCTTGAGATGCCCTGGATAGACAAACATGCCTTGATATATCTCCTGGGTAAGGTCGATGAGCCTGGACATTGCACTGCCTCCTCTATGTTGAAACGACTTTTTGTGTAAATAGTAGTCTACTGATCAGCATTTGACAGGCCGCCGACGGCGGCGGGAAAAGGAGGGAAGCTAGGGCACAGCCCTAGAACCCAGTCAAGGGGCGGCAGCCCCTTGCATCCCCGCTTTTCACATGAAGATCAAAAAAGCACTTGTTAATACATAGTCATACCGGCGGAAACATTTACGTCTTCGCCGGTTATTGATGCGGCCCTGTCAGAAGCGAGAAAGACCGCCACCTTTGCCACGTCGTCAGGCGGAATGATATGTCCCAGTGGAGAGTCGCGCAGGAATTGTTGGCGGGCCTCTGCCGGACTAATGCCCTTTGCCTCCGCCTGTTTGCGAAAGACCCAATCGATGCGCTCACCTTCTACAGGGCCAGGAGAAATTACGTTGACGCGAATGTTGTATGCGCCCGTCTCCCAGGCCAGTGTTCTGGCTAACCCCAGCACAGCCATTTTACTGGCAGCATAGGGTGTGCGCCCAACTAACGGACGTTTCCCGGTCATTGAGCCGATGATAACGATACTACCCGCCTGTCGCTCGATCATAGCGGGGAGGAAAGCCCGGCAACAAAGGTACGTTCCAGTGCTATTGACCGCGAATGTCTCTTGCCAATCTTGCGGGGTAATCTCCCACAATGGCGCAGTAGGGCCTGCTATACCGCTATTGTTCACCAGTATATCAATATGCCCGAAATGTGTCAATGTTCGCGTGGCGAGAGCTTGTACGCTATCCGCATCGCGGATATCGGTCTGTACAACCAGCACTTCTCGTCCCAGCGGTGTTAGGGCGTTACGCGTTTCCTCTAACGCCTCTAGCGAACGAGAAGCCAGTACCAGATTGGCTCCTTCTTGAGCATACGCGAGGGCGATGGCGCGTCCAATGCCACGCCCTCCACCTGTTACAACGGCGACTTTATCCTTTAATAGCATGGGTGAGTTTTCCTCGTGTTAGTATTACGCCTTATTCTGCGCTTGGGCTTGCTTGACCCATTTGACGATTTTCTCTGGTGTGATCGGCATTTCGTCAATCTTCACGCCGAACGGCTGAAGCGCATCTTCGACTGCTCGTGTCACTGCTGGTGGAGCGACCATACGCCCACCTTCACCGCCGCCTTTTACACCGTAGGCTGTGAAAGGCGAAGGGGTCTCGAAGTGGTACACCTCAATATTGGGAACATCGTTCGCGGTGGGCAGCAGATAATCGGCAAAGGTTGTCGTCAGGTTTTGACCATCCGCGTCATAGCGAATCTCTTCGAGCAAGGCGAGGCCGATACCTTGCACGATGCCACCACGGATCTGCCCTTTCAGTGATAAGGGATTCATCACTGTACCAACATCGTGGACTGCGCTATATTTGAGGAAGGTGATCTTCCCCGTCTGAATATCCACTTCCACGACGACGATATGGGCGGCGTGGCCCATAATGGGATAGAAAACGCCCAGGTCTTTGCGATCCTCGCTGGGCATCGTGGTAAAGGGATGGTCATACGTAAAGGTTCCTTCCAGGCCGCTCTCCATGTCTGACGGCAAATCGAGCTTATGCCAGTAGGCTTTCATGCCAATATCGGCGATACTGAGCGAGGAACTGGGCATCCCTTTGACCGAGATGCGTCCCTCGGCAAGCTCCAGGTCGTCGGGATTGACCTCAAGTAGATGACCCGCAATTTTGAACATCTTGTCCTTGAGTTTCGCGGTCGCTCCCATTAATGCTCCTGAAAGCATGACCGTCATGCGGCTTCCACCAGGGCCGGCACCGGGCAAGGCGTGGGCAGAGCTATCATACGTTACCGTTACATCGGTAGGATTGATGCCTAACTCTTCAGCAACCACTTGTGAGGCGATGGTTTCAGGACTGTTGCCCCAGAATGGCGAGAACATCGTGACGATCACGCCGCCAGTAGGGCCTATGCCGATGCGCACACTTTCTGGCGTAGAGGTCAGACCCGTCGCGGGGCCGGGATTGTGGAACCAGAACTCGGTCGAGCTATAGGTGCTGCGTTGCTGTGCGGTAGCCAGGCCGATACCAATGTATCGGCCCTCCTGGCGTCCACGTTCCTGCTCCTGACGCCAATACGCTAATTCGCCATGCTCCAATGCCAAGTCCAGCACCGCAGGATAGTTGCCGCTGTCATACACGTTCCCGGTCGGTATCTTATAGGGGAACTGATCCGGCTGAATGAAGTTGCGTCTACGCAGGTCTATGCCATCAAAGCCGAGTTCATCCACGGCGGCATCCACCAGACGCTCTAAGACCCAGTTGCCGACATCGGAACCGGCACCACGAAACACTGTCTGTTGATTTTTATTGGTCAAGACGGCTTTAATGCCAGTCTCAGCACTCCGAATCGTGTACGGGCCGGTAATCTGCGCCATCATATTGGTATTGCCGGTAATGGCGAAGATAAAATAGGCACCGTAGTCGTCGATGGTATGCAGACGCAAGCTCAGAAATTTCCCCTCTTTGCTCAGCGCAAGCTGTGCATCATAGACACGATCAGGCCCCTGGGAATCGTTAGCCAGCAGATTATCGCTGCGATCTTCCATAAACTTGACAGGTCGCCCTGTTACACGGGAAAGGACACCCGCAATGCCGATGATCTTCGCCAGGAAGTGTTTGCTGCCGAAGCTACCGCCCACGTACATGGGATGGAAATTGAGCATGTGGGGAGGAGTACGCAACATGCCCGCCATCACCCAGGAGGCCGAGTTTATCATGTTGGTATTGGACCATATCTCCATCGTGCCTTTCGATGGGTCGTAGTGACAGACAACGCCATTGGTCTCCATCGGTGCGGCAGTGGCACGGGGCCAACGTAGATGTCGCTGAATGATATGGTCGGCCTGGGCAAAGTCTCCATCGACATCACCAAAGGTGAAAACATGGTCAAAGACGACATTAGAGTGCAGATTCTCATGCACCAGAGCTGCACCGGGTTCCATCGCCGCAATGGGGTCAGATAGTACAGGCAACTGTTCCCACTCGATCTCGACCAGGTCCAGGGCATCTTCCGCAATATAGCGATTCTCTGCGGCGACCACCACTACAGCTTCACCGACGTAGCGCACCTTCTCGACGGCAATGGCGTGTTGTACTACGGGTTCAGCACAGAATGCTGGCATGGGATCCATGAGTTCGGCTGCCTCGCGCCCGCTCAGCACAGCGTAGACACCAGGAAGAGCCTTAGCAGCACTGGTATCTATTTTGAGTATGCGTGCATGGGCATAGGGGCTGCGCAAGACGGCGGCATGGAGCATTCCTGGCAGTCGCACATCATTGACGTACTGGGCATTGCCCATGAGCAATGATGGGTCTTCGCGCCGTTTCACATCTTTGCCAACCCATGTATAGCCGTTCGTTGTCGTGGTCATCTCGTTTTACTCCTTCCCTGGAAATATCAGGCAACGGTGTCTGACGGCTCCGTAGCAGTGTGGCTCATCGTATTGGCAGCAGCTTTCACCGAATCGATAATGTGGTGATAGCCGGTGCAGCGACAGATATTGCCCGATAACGCGTAGCGAATCTCTTCTTCACCTGGCCGTGGATGCTCGCGCAGGAGTTCATAAGCCGTCATGAGGAAACCCGGTGTGCAGAAGCCGCACTGGAGACCTTGCTGTTCCCTGAAAGCTTCTTGCAACGGATGCATCTTGCCATTTTGGGCCAGGCCCTCCACGGTCATCACCGTGTGGTTATTGGTTTGTACGGCAAACATCAAGCAGGAACGAACACTCTTCCCATCTACCAGGACGGTACAGGCCCCACAACTCCCCTGCTCGCAACCAGCATGTGTACCCGTCAGGCCCAGATCATCGCGGAGCATGTCCAGTAGCGAACGTCGGTCTTCGAGGTACATATGATGGGTGATGCCATTGACGGTCACTTGAATCGGAATATATTCGTTTTCCATTAGCGATTTCCTTCCGCTCGCTGAGTAGCGAGAGCTAATGCACGCTCGGTCATAACACCTGCGAGGTGGCGGCGATAGTCGGCAGAGCCATGAATATCAGAAGGCGGCTCATCTAAGGCGGCAATGACAGCGGCTGCCGCCGCGGCCCATGTTTCAGGGCCGGGTTGCTGTCCACGTAGCAAGGCTTCGGCAGCGTGAGGGCGAACCGCCTGTGGGCCGACACTGCACAGCCCTAAACGCACCTCGGCAATAGTGCCATCCTCGTCGAGGGCAATGACAGCCGCGACTCCTGCCAGTGCATAATCACCATCACGGCGGGCGAATTCCAGAAAAGCACTGCCTGAGCGCGAACGCAGAGGCGGAATACGCACTTCTGTCAGTATCTCGTCGTGTCCTAAACTGGTCTGGAAATAGCCTTGAAAAAAATCTTTGGCGGCGATAATGCGACTGCCCGCAGCACCTCGCACCGCAAATTCCGCATCCAACGCTAGCATGATAGCTGGCATTTCAGCCGCGGGGTCGGCATGGGCAATGCTGCCGCCAATCGTACTGCGGTTGCGAATGGCGGGATGTCCGATACAACGTGCCGCTTCTACGAGGAGGGGAAAACGTTCAGCCGCCATGGTATGCTGCTCCAACGTTGCGTCGCGGGTCATCGCGCCTATTGCCAGGCCACCATCCCATGGTTGCACATAGGCTAGTTCTCCCACCTCATTGAGATCAATCAATGCTGTAGGCCGTGCTAAGCGCATGTTCATCAGCGTCATGAGGCTTTGTCCGCCCGCCAACACTCGTGCTTCCTCGCCTTGTGCAGAGAGTAGGGCGACTGCCTCGTCAACATTGTGAGCGACGAAATAGCTAAAACGAGATGGCTTCATCAGAAAATACCTCTATCTTTCTAGTCGATGTGTCTAGACATCCCAAACGAAAAATTCTACGATATAGCCATCGGGATCACACACGTACATTTGCTGCACCCCATCGCCACGAGGACGAGGACCACCGAGTATTTGTACATCGTGAGCCTGCAAGTGCTGGATCGCCTCTGCCAGGTTATCTACTTCAAAAGCAACGTGCGAGCCATAGCCACGCGCTATCTCATCGCCTCGGTAGCCAGGATGAGCCTGGGAGGCGCGACCAACCTCGGCCTCACCAATGAGGTGTACCTGAAAATTCGCTTTACTAAACCAGGCACCGGGGAAATTGAAGCTGCTGGGACGGGGGATTTGCTCCATGCCAAGGACCTGACCGTAGAACTGGCACGAACGCTCAACATCTTTGACCAGGAGGGCAATGTGGTCTGCTTTGCGGATTTGCATAGATATCTTCCTTTTTCTAATGACTGTTGCACTAAAGAGGATATCGCCTTATCTGCATAGTATACCATGTGCTTGTCTCTAAACAAGCATGCTTTCATTTTGAAGTGGGGCGCAATTCAATGAATTGCGCCTCTACATATTACCTGGAAGTTAATGCTCAGGTGGTGCTTCGTAGGCAACACACATCATGCCGAAGTAGGTTGGTACCTCGTATGAAAGCAATTCAGGACGAAAGCCCAGACCTTCTATCGCTCCATGCAGGTTGAGGATTTGGCCGTAAGCATCAGTGGCAGCACGTTTATGCCAGGCTTGATCGATGGTCAGTAGTCGCCCAAGGTCCTGTGCTTTGATGGCCTCAATGGCGGCGGCGTCAAACTCCGCTGACGCGGGGTTGTAGCCATAGGGACCATTTGGATCGTGCGCGTGTCCCATATCAGCACTGGCAATGAAGGCAACGCGGCGACCGAGCGCGTCTGCCGCTTGCCGAATGGCGCGTCCAAAGGGAGCGAAAAGTTCCCATGACATATTCCAGCGATCAGGGCAAGCGATTACGATTTCAGGTTGAGGGTCGAATGATGAACCCATAAACCAGAGGGGTACTGTTGCTCCCCAATCGAGCGGTTGATAGAAAGCGGGATCGTCTGCTACGGCGTATCCTAAACGGCTAACAGGAACCTCCAGGGAATGCGCAGCCTCAATGATGGCCTTATTCAATTCCTTATCCACGTCAAAAGTCAGTGAAACGCTATAACTGCTGCCATCCTGCTCATGGCTAAGCTCCCCCACCACGCGTTCGTTGTTGAGCAAGGAGAAGCAGCCATCGACCCTGTGACCATGAGGCGTCACCAGCACGATTGTTTCGGGGCGAGTTGCCTCCATGCGCCGTGCTAACTCTTCCATGGCGGCACGAGTTGCCAAGGCTCTCTGTCCGTCCGCGTCTTCAAGTTCTGGGATAATCATGCTGCCGTGAGGGGCAATGCAGGCAAATACAAGGTTGCTCATGTTTCCTCCAGTGAGAATATAGATCAAGCAAGAGTATGGTACGTGTATCGATGATACCACGATCTCGTACACATGTGAAATGCTTTGTACACAATTGGACGCTAGAGATAGCAAATCAAGTGAGCGGTGGAGGATATTTAGGTGGTGTGGCCAGGCCGAAAGCAGCGTATGAGGGAAGCAGTATGCCAAGGACAATAAGTAGAATACTGGCGAGAGCTACGGGCAAGAAGGCTATGGCGGGAAGCTGGAAGATATCCCAGAGTTGACCACCGATGAGTGGCCCGACGAAGGCTACCGCATAGGTGAGTGAGATGGTAATGCCTGTGAGGCGTGCTACTTCGTCAAGCTTTGCCAGCAAAGGTGGGAGCGCAATGCCAAGAGTGAAGACGAGGGCTGAGCTTCCACCGAGCAGTGCGGCCCAGAACAGTTCCAGAGGTGCGGGTGTAAAGACCCAACCAGCGATTGCCACAGTGCAGATAACACCTGCCACAATAAAAGGCCAGCGACGGCCCGCGAGTCGCTGTGCGAAGAGCGTAACGGCGAGGCTGCTCGGCAATTGCGCTACGTTCAGTATAGCGAGTGCCGCGGGGGTCAAATCCGCGTGATGTATGGCCTGATTATAAGAGGCGATCCAGCCGTTCATGCCGAAATAGATGAGGCTGCCCGCGCCAAGCATGATGCCCAGGTGCAGGGCATTGACGCGGATAGGAGCCGCCGATAAATCGGTCGGTGGGCGCGATGAATCGGCCTCTACAGGCCTGCCATGCTCGATAGAGGATGACCGCATTGATACAGGAGGTGCCAACCAGAGCCAGAGCGCGAGTAGCACGATTACTGGGACGCCCCAGAGTATGAACGTGGCTGCCCAGGCGTCTCTGCTCCAAAATTGTACCATGACAGGAACCGTTATTCCTGCCGCCACAGCTTCGCCGATGATCAATCCATCGCTGAAAAGGGCAGCGACAAGGCCGATTTGCGCTGGAAACCAACGGCGTGCTAGCACAGGAACGGCTGTCTGTGCCAGTGCGATACCCAGGCTCATGAGCAACGTGAAGAGAAAGAGCAAAAATGCCGTGGGCCATAGTACGCGCAGGAGCGCACCGCCGCCAAGGAAGGCCAGGCCGATTGAGACGCAAGCTCGTGCGCCGATGCGTTCGGCAATTAGCCCTGACGGCCATGCCGCACAGGCGAGCACCAGTACAGGTAAGGCGGTGAGAAACCCTGTTGCTGTATAGTTGAGGCTTAAATCGTGTTGGATGAGCGGTAGAATGGGAGGAACTCCCAGAATGACGGAGCGTAAATTGAAGCCAACGAGGGTGAGTAAAATGCAGACAACAATTTTGCGCCAATTAATGGTGATACTGCCATCGTTGGCAAGAGATTTTTCATGTTTGACCATTGGTTTCCAATGCTACTTTATAGGGCAACTAAGCCACCGTGCTTGGGAGGCAGGTATATGTATTTTTTTACTATATCATACTTTGTTCTTTGCAATTTGGTTGTGGAGTGAATGGCGGAATCTTTGTGAAATGTTGCGATATATTTCACGGGTGGAACGTGATATAATTCTGGCATTCCCGCGTGTTCGATTGTACTGACAACGATGACGTACTGAAGAGAAGGAGAATGCCCTATGACTACTTCAGAGAACACCGCCGGTGGCATGCCTGCAGCCCCACAACCGCCTCATTATATGGATGTCCACGCGCTTGTTCGCTCTAACAAAGTTGCGCTGATTTGTGGAGAGCGGTCGCTCACTTATGCTGAGTTGAATGCGCGGGCCAGGCATGTTGCCAATGCGTTGGGCACACTGGGAGTGAAGGCAGGTGATAGAGTTGCTGTGATGGCTTACAACTCTATTGAGTTGCTGGAAATTGCCTGTGGGCTGTCAAAGCTCTCGGCTATTGCTGTGTTGCTCAACTATCGCTTGCGCGAAGGTGAAGTGGCTTATATCCTCAATGATTGCCAGGCTAAAGTGGCGATAGCGGGAGCAGAACTGGTGGAGGTAGTCGATGCAGCGCGGGCTGAGGTGCAGGGTGAAGTGATCTATATTGCCATCGGAGACGAGTCACGCGCTGGCTGGTTGCGCTATGAGGATATGCTTGCTAACGCTGGCGAAGATGTAGCAGTGGCTGACGAGGGTAAGTTAGGTTCTACCATGAGCTATACATCTGGCACGACGGGCAAACCTAAAGGAGCGTATCGTCCGCGGGGCGTGGCGGTCGAAGATGTGATCCAAATTGTGCAGACGTTTGGATTGGTCGAGTCAAATGTGTATTTGTTGGCTGGCCCATACTATCATAGTGCGCCCAACGTCTTTACGGCCTTCCATTTATTGTTGGGGGCGACCATTGTGATCCAGCCAAAGTTCGACGCGGTGGAAGCTTTGCGACTGATCGAGCGGTACAAAGTCACAACTACCTTCATGGCCCCGACGCTCCTGCAACGTCTTTGTGATGTTCCTGAAGAGGTAGCAGCTCGTTTTGATTGCAGTTCTTTGCGTTCTATCATTTTAGGGGCGGCACCGTGCCCGTATGTGTTGAAGGTACGGGCGATAGCACGCTTTGGTGAGTGTCTGTGGGAGTTCTATGGAGCGACGGAAACTGCCTTTGTGACGATACTGCGGCCCGAAGACCAGTTGCGCAAGCCGGGCTCGTGCGGGAAAGCAGGCCCAGGACAGGAGATACGCTTGCTCGACGCGGCGGGTAACGAGGTTCCTGATGGTGTGCCCGGTGAGATGTGGGCACGCAATGCCTCGTTAGCCGAGTATTATAATAAGCCGGAGGCGACGGCCAGCAACACGATGGATGGATTCTTTTCCGTAGGCGATATCGCCTATCGTGACGATGAGGGCTACTACTATATTTGCGACCGCAAGATTGATATGGTTATCTCAGGCGGGGTCAATATCTATCCGGCGGAGATCGAGGCGGTTTTGGTAGCGCATCCTGCCGTATTGGACGTGGCGGTAATCGGTGTGCCAGACGAACGATGGGGCGAATCGTTGAAGGCGGTGGTTGTGTTGCGTCCCAATGCCAGTGCTACCGAGGGGGAGCTGATCGCCTTTTGTGGCGAGCGACTGGCCGATTACAAAAAGCCGCGTTCGGTAGACTTCGTGGAGGAACTCCCACGCAATCCGGCGGGTAAGCTCCTCAAAACGCTTATTCGCGCACCATATTGGGAGGGTGCGGGACGAAGAATTTAGCTGGATAGGCTTGGTTTGATGAAGGAGGACTTTATGCCACGCGTAGCAATGTATTTGCAAGACAAACATGACATTCGTGAGGGCATGGCATATGCGCAGTATGCTGAGGAACGCGGCTTCGAGGCGGTGTGGCAGGCCGAATCACGCCTTGTGCGAGACGCGATTGTGCCGATGGCCGCGTTCGCGGCAGTGACCTCGCGTATGAAAATCGGCAGCGGCGTGATAAACAATTGGACACGCAATATTGGGTTACTGGCCGCAACCTTTTTGACGCTTGACGACCTTGCGCCGAATCGCATGATTTGTGGCCTTGGTGCCTGGTGGGATCCGTTGGCCAGGCAGGTGGGCATTGAACGGAGAAAGCCGTTAAAGGCAATGCGCGAAACGATAGAAGTTATGCGACGATTGCTGAATATGGAGCGAGTGACCTTTCACGGTGAATTTCACCATGTGGATGATATTGAGCTTGATGTGGTGCATGGACGCCGCGAGCCGCGCAATGTACCGATCTTTATAGGTGCAACACAGATGGGGATGATGGAGTTGGCGGGCGAGATCGCCGATGGGGTGGTGCTCAATTATTGTGTGCCGCCGGAATACAATTTTGAAGCTTTGCAACACATTGAGATCGGCGCGAAAAAAGCTGGGCGCACTTTGAGCGATATTGACCGCCCGCAACTGATCGTGTGCTCGGTCGATATGGATCATCATCGTGCGGTGCAGGCGGCAAAGGAATTGATTACGCAATACCTCGCGCAGCAATCTCACATTGCGCAAGCCAGTGGGACGCCGCTGGAAACGGTGAAGAAGGTGCAGAGCATTCTCCAGTGGCCCGCGACAAAAGAACAAATTCACGAGGCTATGCAGTTTGTGCCGGATGAATTGATTGAGCGCATCACCGCGAGTGGGACGCCGGATGAAGTTCGTGCGAAGGTGGAAGAATACAACCGCGCTGGCTGCACCTGCCCAATTCTATATCCGCTGGGTGACGATGTAAAGCTCATGATTGATACGTTTGCCCAGGCGTGATAATGATAGCTATCATGTTTGCAAGCCTTTCGTGTTGGTTCTTTAAATGACATTCTTTTCTGGATTGAGTCGCCCCGTCGAGAAGCGTGCGATACTCAAATCGCTCACGTCAATGGTACAAGCTCCACCGTCCAGAATGAATTCGCTGATGACCATTCCCGTCGCTGGACTCTGCATAAATCCGTGACCGCTAAATCCTGTCGCCACAAGAAAGTTTTCCACTCCAGGGATAGGGCCAAGGATGGCATTGTGATCAGGAGTGGTCTCGTACGATCCAGCCCATCCCTGATGAATTCGTGCGCGTTCAAAGATGGGAACGCGTTTGATGGCATCTTCCACCACGGTATTGAGCCATGTCCAATTCATCGTGGTGTCGAAGCTGAATGGTTCGTGCTGATCGCTCGTGCCAAGCATGAAGCCTGATCCTTCTGGTCGGAAGTGGAAGGTGTTGTGCATCTCAATCGTCATGGGGGCATTGTGTGGGATTTCGTCAAAGGGGTCGGTGGTAAAACACATCCGGCGCAAGGGCTGAACGGGTATCTCGACGCCGACCATGCGACCAAGCTCACCACTCCATGCACCAGCGCATCCAACCACAACACCAGGAGAGAAGGTGCCTCGTTTCGTCTCAACAGCAACAATTCGTGTCCCTTCACGTTTGATTGCATGTACGGCTGTCTCTTCAATGAAGTGTGCTCCTTGTTGCCTCGCACGCCTGGCAAAGGCTTGCGTCACTTCATGAGGGCTACCATAGCCATCCGTTGGACAGTACGTTGCTCCCACCAAATCACTGACTTGTAACCACGGCCAGCGCGTTCCTACCTGCTCCGGCGTTAGCACCTCAACAGGGAGTCCCAGCTGCTGCTGGAATGCAGCGTTATGCTGAAAAGTGGTCAGTTCTTCTTGTGTAGAGAGCAGGAAAAGATAGCCAACCTGGTGGAAGTCAACGCCGCCTTCGTCGGGAGCAAGTCCTAATCGTTCATGAAAATGCTCAAAGAAATCGACGGAATACATGGCAAGCCGCACATTGGACTCGCACGAAAACTGCTGACGAATGCCACCGGCTGCCTTTGCCGTAGAGCCGCTCCCGATGGTGTGTCGTTCCAGCACGACCACATTTTTGCAGCCACGCTGAGTCAAGTGATAGGCAATACTACAGCCAATCACCCCACCTCCAATGATCAATACATCGGGTCGCATGGAAAATGTCTCTGTTTGTTTGCTCATATCTTGTCGGTACCCATTCATGTCGCATCCTCTCACCGCAAAGGGAAGAGAAGCCAGGTACCAATCTCCTCTCTGATATATTCACATGATTATGCTTACTATCAGTAGTATAGACGCTCTACACCTCTTTGTGTGACATGGCTATCGCTATGATGACCATCACCACGGTAAAGCCTAACAGTACGGCGAGATTAAATGGCACGCTGGCGATGTCGTACCCCAGCAGTACCCCACGAATGGCATTCACCCCGTAGGAGAGCGGATTGAGTAAGAGGATAGCGTGCAGCCATGGCGGAACTGAGCGCGTTGGGAAGATCGCTCCTGAGAACATGTAGAGTGGCAGTGTAATAAAGTTCTGGATGGTGCCGAAGTTCTCAAAGTCGGTGATCCACATCGCAATGACCACCCCTAGTCCCGCAATGGCCAGGGCGGTGACAAAGGTTACTACAACCGTGCCTAAAATGTTCAAAGGATTGAGGGTCACAGAAGCAAAGGGGGCGAAGAAGAGAATGATCAGTGCCTGGACGGTCGAACTCGATGCGCCTCCCAGGCACTTACCGATTACGAGCGTTGAACGCGGGGTTGGTGCTACCTGTACTTCTTTCAGGAAGCCAAACTCACGGTCATACACAATCGAAACCGCCGATTGCAGGCCGCTAAAGATGACGGTCATGGCGATCACACCAGGGAAGACAAATTGTTCATAGCTGAAACCGGCGATAGTACCAAGCGAACCGCGCAAGCCAAACCCTAGCGCGAACAGCCAGACAAGCGCACGCGCTACCGCTCCCAGCAAACGCGAACGTTGCCGCCAGAGCCGTACCATATCGCGCCGCCAGATCATGGCGATGCCTGCGAGATCGATGAAAGATATAGGGGCAGAGCGGTTTTCAGGTGAGACTGGTGGAACTATGACTGGTTGTGTGGTTTTGAGCATGGTTGGCTTCCTTAATGCGTGTTAACTAACGGCGTAGACGACCACGGTTGCGTAAACGAGAACCCATGCGGTCTTTCGCACTGGCAGACTCGTCACGAATAGCTCGACCTGTGAGATTGACAAAGACGTCTTCCAACGTGGGGGCAGTCACTTTTACCTCGCGTACTTCGATATCTGCCAATGTCAGGTGGCGGATGAGGTTGGCGGCTAATGCTTGTCCATTCTCGCCTTCCACATAAATGGTATCAGCTTCGCGGCGCACTGAATGACCAAGATGGTGTTCAAGCACGGTTGCGGCCTCATCGGGAACGGACGTGGTGAGGCATACGATATCCTGTCCAACCATATGCTTGAGCGCGGCGGGGGTATCGAGGGCGACGATCTGACCATGGTCGATGATGGCGATACGATCACAATATTCAGCTTCTTCCATGTAGTGCGTCGTCATGAAGATGGTAAGCCCTGTGCGTTCGCGCAGCCGTAGCACATGTTCCCAAACGCTGCGGCGCGTCTGTGGATCAAGACCAACGGTTGGCTCATCGAGAAAGAGGGTTTGCGGTTCGTGCAATAGGCCGCGTGCGACCTCTAAACGGCGTTTCATGCCACCAGAGAAAGTTTTGACGATGTCTTTGCGGCGTTCATCGAGGCCGACCAGTTGGAGCACTTCGTGGATACGGGCTGCGCGTGTTTTGCGCGGGGTATGGTAGACCATACAGTGGTAATAGAGATTCTGCTCCGCGGTGAGATACTCGTCAAGGGTTGGGTCCTGAAAGACGATGCCAATGCTCTGGCGCACCTGCAATGCTTCATGTTCAATATCATAGCCGTTGATCCATGCCCGTCCACCGGTGGGATGGAGCAAGGTACACAACATTTTGATCGTCGTGCTTTTCCCGGCCCCATTGGGTCCAAGAAAGCCAAAGGTTTCGCCGCGTGCGACCTGGAGATCAATACCCTTTACGGCTTGTATTTCTCCATAGGAACGCGAAAGTTTTTCAACAGTGATGGTCATGGTTCTACCTCAATGATGTGACGCAAGATTGGTAGGGCGATACGCAGATGAGCAAGTTCTTCCTGATTGAGATGTGCCAGGCGGCGTTGTAAGTTTGTACGGCGGAACTGGTCGTACAGGGCTACCGCATGCTGTCCACGTTCTGTCGGTAGAACCCAGACCACGCGCCAATCTTGTTCATCGCGTTCGCGTTCGACAAATTCCTGAGTGAGAAGACGTTTGACCATCGCGGTCGCCGTTGGCGGCGCAACGTCCAGTTGATCGGCTAATTCCTGCATCGTGCAACGCTGCTGCGTGGTCAGAATGCGCAAAAGTCTGATCTGCCCGGTGGTCGCACGCAGTTCGGCGATATCACGCCATTCTGGTAATGTCTGTTTGGAAGCGGCTTCACGAGGAATAGCTGTACGAATTTGCCGTAGCAACCGCGGGACAAGTTCGAGCAACTCGTCGGCGATGTCCAGCTCATAGAGAGAAGAATGCTCTGCCATTGGTCCATTTTCCTGCAATTTTATTTAGCGCAACTACTATTTAGTGTATCTATTACTTAGATGCTCTAAATATATTATCCTGGAGATGATGGCGGTGTCAAGCTCATATCTCTTAGGGTTGAGCTTATGGAGTGGTCTCGTTAGCCTTGGAGGTATCGGGGTATTGTATTGCAAAAGCCAGGTGTATTATGCGGTGCAAAGGCGGCCCTTTAGACTTGACAGCGTAAGCTTGGTTTGGAGTCCAGACACGGCATAAATAAGGTGTACCGTGAAATGCAGGGTCTCAATGGTGCGGTACACCTTGTCGATGCCAGGACAGGGTCAAAGCTGTAGATGAGATTAGCGTCGAGTTGGGAAAAGATTGGGTACTTTCATGGCAAGCATCATATCGCCAGCAATTTTAAGCTTGCCTGTCATAAAAGCATTCATCGCATCCAATTTGCCTTCGGTGATAGCAAGCCAGTCTTTGTCACTGACCGTAAAGGTGATATCAGGCTTCTCAACTCCACCGGTGATTATTTTGCATTCATTATTGACGATTTGGGCCGCCCATACGCCAGCTTCTTCTCCAGTGATGTTCCACTGGAGTGTTTTATTCATACCTGTTGCTGCCGCGGGGTTAAATACACTCGGCATTTGTTCGAAGCTCTCGGCAACTGTCATAGTTGTTCTCTCCTAAAACCTTTTGCTAGATGCAGGAAAGGCTCCTGCCAACACTGCTATAGTATACCAGTATGAAACAATCTGTGTCCAGTTAGCTGGTTTACATTTTCTTACCCCTTCCTCTGGCTCTCTAGCGTCTTTTACCAGGTTCCCTCTACAATATTTACCCATCCCACTACAATAGAGCGTCCTTAACACAAGTACAAAAGTTACACCTGTCGTATTACCAAAGATAATGTTCATGGAGGGGCTAAAACACCTTGCATGAAAAAGCCCCTTTTTGCGAGAGGAGTTTTAAGATATGTGGAGACCACTATGGAGGACTTAGCAAGCATAGTACGAACGAATAACCTACCCAATACATTGATTCCTTCGTACTCATCACCTTCTACCAACGATGTAGATGAATGGCTCATGGCGACACACGGGAAGACTTTTCATTTCGCTGCACGCTTTCTCTCTCCCCGGCTTCGTTGCCATGTTGTCACGCTCTATGCATTCTTTCGCACCTTGGACGATCTGGTTGATGCACCACCACCAGGCCACCAGATTGACGATATCCACAAGGAATTGGAAAACTGGCGACTCTGGTTTACTGAAAGTCATGCCTTTCCCGCACCACAGGAACCACTTGGCACCCGCCTGGCTTCTGTTCTAGCTGAACACTGCATTCCCGCTCCTATTTTTCTCGACTTTCTCGACGGGATGTCTTCAGACCTCGATCCCCAGGAAATACGCGACTTTCAAGGAATGTATCGTTACTGCTATCGTGTTGCGGGAACGGTGGGACTGGCAATGACTCACATCCTTGGCGTTCGTTCACCACAGGCGTTGGAGGCCGCGGAAAAACTTGGCATCGGCATGCAACTCACCAATATCTTGCGCGATGTTGGCGGCGATCTTGCTGCCGGGCGTATCTATCTCCCGCTAGAAGACCTTGCACGCTTTGATTGCTCACCCACCCATCTCTTTCAACTCTACCGGGATCGGCGTGGGCCGGATGAGCGTTTCCGCGCCCTCATGCGCTATGAGGTTGCACGGGCGCATCGCTATTATGTGAGTGGCATGAGCGGCATTTGGCTACTCCCCGTCGATTGCCGACTACCCATTCTGCTGGCTGGTCGGCTCTATCGCCGTATCCTGACCGAGATCGAGCGCAAGGACTACGATGTCCTCCGCTCGCGTGCATCAACCAGCACACCAGAAAAGGTGCGCGAGGCCGCCATCGCATTTACGCTTGACCGGCTCTGGCGGCGTGGAGAGATATTTAGTGCCACAGATGCGGAGGTACTCCTTGAAGACTAAGTACCTGCTTGCAGCACTTTTTATTGTGCAGACCATGTTAAGTGTACGGGTGATCTGGCGCATGCTGCGCAGCAGCCGGGGAGAGCGCATTCAATCCGCAAAGCCAGCAATAGAGAAGGCGTGTGTTTCCATCATTGTGCCGGTATTAAACGAGCGCAACCGGCTTTCTCCCTGTCTTGCCGGCTTGGTTACTCAGGGACCAGAAGTTGTCGAGATTCTGGTAGTTGATGGTGGTTCAACCGATGAGACGCAACAATTGGTCTGTTCCTTCGCCGAGCGCGACACTCGCGTACGCCTCATAGATGCCGGCCCTGTCCCAGATGCATGGAACGGCAAAGCCTGGGGGTTGGAGGTAGGATTGTCTTCCTCCAGACATGACTCTGATTGGATTCTTACCGTGGACGCAGATGTTCGCCCAACAGCACCTCTGACGAATGCACTACTGGCACAGGCTGAACGAGCACAGCTTGCAGCACTGAGCGTCGCCACATTGCAGGAGATTGAGGGCGTTGGTGAGGGCATTGTCCACCCCTCTATGCTCACCACGCTAGTCTACCGCTTCGGTATACCAGGAAACGTTTACCACTCAGTGAGGGACGTACAGGCCAATGGTCAATGTTTCCTGTTCAGCCGTGATGCCTTGGAAGCATGTAACGGCTTTCTCGGTACACATAACTCTATCTGTGAAGATATCACCATTGCGCGTTCGCTCGTCGCGGCTGGCTATCCCGTCGGCTTTTACGAAGCCGGTGAGCTTGTTTCCGTCAATATGTATGACGATTGGCGCGATACCTGGCGCAACTGGTCACGCTCACTCCCCATGCATGATCGTTTCTCAGGTATTCACACGTTGCTGGGGTGGCTCGAAGTTGTGCTGGTGCAGGCCCTTCCCTTGCCACTTTTCCTTTTTCTCGTCGCAACACGCAGCCGCCATCATTGGCTCGTTCTACCTGAAAGTGTCCTCACGGCCATGCGCATCGGCGTACTCATAGGGACGGCACGAGCATATCAGAGCCGTCCCTGGTCCTACTGGCTCTCACCACTCTGCGATTTGCTGGTGGCTATCGAGCTTGGAAGAAATGCATTGAAACGTCGGCATACCTGGCGCGGTCGTGTGCTGATTCGTGGAGGTTTATCATGAGAACAATCAAAATGCTCTTTCTCGGTCATCTTGCTGCTCTGATTTTTGGTCTGGGTGGCCTTTTAATAGCATTACCACACCCTGAATTGTGGGATACCAATCCTAACGCTATCTCGGTTTTCAACTTTGGCATCACCTATGCCGGATCACTGCATATTCTTTTCGGTGCGGCAACCATGTTGCTCTTCGGCCTCCTCTGCGTTGGCCCCAGGAAGACACTCATCTTTTTTGCAGCCGCGACCACAATTTCTCTCAGCATGGAGTTGATCGGCACGATTACAGGTTTTCCTTTTGGTGCCTATTCCTATACCACTTTCCTGGGTTTCAAGATAGCCGATCACGTTCCCTACTCTATCCCGCTCTCCTGGTTTTACATGGGGTTCACCAGCCTCATCCTGGCAAGCATCATCGTCAATAAAGTAGCGCAACGTCATCAAACCGCCTGGTCGCTGGTTCTGGGTGCCTATTTCCTGACGGTCTGGGATCTGGCACTTGATCCGGCAATGGCAAGCCAGTATCTCCCCATCCATTTCTGGGTCTGGCATGATACTGGCCCGTACTTCGGTATGCCTGTTCAAAACCTGGTTGGATGGTCAGTGACCGGCCTCATTTTTATGAGCGTCAGTCGGCTCTTCTGGCGGACAAACCTGGATACGCGATCTCTGCCAGCCTGGCTGCCATTCGGCATGTATGCCGCGAATATCGGCTTCGCTATTGCACTGAATATTAACGCCGGACTCTGGCTTCCTCCCGTGATGGCCGTGGTGCTTGGCCTCGTACCTGCCGCGCTCGTTTTTCGACCACAGCGGACTCAGTCCACTCCGCCAACTACAACGAACGCAAACCCGGTCGTCAGGCGCATATCGCAGATGGTAGTGCGGAAGGGTAGTTGGATGTTAGCCCGTCGCGACGTAAAAATTCACGTAGAGGGAATGGAACATGTTCCTCACGCCGGTCCGGTGCTGATTGTCGCACGCCATTACCACCATCTCTACGATGGCTGCGTACTGCTCAAAACGATTCCACGACCTCTCCATATCCTCGTTGCTCTGGATTGGGTGCAAAAACCCTGGCTGCGCCGAGTGATGGAACTGGCCTGTATGTTAGCTCGCTGGCCGATGTTACTACGCGTCGAACAGTTCAATACTGGTACCAACACACAAAATGGGGTAGGACAAGGTGCGTATTCACGCAACGAGGCAAAAAAATATCTGCGCTATGCCATCAGAGACTCGGTGCAGCTGTTGCGCAACGGTGAGATACTTATCGTCTTTCCAGAAGCGTACCCAAATATTGACCCGGAATCCACGCCGAAAGAAAATGATCAAGCCTTTCTACCATTTCGTCAGGGTTTCGCACGGATAGCAGAGATGGCTGAGAAAGATGGACATACTCACGTAGCCATTATCCCAACAGGGTTCACGTATGTCCACAATAATGGGTGGCATATTACGTTGCGCTTTGGTCGTCCGCTCTTTCGCAAGAATTACAGCAGTTCAGTGCAATTTGTGCAGACCGTCGAGCAACAGGTGCAGACCCTTTCCCATCAAATTGCCACTTGCACGCTCGCTCACACTGAGGAGGCGATTCAATTATGACACAGCTACATTCTGACTCCACTATTACCGCATTGACAGGCGGATACAGCAAAGGTAAAGCCATCGTAATTGGTGGAGGATTTGGCGGCCTCGCCGCAGCCATCCGCCTACAAGCAGCTGGTCACACAGTCACAATTGTGGAGGCTCGTGAACAGCTGGGAGGTCGCGCCTACCAGCTCAAAGATAATGGCTTCACCTTCGATATGGGACCTACCCTGATTACCGCTCCCCACCTCTTGGAAGAACTATGGGCAACCGCCGGTCGCAATCTGAAGGATGATATCACCCTCGTGCCGCTCAGCCCATTTTATCGCATCAATTTCCATGATGGGCGTTATTTCGACTACTGGGGAACTACCGAAGGGGACGAAGCAGAAATTGCCAGATTCGAGCCAGGTGACGTGGTCGGCTACCGTGCCTTTCTTGCTGATACACAACACATCTACGAACGTGCGTTTGCGGACCTCGCCAACCAACCCTATCTTACGCTGGGCGAGCTACTGCGAGTTACACCCGAACTGGTGCGCGTCAGCGCACAACGCAGCGTATATTCGTATGTCTCACGCTACTTCCGCAATCCGCAGCTACGCATGGTCTTCTCGTTCCATCCGCTCTTTATCGGCGGCAATCCCTTCCGCGCGAGTGCCATCTATAGCATCGTACCCTACCTCGAACGTCTGGGGGGCGTGCATTTCGCACCCGGCGGTATGTACACGCTTGTTGAAGCAATGCAACGTCTCTTTCTTTCACTCGGAGGTGAAGTTCTCTGTGGCACACCCGTTGAGCAGATTTTGCTCAAAGAGCGTTCCGCAACGGGAGTTCGGTTGGAGGATGGTACTGAGATTCACACGGATGCAGTGATTGCCAATAGTGATGTGGCCTCTACATACCTTCATTTGCTTCCCACAGCATACCGCCCCAAGCTGTTTACCAGACCCATCAAACGCTATCGCTATTCTATGAGTTGCTTCATGTTATATCTGGGCATCAATCGCCAGTATGAGCAACTACGCCATCACACGATCTATATGCCTGAGAACTACAGAGAATTGATTGGAGATATCTTTGATGGTCAGGGCCTCCCAGCAGACCTTGCGCTCTACCTGCATACCCCGACAAGGACTGATCCGTCAATGGCACCGGCGGGTTGTGAAAGCCTTTATGTACTTGCTCCAGTACCCAACCTTGCGCATGGCATTGATTGGAAGCGGGAAGCGGGTGCATTTCGCGACAAGATTATTCATTTCCTGGAGCAAAAATGCGGATTGGAGGGACTTGCAGCAAGCATCGTGACCGAACATACGTTTACACCGCTTGATTTTGCCTCTGAACTTCGCAGTCATCTGGGAGCAGCATTCTCTATCGAGCCAACGCTCTTGCAGTCAGCGTACTTCCGGCCCCATAATCGTTCAAGCCAGATAGATGGCCTATATTTTGTGGGGGCCGGAACCCATCCAGGAGCTGGAATTCCAGGTGTCCTGCTCTCTGCCGCGATCACCAGTCGCCTGGCGATTGAGGACATGGCAAAGGTATGACGAGAGCATGAAAAGGGCAGAACCTCATCTCAATGAGACTCTCTCATCAGGCGGCGCAAATTCGCCAGTGCCGCCTGAATGCGCTTTTTGAGCGTATTTTCTGATATATCCAACACTTGAGACATCTCTGGTAATGTCATTCCCTGGTAATAATGGAGGGTAATTACCATTTGTTGCTTCGGCGGCAATGTGCCAATCGCTTGCGCGAGGTCCCATTGGCCCTCCATCCAGCCTTTAGCATTATCAGCTACCTGAGACGCGAAATTCGTTTCTTGCTCAGCAAACGCTTGACGGAGAAATATCGTTGATCGGGCAATGCGTCGCTTAAAGCTAATACTTTGATTGACGACGATACGCATCAACCACGAGCGTAGTGCGCCCGCTTCACGCAAACTGGGCAGATGCTGCCATGCCTGAATGATCGCGTTCTGCACAGCATCCTCTGCCAGATCGTGATCTTTGACAATACTATATGCAGTACGCAACATCAATCCATTATAGTAATCGAAAATAGCAGTAAATGCCTCTGTATCGCCGCTTAATGCGCGAGCTACAAGTAAATCCTGTTCAGAGAGGGCCTCAATTTCTATTATTTCATGCTGTTCAGCAGCAGCTTCTGGTAGTTCATGCTCAATCAACGCTGAAAGAAAAGGGCGCGGATCAGAAGCTATCAACGTTGCCATCACTATCGCTCCTTGTTAATTAATCAAAGTTACCTGTACAAACATTATGCAAACTATATACAAACATATAACACGTATAGCACAAATTAGCAAGGTGTGTCTGCACATGATTTTTGTCATGGGTCAAATAGAGAGTCCGTATTGTTCACTTACCCGCTTTCCGCGCGGCAATCATCTGTCTAGACAGATGATCAAAATATCTGTCAGCGAGAAGAAGTGCCAGGACAACCCTGACAAATAGGACATAAACTGTTGACCTTGAAGATGCGCTATAGTATGGTTATTGAGATCAAGAAATATGCAGTACACAAGATGCAACAACGTATTGGAATAGATGGGGAGGGAATAGCATATGCCAGAAAAACATGTTGAGTGGCTTGACTTGGAACAATACTCAGATGTTCCACTCTTCAATACGAAGGCAGTGGTGCAACAGACAGGCATAGCCGCTCCAACGCTACGCGCCTGGGAACGTCGCTATATGATACTCTCGCCTGAACGCGCCCAGAACGACTACCGTTTGTATTCGGAGCGTGATATTGCCATCATTCACTGGCTCAAAGCACACGTAGATACCGGCATGTCCATCAGTCAATCCATTGCCCTCTTTCGCCACCTCGAACAGGAAGAAGAGAAACAGGAAAGCGTTGTTCCACCGGTCAATCTGCAAATGCCACTCCTCGAAACCGGGACAACGTTTGACGGCCCCCAAATTGAGACACCATATAATATGCATTCCGTCCAGAAGCATTTACTCGTTGCCTTCAACGAACTCGACGAAGCGACCGCCAGCCAACTGATGGCCTCGGTACTGGCAATCTATCCGATCGAGCGGGTTTGCACTGAACTCATTACGCCCACATTATGGGAAGTTGGGCGTCGTTGGGAGCAAGGCATTATCACTGTTTCCATTGAACACTTCGCCAGTGCTTTCTTCCACGGCTTGCTTACCAATATGTTTCTTGCCACTCCCATCAATAATGCAAACCCATTGGTAATTGCCTGTTGCTCTTCTGGCGAAGCACACGCACTGGCACCGCTCATGTTATCGCTGCTTTTACGTCGCGCCGGGTTGCGGGTAGCGTACCTGGGTCAGAACATTGAAACTGCTGGCCTTTTGCAGACAGTCAAGCAACTCTCCCCCGCGCTCCTCTGTATATCTGTGACAATCAGTACCTACCTTGCAGCGACAATAGAGCTTGGGCAGAAATTACAGAAGCTCCCTGCACCACATCCGATCCTTATTGTTGGAGGCCAGGCATTTGAGCAGCACCCGGATAGTATCTCACTAATTTCCGGCATCTATCTCAATGGGGATTTGGAGACTATCATTGCTCAGATCAAACAAATGAGTGTGCAACAAAGCGCGAAAGATTGAGCTGTTACCTTTTATTTGTTTGTAACCCTCTTGCTTGCAAAGTTTAAGCATCTAATCCAAACCTTTTCGTTGTAACTACAAAATACATAATACTTTTTCCAAATCTATAGTTGACAAAAAAAAGAAGATGTTATATTATCATAATTAACATGCTACTGATGAGGTAAACTCATTTGCATTCATGAATATGGCTTTGATTCTATTTGCTATTACCTATTTCGCGCATGTCAAGCCAATCGGGGGATTGTGGCTTTTGACTATGCTTGCTGAATCAGCAGTGATTCAAATTTCAATGCTAAAACCGCGCATCGTATGATGCTGGGTTTATTGTTGTGAAGAAAAGCTTTTATTATTTGTAGGTCAAGGACCTATCCTTGTTTGGGGGAAGGATTCCATGCTATCTATTGCCCTCCCCTTACAGTTTTTTGCAACACAGTCCACTATCAAGTAAAGAAAGCTCTACCAGGCCCATAAAAAGCTCTACCTTGTCACAACTGTTCTCTCACCATTCATACACATCTGTTACACTCTTTATGAACCTTACATTGTATTTGAAATGTAATGGTGTTTCTAAAGAAGAAATTGGCTCGTTCCGCAACAACGTCAGCGGTAATTGAAGCAAGAGGTCAGTTATGGCACATATACTCTTTGTCACACCATATTATCCACCAGAAATATCAGCTCCTGCCGTACGCATTAGTGAAACTGCAATGCGTCTTGTAAAGCGTGGACATCAAGTAACGGTGTTGACTACCTTCCCAAACTTTCCTTATGGTGTTGTCTCACCGGAATATCATGGGCGTCTGCTTCAACGGGAGAAACATGACGGAATAGATATTGTGCGAGTGTGGAGTTATGCCAGTCCAAATAAAGGGTTTTTGCCCCGTATCCTGGGTCAACTCTCCTTCGGCTGCCTGGCTGCTTTCCTCGGTTGGAAGGCTGTTGGCCATCCAGCTGTGATCATAGCTGAATCCCCGCCTCTTTTCGATGCCATTGCAGGACGTATTTTGGCATGGCATAAACATTGTCCTTTTATTTTCATGGTTGCTGATCTTTGGCCCGAGGCGGCAATTCAAATGGGAGTACTCCGCAATCCCTTGCTGATCCGGCTTTCTGAATGGTTAGAATGGTCGACGTATCAACGCGCAAAACTTGTTTGGGTTGTGTCAGAAGGAGTTCGTGACCTGCTCATTCAACGGGGATTACCGCCAGAGCGTATTTTCCTCTTGACCAACGGGGTCGATACCACTTTGTTTCATCCATTACCACAAGTAAGGGCGCGTGCCGCGCTCGGCTGGGATGATCGTTTTACTGTTCTCTATGCAGGGACCCATGGACTTGCACATGGACTGCCTACCATACTTAGTGCAGCCGAGCAAATGCAGCATCACCCTGACATACATATAATTTTTGCCGGTGATGGCGCGGTAAAGGCCGAACTCATAGCGCAAGCTGAGAAGAGAAAGCTCAAGAATGTCACGTTTCTCGCCGCTCAACCACACGATCGCTTGCCACTCCTTTTGGCTGCAGCCGATGTATGCCTGGTTCCCTTGCGTAAAGTAGCACTGTTTGAAACTACTCTGCCCGTAAAGATGTTTGAAGTGATGGCGTGCGCTCGTCCCATAGTGTTAAGTGCAGAAGGGAAAGCTCGCCAAATTGCGGAACAAGAGGCGCGGGCAGCAATCGCTGTAGAGCCTGAAAATGCGGAAGCTATAGTATCAGCTATTTTATATCTACGGGAGCATCCTGAAGAGGCAGAGGCTTTAGGGCAGAGAGGCCGTAGTTATGTAGAGGCTAGCTTCGATCGTGAGCAGTTGACGGCAAAGCTCGAGGCACGCATTGCTAAACTGCTTGAAAAGAAAGTGCCTGTCCCACGACTAAAGACACGTACAAAAGTTGGCGGTGCTTCCGAGAAGAACGAATCTAACGTCGTTCTGACTCCGTAAAGCACAAATTTTAAACGATACATTCCAATATCTCTATATAACCAAAAAAAATCCGCGAGCAGAAGACAGGAAGTCTGTAATGGAGGGGGTCCAGAGCATGCAACCTTACTTCGAAAATAGTGTGTCTATGGTGAGTTCGCAAGACTCATACGTAGCCGAACACGAGATGGTATCAATTAGCCAGGAACTCTTACCTGAGGTAACAGTACCTACAGACGAGAACCGCTCTCCCTATAATGCTGATGAGTTAGCAAACGCGGGAGAGGAAATAACGCCCACGTCGCCGATCGGCGGACTGCAAAGGTTACAACGCTGGAAGAAACCTTCGCAGGCGACGTTGCGCCTTACATTGATGTTCGGCGATGGGGTATTACTCATTGCATCACTGCTGCTGGTATCGGTACTGGGGCCGCTACTCCATGTAAGATTGGATGTTTTACATAACGGATTGGGCTTGTGGAACGCTAACCTCGTATGGACATGCCTGGCTCTTGTGTCCTGGAGCATTGCGGCCAATATCACGCAAGTGCAACATCTGAATTGTGCATCGAACCTTCTTAAAAGCCCACTCTACGCATTGTGTACGCTTGTCATCATGCTCATTTTTTGTGTATTGCTCTTGTTCCTCTTTATTGGTGCTGAAGTTATCTCCTACACAAAACTCATGTTTTTCTTTCTAGCTGTGGCTGCACCGGTCTTTGGTGTCTGGCGTCTGCTTCTGGCTGAAATTCTCAGGTTGCCGCGTTTTCGTCGCCAGGCAGTCATCGTTGGGGTCAACGCTACAGGGGAGACTATTGCCAGAGAACTGCAAAATGCGAAGCATCCCAGTGCAAACGTAATGGGATATATCGGTGAGAGCCTTGATGAGCGGATGCTGCATGGTGCATTGCCAATCTTAGGTGGCAGGAGTATGTTACGCTACCTGGCACGCAATGACATGATTGACATGATTATTATGGCACTCGATTACAAAGCCAATCCTGAATTGTTCCAGGAAGCTTTTGAAGCATCCCAGTTAGGCATTTCTGTAGTTCCCATGGCTGCTCTCTATGAGAGCACCAGCGGTAAGATTCCGCTGGAACATATCGGCGACCAGTGGTATATGGCTCTTCAATCGGAGCGGATCATCTCCCCACTCTACATGTGCTGGCGTAAGATAGTTGATCTCACCTTTGGGTTCTGTGGACTGGTAATACTGTGTCTGATACTGCCTCTCCTGGCCTTATTGATTTACCTGGATTCGCCCGGCCCCATCTTTTTCAGCCAAGAGCGGGCCGGGTATAGAGGACGGACGTTCCGCATCCTTAAGTTCCGCTCTATGTCTATCGAAGGAAAGCATGTTGGGCGTGCGGTATGGACAACTAAGGATGACATACGGGTCACACGAGTTGGGCGGCTACTACGTGCGACACACCTCGATGAGTTACCCCAGGTGTTCAATATTCTGCGTGGCGACATGTGCCTGATTGGGCCACGACCGGAGCGACCGGAATACGCTGCTGAATTGGAAAAGGACAACTCATTGTACTGTTATCGCCACAGCGTCAAACCAGGCATCACGGGTTGGGCGCAGGTGAAGTATGGCTACGGTAGTGGAGAGCAGGACGAACTGGTTAAGCTCCAGTACGATCTCTTCTACATCAAGCATCAGTCATTTCTGCTTGATGTATTGATCATTTTGAAAACGGTAATTGAGGTGGTGTTACGCCATGGAGTATAGAGAGCTCGTAAAAAGTAGTAGGGTACCGCGGACAACATTTCTCCCGTTCGCGATGCCACATATCACGCAAGCTGAGATTGATGAAGTGGTGGATACCCTGCGCTCTGGCTGGTTAACTACCGGGCCCAAGACAAAGCGCCTTGAACGTGAGTTTGCTCAGCGCGTGGGAGCACCTTACGCGCTGGCCGTCAATTCTGCTACAGCTGCGATGCACCTTGCACTTGACGTAATTGGTCTGCAATCAGGTGACGAGGTGATCGTCCCAGTTTACACGTTCACAGCTACAGCCGAGGTCGTTGTGTATTTCCGTGCGCGACCGGTCTTTGTAGACGTTGATCCCGTTACCTGCAATCTCGACCCTGCTCAACTGGAAAAGTGTATCACAGCGCGAACGCGGGCAATCATGGTGGTACACATAGCTGGGTTGCCCGCGGAGATGGACGCGATTCACGCTGTTGCCAGAGCACATAATTTGCTGGTGATCGAAGATGCCGCGCATGCCTTCCCCGCGAAATACAAGGGACGGATGATTGGCACCACCAGTGATCTTACTGCTTTTAGCTTCTACGCAACGAAGGCGTTAACAACAGGCGAGGGGGGTATGCTTACCACTGCCAATGCTGAGTACGCTGAGCGTATCGCGATGATGAGCCTGCATGGCATCAGCCACGATGCCTGGAAGCGTTATAGTACCGAAGGGTCCTGGTTCTATGAGGTGTTGCAAGCGGGTTACAAATATAACATGACGGATATCGCTGCCGCTCTTGGCTTGCATCAACTAGCACGCAGCGAGTGGCTTTTGGAGCGCCGCCGCGCAATAGCGCAACGCTATACAGAAGCCTTCTCGCACTGGCCTGAAGTCGAGACGCCACCGAATCCCGCTCATGTAGAGCATGCCTGGCACCTGTATATATTACGGTTGTGTTTAGACCGTCTCAAAATCACCAGGGAGGCGTTCATTCAAGCACTTGCACAGGCGAAAATTGGCACAAGCGTCCATTTTATTCCACTGCACTTGCATCCCTTTTACCGCGATATGTATCAACTGAGGGCGGACGACTTTCCGGCAGCACTGCATGCCTATCGGCGAGCAGTTTCCTTGCCCATCTATCCAGGTATGACTGATGAGGATGTCGAAGATGTTATTGCCGCAGTTGAACAGATTCTTGCTGCACATAAAAAATGAACTCAAACGTAGGAGTACATTATTTACTCTTACTTTGTGGGGACGGACAATCCATGAAGTATTATATCGCTGCATTCCTCTCATTTAGAGATAGATCAAGTAACCAGGGCATTGCTCACTCTATGTATCGGCATGGCTTTGTAATTGTGCCATGCTTTTTCGCGTTGATACTTGGCTTTAACGCTGCTATAGCTATGCAATTGCTCACGGCTATACGTATCTTGCCGGTGGATATTGTTCTTTGTGGCTCATTGTTGCTTTTCCTTTTGCTTGGTCGCCGCAAGATCGCTTTGCCTGTGACAAATACGATTCATCCACACGATATAAAGGTCGCAGATCTTTTGGAGCGAGAGGTCGTGCCTCTGGATACTACTGAAGCATTTACTGTTCTGAAAGGGCAGGTTATTCTTGTCACTGGAGCTGCGGGGTCTATTGGTTCAGAACTGTGCAGGCAATTGCTTGGCTATGAACCGAGGCTCTTGATTGCCCTGGACACAAATGAGACAGGGCTATTTGATCTGGTCGAGGGTTTGCGCTCTCGCGCTCAGCCACATATTGCGAACCTGTACCCCTATATTGGTGATATCACTGATGTACAGAGAATGGCACGACTGTTTGCCGAGCATCGTCCACATCTTGTCTTTCATGCCGCCGCGTATAAACACGTTCCTCTGCTCGAACAGTATCCCGACCTGGCCATACGCACGAATACGCTTGCGACGTATCACCTGTGCCGTCTGGCTCAGCAATACGAGGTAGCACGCTTCGTCTTTATTTCGACGGATAAAGCAGCCGAACCGATCAGCGTAATGGGTGCTTCAAAGCGGATGGGAGAACTGATCGTACAGTCGTTCGCACAATCAGCGCATGGCATGACGCGCTTTTGTGCCGTGCGCTTTGGTAATGTGATTGGCAGCCGTGGTAGTGTCGTCCCTCTATTTGTTCAGCAGATTGCGCAGGGTGGACCTTTAACTGTGACGGATCCGGAGGCTACGCGCTATTTTATGACTATTCCCGAAGCCTGTGGACTGGTGATCCTCACATGCGCAATTTCGGAACAGGGCGAACTCTATCTCCTGGATATGGGGAAGCCAGTGCGGATTATTGATTTGGCAGAGAACATGATTCGCCAATGCGGCTTGCGCGTGGGGCAAGATATCTCTATCGTTTACACCGGACTTCGTCCAGGTGAACGCCTTCACGAGACATTAGTGGCCGCAGATGAGGTGCTAACTCCTACAACCAATAGCAAAATTTTCTGTGTCTCTCAAAAAGAGAAATTGCCATCGCTCTTACTCATTGCTCAATGGCTGGCTACCTTAGAGCAGAGCCTCCAGCAAGAGAATGAAATAGAACTCCGTGAGCACCTTTTTAGAATAATCAGGGAACAAAGATTAATCGTTACCGGGTAATGAGAAGAATAAAGAGGAGGGGAAAAATGACACTTGAACAGTATTGGACTGTACTTATAAAACACTGGAAGCTCATAGTAATCTGCTGCCTACTTGTAGGGCTTGGAACATTCGCTGGCAGCAAACTTACGAAACCGCTCTACCAGTCATCTGTGCTGGTTCAGGTCGTTATTCGCTCCAGCAATAATAATCAGGCAGATTACAATAATTTGATGGCAAGTGATCAGCTTGTGCAGACGGAGGCGACGTTGGCTATAAGCGACCCCATCCTTCGCGAGGTTGCATCTCATTTTCCAGGTGTAACGGCGAGCCAGCTTACGAAGGAGGTTTCGACTGCGCCCCGATCCAATACTCAACTTTTTGAGATCGATGTCGTTGATCAGAACAATTTTCAGGCAGCGAGCCTCGCAAACGATATTGCGACGACGCTAATCAAACAGCAATTACAGGTAATACAGCAGAATAATGCGCTGGCTCAGCAGCAGCTACAGCAGAACATTGATTTAACCAGCCAGCAAATTGACACTATCACAACGAAAATTTCAACTCTACAGGTAAAGGGGAAAAACCAGGGGCAGATAGCTCTTTTACAGGCGCAGGTGAGCGGATTACAGCAGCACTACAGTCAGTGGCAATCCGCCTTAGCGCAACTTGAGTTGACACAGGCCCAAAGTGGGAATCCCTTACAAGTGGTTCAACCTGCGCAGCCTGCTACCAGCTCGACGCAGCCGAGCACCTTGCTTACTACAGGTGGAGGCCTTCTGGTGGGCTTGTTACTGGGAGTGTTGCTAGCATTGCTGTACGAGCGATTAGATACGCGTGTGCGTACCCAGGAAGAAATCACGCAATTATTAGGATGGTCAGTGCTGTCTACCATCTGGCGTGCTAGATATTTGTCGCCGCAAGACATCATCAATCCGACAGGAACCAATGTAGAAGCCTTTCGTATCTTGCGTACAAGTATTGGTTTCGCGAGCATAGATAAACCAGTACGCTCCCTGCTTGTTACCAGTGCTCTCCCTGGCGAAGGTAAAAGCTCAATTGCAGCCAATCTAGCTATTTTTATGGCTAAAACTGGGAAGACTACACTGCTCATCGATGCAGATTTGCGCCGGCCAACTCAGCATATCCTTTTTAATCTATCGCCTGCTAAAGCGGGGCTGAGCAATGCCGTCCTGGCGTTTAGTATGTCGAGTGTCCCTAATACGCCTGGTATGTCGGGTGTTCCTAATACACTGTCTCTCTATCAGCATAGTGGTCACGCTTCGATCATACAAAGGCCAGATGTATCAACTCCAACCAGCCAGTCACTCGAACCTTTTGTCCATTCGGTGGGTATTCCGAATCTGTGGGTTATGCCCTCTGGGCCGCTGCCGCCGAATCCTTCGGAGTTTCTTGAATCGAAAGTGATGCAACGCTTTCTTCCGGTAATTGCGAATTGCGGAATTGAGGTCGTGATCTTTGATACTGCTCCCCTACTAGGTTTGTCTGATACGAGTATTCTGGCCTCTAAGGTTGATGGTGCGCTCGTCGTCGTTGATACGGTGCAATCCACAAAAGGGAAACTCAAGCAGATGAAAGCGGTGCTAGTTCAAACCAATGTCCATGTGCTTGGCTGTGTGGCCAATAAGCTCAAACACAAACGCAATGATAGTGCTTATTACTATGACCGACACCCACAAGATCAAGCTAGCGGCATCAAGTCTACAAGAAATGGACATGCGCCAGCTATTCCTGTCACTCCGGTGTTAGCTGAATCTCATGACCAGAGGTTCCGTTCAAACTAGCATGTTGCCGTAACAGGAAAGGTGAAGCATGGACATCATAAAGCCAATGAATATAGAAGATAGGCAAACAGTACCGCTAAAAGCTTGGCGCAAAGTGCGTAGGCCCAAAAAACACCCTCTACTTATTGGAGGTCTGCTAGTGTTATTCTTAAGCGGTTCAATTTCGACTGTGGTTGGCTACCAGGCATACCACACATACCATACCGATCTCTTGCTTGCACAAACGGAAATGCAGCATCTGCGCACAGCGATGACCCTGCTGAAATCCTTGCAGACGCAGCCATTTACCTCACAGAGCATAGAACGTGCGCAACAAGAGTTTGCTGGTGCCTTGAGCGATGCACAAGCGATTGAATCAGATTTGGCACACTATGCCGGCATTGCAGGTCTCGTCCCCATTTACGGGCCGCGCCTGGAAGCTGCTATCCACCTGTCCGTACTCGCTGTTGATGTCTCGCAGGCCGGCATTAGCGGTTGCAAGATACTGGAAATGGTGCTCACTCGTTTGGGCAGTCCTTTGAATGCCTCAACTCCTGAACTGACAAGTGCTGATTTCACTACGCTTTCCCAGGAATATCAAATGGTGAAGTCTTCGTTAAACGCGACCATGAATGAAGCTATGCTCGTGAAGCCGAGTGATGTGTCCTTTGACTCTCATCTGGCAATGCTGTTGCAGGAGTTTCAGGCAAACATTCCCACGATCCGCGCCGTGCTGACCGAGGCGGACCAGTTGCTTCCGGTACTGCCTACCTTGCTTGGTATCGCTACACCTTCACACTATCTGCTAGAAATCCTGGATTCGACGGAACTACGTCCAGGCGGTGGATTCATCGGGAACTATGGCATTGCAACGCTTGCCGGAGGACGCTTAACGTCCGCACATATCACGGATGTTGTTTTACTTGATGGGCCGTTTAGTCTTGCAGGCCATACAATTCCCTATCCTCCCGCCTATAGCTGGTTTGGCCACTATCTCGCACCAGGGAGTTGGAGCCTACGTGACTCCAATCTCGATGCGGATTTCCCGACGGACGCCCGCAATGGTGAGGTGAACTTCGAGCGCGAAGGCGGCAATGTTCCCTTACAGGGGGTGATCGCCATCACGCCTTCCTTCATTGAAAACATGCTGACCATTACTGGGCCAATCAGTGTACCGGAATATCATGAGACGGTGACGGCGCAGAACCTGGTCAGTCTTATTCACTTTTACCAGTTAGGGGGAGCAAAGGCAGGAGAAGGAAGCAGTCTTATCGCCGCGTCTGGTGGGCATTCGTCGCAACGGAAACGCTTCACGGAACTGTTGTCAGAGCATCTACTGGCGCGGGTGCAACAGCTTCCAGCCGGGACGGTGGCGAAATTCTTGCAGCTAGCAGTCAGTTCGTTACACACAAAGGACATTCAGCTTTATTTCAACCCCAGCAACGCGGAGAATGTGCTGCAACTCCTTCATCTCGACGGGACGATCCAGTCACTGCCAGGGGACCACCTCTTTCTTGTGGATGCTAATGTCGCGGCCAATAAAGCTAACAGTTTCATCGTCAATTCAGTGCATGACCAGATAACTATCGACGAACTCGGAAATGCTGTTCACCGCACCACCGTCACCTCTGCCTGGACGCTGGCAGGTGAGAATTATGGTGCTAATCTTTATCGCGATTACATGCGTCTCTATGTGCCGTCAGGCAGCACATTATCTCAGCAGAGCGGTTGGCAGTCGCTTGGTACAAGTACCGGTTTTGGCTCCCAGGTATGGACAGGCTACTTCACCCTGGTCTATGGGCAGACACGCACCATCACCCTGCTCTGGACCAGTTATGGTGTGGCTAAGAAAGACGCTAATGGCTGGCATTATCAGTATGTACTGCAACGACAGGCAGGTACACAGCGGATACTGGATTTGCAGGTGATGCTTCCATCGTGCGCGATTGTCATCAATAAGTGGGGAGGGCTGCTATCTAAAGATAAACAGGAAGAAACCTTCAACCAGCCCTTTACCCAGGATTTGAGCATAGGCATTGATTACTCGTGTAAGTAAGTCTCTGAGTGCAAAGGGCTAGAAATTCTTGTTTACAAAGGAAACGGTAGCATGATTGATACGCACCTGCATATCTTGCCCGGCATTGATGATGGGCCTGAGACAATGGAAGAATCGGTGGCTCTGGCCAGTGTATTGGTGCAGGAGGGTATTCATGCTGCTATTGCTACGCCTCACTATAATGATCAGTTCCTCCAACGTTCGGCAGCGGAGGTTAAAGAACGAGTGAATGAATTGCAACAAGTGCTTGATCGTCAAGGCATTCTGCTGCGCCTCTTTGCCGGTCATGAGGCACTGATCAAACCTGGCTTGATCGACGATATTCTAGCCGGAAGGGTGGCGACCCTCAATGGAAGTCGTTATCTTCTACTCGAACTATGGAACAGTAGCTGGCTTCCTGCTACAGAGCGAGTGATTTTCGAACTGCGGTCCTCCGGTATTATACCTATACTGGCCCATCCAGAACGGTATCGCGTTTTCCAGAAGGAATTGGATCTACTCGAGTCGTTGCTGCGACAGGGTGTATTAGTACAGATTACGGCGAGTAGCTTGTTAGGGATGCAAGGCCGAACGGCACAGTGCACTGCTGAAAAGCTGCTCAAGCGAGGGCTGGTGCATTTCATCGCCTCGGATGCCCATGGCCTGCACAGTCGTCCACCCGCTATCGCCCAGAGCCTTAGCCAGGTTGCAAAATTGATTGGGCAGGTGAAAACGCAGCAACTTACCGAGAGCTGGCCGATGATGATTATCAATAATGTGCCATATGGTGTGTAAAAAAATATGATTGATATTGTGGAAAAAAGAGTACAAACATTATGAAAAACGTAATCCAAGTACCTCGATGGTGGGAGACCATAAGAGAACGGGTTTCTCCTCTATTGATTTGCTTGTTCCTGCTATTACCAGCCGCGCTTTTTCTAGGCGTGGCCATTGGTACGTCTAGCCATGTCCAGGTATATAGCGTTATCGCCGCTGGTGCCTTAGCGATGGCGCTCATTGTGCTGCTCAGGCTGGATGAACTGGTGGTAGTGCTCATCCTTGCCGTTCACCTATACGTAGATTGGTTTCTTGGGCTGCACCTCATTGGCATCATTATGGCCCTGCTGTTGCTCTTTGTTTACTATTTCGCTCGCTCCGACGAGCACCCATGGGTTGAGCCGCGCTTACTCTGGCTCTGGGCTTTGTTCCTCGTCCTGACCATTTACCCAGCAATTTATGGTGGTCAACTCAGGCTCTTCGATCTGGCGACATTTTATCCGAGTAACATCCTGGGTGCGTTTTTGATGTTCTGGCTAGGAACTATAATTGTTCGAGATAGTGTTAGCTTGCGCAAACTTCTCAAAATTCTTGCTGTACTGGGTACGCTGCTTGCCGTACATACTATCATTCAGGCAACAACCGGCATATTTTTATTCGGTTCGCAGCGCGTCAATGATCTTCTTTCACAAGTCGGGAACTATCAACTGACAAACAGCACTGCCACTCGTGCTGTTTCATTTCTGATTGATCCCAATTGGAATGGCACTTTGCTCGCAATGCTGGCTTTTCTTCCGCTTGGACTCTTTTTTGAGAGTTCATCGCTCCTGGGAAAAGCACTCTATCTCTTTGAAACCATCCTCATACTCATGGCACTGGTCTTTACCTACAGCAATAGTGGATGGGTAGGTGCTATTGCAGGCATTATCATTTTCATGCTGTTTGTAGGCAGTAAACGCTCTAGTTTACTTGTCCTCTCTTTCATCCTTCTGAGTGCGGTAATACTTATCGTCTTCTTTCCCAATGAAATGAGTATTCAGTTGCAGCACGCATCAAATCCACAGGAAGTGATACAGCGTGTTGGCGCATGGCAGACTGCTTTGCAAACAATTCGCGCATTCCCTCTGACGGGAATAGGTTTAGGTTATCAAGCTTATGAGCTACGTACTCAACCGTATAGTGCCTTAGAACAGGGAATTTTTTCTCAACCTCATGACTCCTATCTGGAATGGGCGACCATGGCCGGTATCCCCGTTCTTCTCGTATTTGTTGCCCTGGTGTTATGTGCGCTATGGCTGGCTTTACGCACCTGGGCCAGGGCCGACACACGCTCTCGCGCATTAATTGGTTGTGGAATAGCCGCCATTGTGTCATTAAGCATGAGTAGCATCACTATTGATGGCTGGACACATCCCGTCATCGCGGAGGTTGGTTGGTTAGTTCTTGGCGCAATTACGTCTCCTTTGCTTATACACAGCTTCAGTGTGAAGCGGCCTGACGAATAATATTAATGATAGGATTGGAGTAATTTCTATGAGTATAGAGTGTGATAGTCCAGCAAACGGAGTAGTGGATACGGAAGGCATTGCTAACTTGTCGGCATATCCTATTGCTATGTCGATGTACCTTACCTTGCCTTACTGCACCTTTGATACAGCAGGAATACCCTATTATACGAATGCATATGGCTATCATCCTACAACAATCGCACGCTATGCTTTGGCTCATTGGAATCTGTATCGCACTACTCTCGATGAGTCTCATCTGCATACATTTTTACAGCAAGCGCAGTGGCTCGTTGCACATGAAGTAATCATTGATGAAGGCATGAGCGGTTGGCCACTCACATTTTCTCATCCCGATGTCCCTACAAACGGTTCCTGGCTATCTGCTCTTACACAGGGATGTGGCATTTCTGTATTAGTTCGAGCCTACAAGCTCACAGAAGATACTACATATCTTGAAGTCGCACATCGTGTAATAGGAACATTTAAGAGAGATATTCTTGATGGTGGTGTCAGTACACCAGTGGATGGAGAAGGCATTTTCTTTGAGGAAGTGGCTGTATATCCAGCGGCACACATGCTCAGTGGTTTTATGTTTGCTCTCCTGGGACTCTATGATTATGAAGGGCTAACTGCTAATACACAGATTGCAGAGCTTATTCGACATGCTCTTGCTACGATGCATAGGCTCTTAGATGAGTTTGACCCTGGTTTCTGGCTCCGCGATGACTTACTCAGAAGGCAACTCGCATCTCCTGCCCAACTTTCGTTGCACATCGAGTTACTGAGTACACTTGCTACATGCTCTGGTTGTAGCCATTGCGCAACATTGGCTTTGCGTTGGAAAGGGTATCAAAGCAGCACCGTTGCGCGGCTTCGCTACTTCATAGTCAGCAGCTATACTTTTTCTTGCCAAACAGTGTTGAAACGAGTACGTGCTGTCCTTTTCCCTGCACTGCACTCTTCACAACGTGTACATGTCAGTGTTCCTCTTCCATCACATCCTTTTACCGGTGGTATCTTGACAGTCTTGGAGGGGGTCTCCCAGGTAACAAAGGATATGTGGGAAATGGAGTACCTGGTACAACGTGTCGGAGCAGGTGCCGAGAAGTTCATCATACACCGCTTCAGTGCGGCGAAATTGGGACCCTGGTATTTCCCTCTCGTTTGGCTCTACTGTATTGCCGGTTTTCTAAAGCTTGTCTCACTGCGACTGCATGGAGTTGGCTATCATGTCTTTCTCCCTCAAGACGGTGTCTTCACTTCTGCGTTTGCGGCACTGGCTGGAAAACTGATGGGTACACGGGTAGTCTGTATCGACCATAGTACCTTGACATGGGACACGAATCGTCAATATCGTACTGTACGCATAGACTATTTGAAGGTAATGAACTGGCCCAAAGCATTCCGTCTACTCGTACAGGTTCTTTTTATAGGATATTGGCCTTCGCTCACCTTTCTATCACGCATTTCTGCACGATTTGTCGATCATTTCCTGATACCAGGGGTTAGTGGAGACGAAATAGGCGAGCGATGTAACCAATTAGGAATTCCTCGCAGTCGCATTACGCGCTTTGCCAGCATGATCGACATACATGCTCATAGCCCACTTGATACCTCGTCTCAAACAAGGATGCGAGAGCAAAAAGGCATTGCTACAGAGGCAATCGTGATCGCAATCGTTTGTCGCCTCGATCACGAAAAAGGGCTAGACATTGCTGTAGAAAGTATAGAACGAGCACTAGCACCACTCTCTTCGGAACGACGTGCGCGAGTACGTGTCATTATTGCTGGAAATGGGTCATTGCGTACACAGATTGAAGAAGATATTCGCGAACGCCAGTTGGATATGACCTGCGAAATGTGGGGGGAAATTTCAACGCAAGAAGTTCGCTCACTATTAGCAATTAGTGACATCTTTCTCTACACGAGTGTGCGTGGTGCTTGTATGGCTATGTCTGTGCTTGAAGCAATGGCTTCTGGCTGTGCAGTGATCGCCACGACGGAACCTCTATCCAATACCATTTTGCTGGCCGATGAACGCGGCCTCATTGTGCCTCCAGGTGATGTAGCACAGACCAGTAAAGCTCTTGTGCGACTTATCAACGATGTAGAGTTATGCCACAAAATGGGGAGCATGGCAAGAACCTATGTTGCGGAACACAATAGCCCGGCTACGTTCAAACGCACCCTCTTGCGAGCAACCTATTGGTCAGCATTAGATGAGCTTTTGCAATTACGTGCAAAGACTCAAGTTATCGTGACTGAAAGAGGTGTATGATGTTTGGACAGACCTCGGAACACACGGTACAAACGGCATCAATAACAGAGTACGCCACTTCCCTCAAAAGAAGTGGAGTGCATGTCGTTCCAGGTGAAGCAGGCACTTTTTGGGTTAGGCATGAGTCCGGTGCCATGGTACGCTTTCCAAAGTTCCATTTAGCACCACCTCCTGTGCAGGATGTCCAGCAGGCTCTATGGCACGGTCGAGCAGCCGTTGTCAGTTACCTCTTGGAGCCAGATGCATACCATCCTGCCAATGCCTGGCTCTATCTCTGTACTGATCAAACGTACTCGTGGGACAAACTGGCTTCGAAAGCCCGCAGAGACATACGACGAGGGCTTAGAGAACTGACAATTACACCTCTCACAGCAGAACAATTGCTCGCTCACGGTTTTCCTGCTTTTCACGATACTCGATGTAGAAATGGTTTAAATGATGGCACAATCGAAGAGTTTCGACGTTGGTTTACTGGTCTCGCAAAAATACCAGAGATTGTTTATCTCGGTGCCTGGAAAGACGACCAGCTAGCAGCATTTGCCGATATAACGGAGGTGGACGACTGGGCAGAGTTTGGATGCTTTTCAATGGATGCCCTGCTACGTTCTAATCCGAACGATGCTCTGGTCTATACCGTACTCTCTCGTTACCTCATTGAACGAAAATGCCGATTGGTGAGTTATGGCTTGAGCTCAGTTCAAGATGAGAGCAATGCGGCAGGATTGCATAGGTTTAAGTTGAAGCTTGGTTTCGAAGCCCATACGGTGCATCGTGCCTTTGTACCTCATCCCCTCATACATCCACTCTTTAATCGGTTGACGCTGTGGGGAGTGAGTACAATGCTTCGGTTGAAGCCAGGAGGGAGACACCTCAGGAAAGCGCAAGGAGTACTGGCTTCGATGTGCGGAGATACCCATCGTGTGGAATTGCGATAAAAGACTCAGGAGATGAATAAGGAGTAATAGTATATGAAGAATGCGATAGCGGATTGGGAGCGTATAGGTAGTGATACCAGTTATGGTCGTTATGCATCAGAAATTGAGAAGAAGACCGTGTTGAAAGCTAATGCTTTCATCAAAAGGCCAACAACTGCCCTGGACATAGGATGTGAAGGTGGGCGATGGTCAAAGTTACTTGCCGATACAGGTTGGAATCTGATTTGTACGGATATTGACCCAAGCAGTCTGGCTATCTGTCAGAAGAGGATTCCCACAGCAACGTGCAAGCTTGTTGGACCGGCAGACTCAACACTTCCTTGTGCTACGGAAAGCATTAAATTGGCCCTATGTGTTGGAGTACCACAAGTAATTGGTGCTGAGTGGTTTATTGATGAAGCCTTTCGCGTGTTGCAAAAGGGAGGATTGATCGCTGGCGTATTCTGGAATCGTTCCTCCTGGCGAGGACTGCTCTACCATTCCGTTCCTGCTTTACGAGTAAAAGGGAGTGGTCAATGGTATTGGTTTCCCCAGTCATATGCTGTATGGAAGGAACACCTATGTGCCAGAGGATTTACTATGGTGAATGAAGAGGGATATGGCTGGCCTCCGTTTCGGCGCAACAGCGATTCGCCTATCGTCCCAATTGCTACTCACATAGAACATCATTTGGGATTACGCAAGCTCGCTCGCTTCAGTCCTTTGGTAATTTTCATAGCTCAAAAAGTGTAATACCCCTTTCTAATGAAAGCAGAACATGCAACGACATACGGGACTTTCTTCTGTGGAAAAAACAGCACAACGTGCTATGATGGGGATTCCCTTCGATGCGCTGGTTATTGCTATCACTGCCCAACTTGAACTGGAGAAGGGGCTGAATATCTCAATGGAGAGTATCAGCCAGGCGGTATCTTCACTGCCACCAGTACTACGGGATCGGGTGCGGGTGATAATTGCTGGTGATGGGCAACTGCGCGAGTGGTTAGAGGAGGAAATTCGCCACAGGGAGCTGGGTCACATTTGTCGGACGTTGGGCAATATTTCGAGCAAGGAGATACATTCCTTGCTTGTTGCTAGTGATATAGCACTGCATTTATATACCAGCACTTGTGGTGCTTATATACCGACGGGGTTGCTGGAAGGAATGGCGATGGGTTGCGCGATCATTGCCTCGACCGAATCGTTGGCGAATACCTATGTGCTTTCCGAGGGGCGCGGGATAGTGGTTCCGGTGGGAGATGTGGAGCAAACGTGTACTGCCCTTCAGTGCTTATTGCGAGATGCCGAGCTGCGCAATCGCCTGGGCAAAGCTGCAAGAGAATATGTTGCCCTGCATCACGGGACAGAAGCATTACGCACGTTACTACAGCAAACGTCGTACTGGTCAGATGTTGGTGAAACGTCCGCGATACAGACTGAACCGTTGGCGACGATTGAAGTTGATCAGATCCCAACAAGGGTGGGATTGCGAGCCATTCCCATCACTCCTTCGTGGGACGGCATTTTGATCTATAATCAACCCACGTGGCAATTGCCTGTGATTCCACGGTTAGATGCTGCCAGTATTCGTGCTCTGCCATCGGCGACTCAAATACCAGGCGGTGAAAGCTATTTCGGCTTAATCCGCAACCTTATCAAAAACTCTGGCATCTATGCGATCTCGTCACTCGCTGCGCCGCTTGTCACGCTGTTGCTGGCACCATTTTTGACGCATACGCTCTCACGCACGGATTATGGAGCGTTGGCGGTACTAAATACTGTCGTGGCGTTAGTAACAGGTGTGACCGAATTGGGGTTGAGTGCAGCCTTCACACGCATGTATTCAGCCGATTGTAAAACACGACGAGAGCAACTAGATGTGCTCTCAACGTTGGTGTTGCTGTTACTGCTGATTCTGATTCCGGTCATGACAATAGGGGTGCTAGCTGCGCCCTGGTTGTCTGCTCTGGTACTGGGTAGCACAGCGTATAGTGGCGCGGTACTGGTTGCTGCTGTGCTGGTTCTAACAGAGAATTTGACCGTTCCCGGCCTCGTCTGGCTGCGTGTGGAGAGCCGGGCAGCACTCTTTTCGATCATAGCTATTGCGAACCTGTTGATCACGGCAGGAGCAACTATCGTCCTAGTGGGGGTGCTGCATATGGGAGTGGTGGGATCACTGATAGCAAATGGCCTCGGCGATGCCATCATCATTGTTTGCACGCTTCCGATCATTTTCTGGCGTGCTGGTTTTCACCTGCGCTTCGCTATGGTCACAAGTATGTTGGCTTTTGGTGTACCCAATGTCATGAATCTTATTTCGGGCTGGGTCTTGCAAGTGTCGGATCGCTATTTGCTGGGACATCTCGCGTCCCTCTCCCTGGCTGCCGGGTATTCGGTTGCCTATAGCCTGGGTGGAGTCTTATCATCCGCCATTATTGCGCCGTTTTCGCTGGCATGGTGGACGCTGATGTACTCTATTGCGAAACGCGAAGACGCGAAGCAAGTATTCAAGCTGATATTTCGCGGGTTCAGTTTTGTTCTGCTCTTAGCGACCCTTGGCATGTCGCTCTTCGGGAGCAACGTTTTCGATGTACTGTTCCCCGCATCGTATCATGCCCAGACAGCGATCATTCCGATCATTGCTTTGTCTGTCATGTTCAACGGCATCTTTATTGTAGTCAACCTGGGAACATCATTGCAGCGCAAGACCTGGCTGTCATCACTCTATTACATTTGCTCCGCGCTTGTTAATGTCGCTCTCAACATTATGTTGATTCCTATCTTTGGCACGATGGGCGCGGCACTGGCTACACTTGCAGCCTATATCGCGTTGGTGCTGATAGCCTACCTTTTTAATCGGCGCATTTATCCAGTACCCTTTGAGATAGGTTTGTTCCTGCTTGCTTTGGGGATCGGCATCGCACTCTACCTCGTCAGCAATAGTTTGGCCCAGGGACAGAGTATTGTGCTGGTCTGGGGCATTCATATTGGCGTGCTTCTCCTCTATGGACTATGCCTGTCGTTCCTGGGATGGTTTTCGCTTGTCGCGAGGATAACGCATTCCTTTATAGCGCGTCTATAACGCGTTGATAAAGCATCATACTTAATGGTTTGTAGGAGGTTCTGTATCTTGAAAAGTATAGCTGAAACTGATGATCGAGTAATGCCATCTGTTACTCCTGGGACTACACGTCCTATAAAGGTGTGCCAGTATATTTTGAGAGAAGCCTGTAATGATGTTCGCTCAATGCGTGCAGCTACAACATTTCTCAATGAAGGGCTTGCTGTCTCCATCATTGATGTCGTGGAGGCATCAATGCAATCGGTCGAGGAAGATATTGATGGCATCCGCCTGAAACATATAATCCTGCCTGGCTGGCAGAGCTCCAGACGCTCAGAGTGGCTATTTCTCCTCACTGCTCTTCGTACATTCTTTCAGAGCCTCATCCTGTTGCTACAAAGCGGGGCGGATATCTACCATGCAACTGAGTTAAACGCGCTCCCTGCCTGTTGTATCGCTGCTATCTTACGTCGTAAACCTTTAGTGTATGAGGCTTATGAGTTGCATATACCCTATCCAGAGACAACGATAGCGTTCTGGCGGCGGTCGGCGAAACTCATCAATCGCCTTCTCGCTAGTATCTTGCCCCGTTGTGCAGGGGTCATAGCTACTACGCCTTTTTATGCGCAAGAGATGCAAAAGCATTTTCACTTGAAGGAAGTAGCGCTGGTGCGCAATATTCCACCGTATAGAAGCGTTCCCCCCAACGATCGTTTAAGGCAGTATCTTGGGTTGAGCCAGGAGACCAGGATTGCGCTTTATCATGGACGTTTGCAGAGGAATCGAGGGCTTGATACATTGGTTCGGGCGGCTGCATTCCTGGAGAAGAATAACGTAATCGTGCTGATGGGCGAAGGATATGGAGCAACACAGAAGGAGCTTGAGGAGCTTATCGATCGTGAAGGAGTTGCTGATTGTGTCAAATTCGTCCCGCGCACGCCACTTTACGAGGATCTGCTCAACTGGGTGGTTTCAGCAGATATAGGTCTGGTACTCTACACACCGAGTTATTCGCTGGCCGTCAAACTGATTTTGCCGAACAAGCTCTTCGAATACATTATGGTCGGTGTGCCTGTTCTCGCTACGCAACTTGACGCAGTCGAAGAAATTATCAGGCAGTATGATGTTGGACAAATAGTCCCCTCGGTTAAACCGGAAGCTATTGGTGCGGCAATCAATGGCATGTTAGCGGATGTTACTGCTCTGCATCGTATGGGCCAGAATGCTCTTAAAGCAGCTAAAAACGACCTCAATTGGGAGAAAGAGAGCTTGCAGCTTATTCGCCTCTATGAAGCCATTGTAGTGAAGCTAAAGGGGAAACGGAAGTAAATTAATGCATAAGACAGACAATCGTCCCCAAATAGCCTATCTCACGTCTGACCCTGCGCACAATAGACGCAGCTTTTCCGGCAGCACATACTATATAGGCAAGGCACTTGAGAGGCACTGTGGAGAGGTCACGTACCTTGAATACATTATGTCATGGGAAAGGCGCGTTCTGGGGCGGATCGTGCGCGAGGCGGCGAAGCACCATTTCAAATGGCATATTGCTTACAAACGCTTGCCAATTGTGGCGAAAAAACAGGCGAAAATTGCTGCTCAGCGGTTAGCCGGGCATCGCTTTGACGTGATCGTCGCTCTTGACTGTGCGCCAGAAATCGCTTTCTTGCAGACCGATATCCCCATCCTGCTGATAGTAGATATAACATTTCACCTACAGCAAGACTATTCCGCAGAGTACTCAAACCTGCTGGCATTTTCTGTGCGCCAGGGGGAAATAATCGAACAAGCAGCTTTTCAGAACACCTCAAAATTGCTTTTCGAATCGTCCTGGGCAGCTCGTTCGGCTATCGAGGACTACGGCATCGCTGCACAGAAAATCCATGTTATCGCCGCCGGAGCAAATCTTGATCATATTCCGCCACGAGAGCAGGTGCTCGCTAAGAAGCCATCGAAGCAGTGTCGGTTGTTATTTGTAGGTGTCGATTGGCAACGCAAAGGAGGCGACATCGCCTATGAAACGTTGCTCAAGCTGCACGAGATGGGCATTGAAGCTGAACTGACCGTCTGTGGATGCGTGCCACCAACTAATATAACTCATCCACACCTGACCGTCATCCCTTTCTTGGACAAAAATGACGAGCGACAGGTACACGAGATCGAGAAACTTTATATCATGTCCGACTTCCTTGTCCTGCCGACGCGGGTCGAAGCATTTGGGGTTGTGTTCTGTGAGGCTGGTGCTTTTGGATTACCTGTCATCACAACACATACAGGAGGTGTTCCAGAAGTAGTCAAAGATAGCGAAAATGGTTTTTTGCTTCCCTTAGATGCAAGAGGTGCTGAGTATGCTGAGGTGATTGCGAAGATATACCGGGATGAGCAGCGTTACGCTCAAATGGTGAGATCAGGTAGAGCTGCTTTTGATGAACGGCTTAATTGGGATGTCTGGGGAATGGCTGTAAAAGATATCTTGAACGAGATGCTTGCAGCGAAAAAGCACTCTTAGTAATATTACTTTGGAGGATACAAACTTGAGTATTAATACCACTTCTAAAAACTTTAGTGACTCTGTAGCTACGGCAACCTATGACGCTGTAGTCGTAGGAGCAGGTCCGTATGGGCTTTCTGTTGCCGCACATCTGTTGGGGAGCGGGCTGAAAGTAGCGGTTTTTGGAAAGCCGCTGCAACTCTGGCGTGATACCATGCCAAAGGGTATGCTACTGCGTTCGTACTGGTGGGCCACAAATCTTTCCGATCCTGCTGGAAGATGTGGGCTGGCGCAGTATTTCCAACTCCATGGTATGGAGGCACCAGACCCTTTGTCCATAGAAACATTCATTGACTATGGCATGTGGTTTCAAAAACAAATGGTACCCGATGTAGATGAGACGTATGTTACATCTATCGAGCATATGAAAGACCACTTCAAGCTCGTGCTTGTTGATGGTCGCATAGTGTACGCTCCAATAGTTGTGATGGCTCCCGGCTTGCACTATTATATTTATCGTCCGGAAGCTTATAACCACCTAACGGCAGATCGTGTGTCGCATACTTCAGATCATCACGCCTTTGAGCGTTTTAGTGACAAAAAAGTCGTCGTGATAGGGGGAGGACAGAGTGGGTTAGAGTCGGCTGCCCTGCTGCATGAAATTGGCGCGGACGTGGAAGTGATTACTCGCCGACCGATTCATTGGTTACAAGACAACAAATCATTAGAAAACCGTCCCTTCATTGAGCGCATCAGATCTCCAAAAGCGGCGACTGCAGCAGGTTGGTATCATTGGGGCATAGAGCATCTACCCTATGCCTTCCATAGACTTCCCCGCGATGTAAAAGATCGGCAGATTCAGCATCGTTTTGGCCCCGCCGGTTCTGGTTGGTTAAAGCCGCGCCTACTCAACCTGGTACCCATACATGAAGGCATAATAGAGAAAATTGGGGAGACGGACAATACTATAACGCTCACACTCACGAACAACAGCGTAGTTAGAGCCGATCATGTCATGCTCGCAACTGGCTATCATGTAGATATCAGGAGATTGCCCATGGTAACTCCCTCGTTGCTCTCAAGTATCCAAACCTATCACAATGCCCCAATCTTGAACAACCGCTTCGAGACCACTGTCCCCGGACTCTATTTTGTGGGTATAAGTTCAGTGTCAAGCTTTGGGCCGTTTTATCGTTTCGTGGCAGGAACGCAGGCAACGGCACGCCGTCTATCTTCCTCGGTAGTGAAACAGGTGAAGCATGCGTAGAAAAGTGGCGATAGTCTTAGCTGCACTGTTTTACTACTCAGGCTTAGTGCATCTTATAGTATGGTGCGGAAGACTACCACGTCGGAACGTAATCATTTTGAACTATCATCGTGCGATGGAGGGGGATTTACGTCGGCATTTGCTTTACTTTCGTCGCTTTTACCGGGTGCTTCATCTTGAGGAAGCATTAGAAGAATTATATGCTGACTCCGGCAAGACGCAACGCAAAGATTGGCGCACTCCCCTGGTTATCACTTTTGATGATGGACACAGAGATAATTATACGTACGCGTTCGCATTAGCCCGCGAGTTACAGCTTCCGATCACCATTTTTCTCGCAACAGGATACATAGAGAGCGGTGACAACTTCTGGTGGCTAGAAAGCAAACGGATGGTAGAGCATACAAGCTTGAAAGAAGTAACCCTGGAAGAGTCTACCTATCAACTTGATGAAGCAGAAGAGCGAGATTCACTCTATCAAATGATCGATGCTCATTTTCATAACGCAAAATCTGTCGCGGAGCGCGAAGCCTTTCTCATAGAAATGCGGAGCACGTTAGCTGTACCTCTGACTTTTACTCCGGAGGAAGAACTATTGCTTCCAATGAATTGGGAACAGATACGTGAAATGGACAGGAGCGCATGGGTTACATTCGGAGCGCATACCGTTAATCATCCCACTCTATCATGCCTGACTGATGCTACTGAGTTGCAACAAGAGGTGAGCGGATGCCGTGTTGTAATGGAGGAACAACTCGGCCATCCGGTCAGGGCTTTTGCATATCCGATAGGAAAACCGAAAGATATTGGAGAGAAAGCACTTCGCGCGGTAAAGGAAACGGGCTATAGCTGGGCTGTAACGACGGTAAGCGGCGTGAATACTCCAAACTGCAATCCATATCAGCTTCTGCGTCTATCGAGCAATGTCTCTGATCACTGGCTCCTGCAAGCTGCTTCAGTTGCGGGAATATGGAAGTTCGTCTCTCCTCAATGGAGAAAAACGTATCAGCCCTCGAACTGATCGTTCTTCATGCTGTCAAAAAGCGGTGACAGAGGATAGTAAAGTAAAGCTTATGGTCTGGGGATAGTATGAAAGATTACGTAACATCTCAACACGAAACAACTTCTCGTGAAGGTGGACAAAAAAATACTATGGCGGCAAGAGCTGATAATGGTAAGCAGCAGGTGAGCGATTTCCAGCGCGAAAGGCAGAGCAGTAAGTACGATGCGCTCATACTTGATGCAACGCTCAGACAGTCTTTGGTCGCTCTACGTTCGTTGGGCCGACGAGGTATGCGCGTAGCGGCAATGGAAATTGTAAATAGTGGAAAGGCAAAGGATTGTAGCCGTATACCGGCTTTCTCATCGCGTTGGTGCCAGCAATCGTTTGCCGCTCCTGGATATGAGCAAGGGCTAGAACCTTTCTTGGCCTGTCTGCAACAGGCCATTGATACCACCGGAGCATCGGTACTCATTACTTCATCTGATGCCACCTTGGCGTTGATTCGTCAGTATCGAGAGGATATTGAGCGTAGCGTAAATATTGCCCTGGCAAAAGAATCCGCTCTGGCTATCGCAGTAAACAAAAAGCGAACACTTGAGGTTGCACAGCAATTGGGTATCGGCATACCCAGAGGTATCGAAGTGAGGAGTGTTGGTGAAGTTGAAGCGGCAGTGCTGGAGCTTGGCCTACCAGTCGTAATCAAACCTGTTGAATCCTGGTTATGGGGTGAACAACAGGGGGTAAGACTGGTATGCAAAGTCGCAAAGACGCTCACAGAAGCACGTCTTGCTGTAGAAGTATTAATACAACAAGGAGGAACGACTCTCTTTCAGCAGTTTCTCTCAGGCAGGCGCGAGTCTGTAAACCTCATGTATGCGCATGATGTGGTATACGCTCGTTTCGCTCAGTGGGCTAAACGCACATATCCGCAGTTAGGCGGAACTTCAGTCTACCGTCAAAGTATTGCTATTCCGTCAGATATAGGCGCACAAGCAGAACATTTGGTACGTGAGATAGACCTGGAAGGTTATGCTGAAATAGAGTTTCGGCGCGATAACGCTGGCAAGCCCTATCTCATGGAAATCAACCCGCGCCTCTCCGCGTCGATTGAGCTTGCTGTACGCTGTGGAGTTGATTTCCCTTATCTGCTTTATCAATGGGCAAATGGGAACCGCATAGACAGGGTGGAGAGCTATCAGGTAGGTAAATGGATGCGCCATTTAGGAGGCGATATCACCTCGACGATAGAATCGTTCACACATCCCGATAGGCCAGGAGTAACACCAGCAGCACAGGCTGTCTTAGTCTTCTGCGCCTCATTTTTTGTACCTGCTGCTTACGACTACTTTGACTGGTACGATCCTGCTCCGGCATGGAAGGCAATAGTTAATTTTGTGCCATTTTTTCTTCACCCTTAGAGAAGAATACGCTATCGGCGAAAATTGCCCCTTGCATTCCTCTATGCTTTTGTGCCATACTTGTAATAGAGACCTTCGGGGCAGGGTGTAATCCCCGACCGGCGGTAAGGCGATTGGCCGATGCCAACGCCAAGCCCGCGAGCCGAGAGAACGTCACGTATAATGCGCGTTCCTCTTGACAGATTCGGTGCAATTCCGAAGCCGACGGTTAAAGTCCGGATGGGAGAAGGTTTAGCATAGAAGCGGTTCTTTTTACCTTGTGCTATGACGGCACAAGGGTAGCTTGCTACTCTGAAAAAGAATTGTATTGCTCTTCTTATGTCTCCCTCACAAGCCTCCCCGAGTCAGTTGATTTGACGGCTTCTTTTTAGCAAAAATACCATGATACCGTGGAGCCGATCAAGATAGCTATGACTGAGGGATGTTAATGAGTGTATCGACCTCTAGCAGAAAAGACGTGGCGTTAGCAGAACGAACGGTACGCGAGTATGCACGCAGTGGCATAACGACGCCACCCACGGAACCGGCGAAAAAGAATTCGCCTCAACAGACGGGGCATTTGCACGCCATGGAGCGATTCGTGGCGATTGCTCCCCCACTGGTACTGGCTGTGATCGTGTTCATCAGCTGGTACACAAGTACGGTCTTTGGACATGTAAGCAGCCTCATTCTGCCCAAACCGGGCGATGTTTTAGCCAGTTTAGTCGATGGTTTTAGCTCAGGCTTGCTGCTGAGCAATGCGTTAGTGACCATCGAGGAAAGTGTCTCAGGCTTCCTCCTCGCGCTGGCGATAGCCTTGCCATTGGGATACGGGCTGGCAAAGTCGCGCTTGTTCGCATCGGCAGTGCAACCCTACCTCTCGGCAGGACAAGCGGTACCCGCGATTGTGATTGCGCCATTGTTGGTGATCTGGATCGGCTATGGTCTATTGCCGATCACTATTCTCTGCATGTTGGTGGTGCTTTTCCCCATGGTGATTACCATCGCATTTGGTGTGCAGACCATCGACCAGACGCTGACCGATGCAGCACGCGTTGAGGGAGCACATGGCTGGTCCCTGCTGCTTTCCATTGAGTTTCCGCTGGCCTTGCCTGCCATTATAGCGGCAATCCGTACTGGATTGACGTTATCGATTACAGGCGCGGTGGTAGGGGAATTTGTCATTTCAGGCGGGCAAGGGCTTGGTTCCCTGGTAGTGCAGGCGGGCAACCAGTTTAATACCGCGTTGTTGTTTGCTACAGTGATAGTGCTGGCTATCTTAGCCGCACTCTACTATAGTGCCAGTTGGTTGCTGGTGAAACTGGCTGAGGCAATATATTAGCCTCAGCTTTTCCTCGGAAAGACTGATCAATACAATTGAATGGAGCAAAATGATGTACAAACGGCATCGTTTATCTTTCGTGTTGCCTTTTTTGGCCGTATTCTCTCTGTTGTTAACGGCCTGTGGTGGAGGTCAAGTAGCGGGGACGACGGCAACTACCCCGCTAGCCCAGACGAATATATCCATCGGTCTCGGCTATATTCCTGATATCCAGTTCGCGCCGTTTTATGTGGCGAAGAGCAAGGGCTACTACAGCGATGCAGGTCTCAATGTGACTTTTCATCACGGCATCGTCAATGACATTATAGGGGCAATGGTGCTGGGAAAAGACAATCTTGCCTTTGCCAGTGGCGATGAAGTGTTAGTGGCACGCAGCAAAAACCTGAAAGTCGTTGATGTCTCGACGATATTTCAAAAGTACCCGGTGAGTTTGATTGTACCTGCCGACTCGCCCATCAAGACGTTGGCAGACCTCAAAGGGCATAGCATTGGCGAGCCTGGTCCCTTTGGTGCAACGCATATCGGCTTGTTAGCACTGTTATACCAGGCGCACTTATCGCCCGATGATGTGCATATCCAGGCGATTGGTTTTACACAGGTCGCGGCCTTACTTGGTCATCGCGTCGATGCGGTGGTAGGTTATTCCAACAACGAGCCGTTGCAGTTGCGCAAACAAGGTTTTGCCGTGCGCACTTTTGACGTGTCTGATTACCAGCCATTGGTCTCGAATGGTATTATCACCACGGAAGATACGCTCCATAATCAGCCGCAACTTGTGCAAAAATTTGTCAATGCGACTTTGAAGGGGCTGCGTGACGTTATTGCTGATCCTGCTGGCGCGGTACAAATGAGCAAGAGCTACGTCCCTGGCATGGATACTACAAATGCGCTGAGCGTGCTACAGGCAACTATACCAATTTGGCAAGGCAATGGCCACCTGGGCTATAATAATAGCGCAAGCTGGCAATCCATGGAACAATTCCTGGTGGCCCAGAATATCATTCCATCAGGGGAGGATTTTTCAACGGCCTATACTAATTTGAGTGGGGTATAGGCTGATTAATTGACATAACTGCGCTGTATCGAACCACACCACAGGATCGCTCTCATCTGACTTTTCTCCTGTGGCCCGATTGAGTGAGGCAAAGGCCCATATCAATCTTCGTAATTTGCTTTATCAATTGCGACAGTTTCATCCGGAGGCTGACCAGTTCTTAATGGTCAGCCTTCGGGTGAAACTGTCGCTTGCCTTTAAACTTCGAGTATTTTACTGCACGACAATAGTCGCTCTCATATAGGGGTGGTAGTTGCAGTGGTAGGGAAATGTACCGGGAGTTGTGAACTTGAAACGAAATGTTCCGCCAACAGGTATGGTTCCACTATCAGTGGTTGTTCCATCATCGGTAGTGACTGTGTGAGGTGCTGATGACATATTCTTCCAGACAATGGTCGTGCCAGCCTTGATGGTTAGTGTTGTAGGGCTAAAGCCAAAGCTCCCATTGCTCATATTGGTAATCAGTACGGTTTGCGTAGTGCCTGAAACAGGTGGGGAAGTGGGTACTGGTCGTGCGGGCGTTGGTGTTGGTGATGGGCTGGTGTTCGTTGTGCCTGTAGTAGGGCTGGGAGCGGCAACGGTTGGAGCGGCAGCTGCACTTGTGTTAGGGGTGCTACTCCCGCATGCACTGAGTAGCACTAATGCGCCTACGATCAGCAGACAAAACCAGACGAGCGTGTTGTGTTGTAGTAAGTATGGGTTCTTTGACATTTTTTCACTTTCTTGTGGCACGCTTTCTGTGGCGGTCCTTGCGACCGCCACAGAAAGCGTGCGCCTAGCATACCTAATGTGTATTGGACAGAGACTTTCTCATCCTAGAAGTGTGCTGGCGGTGGAGTTTGCCCAGTATAATCACCTACCACAAAGGCTGTATAGGGTCCATTGAGCTGTCCAGGGCTATTACCTGTTACGTTAATCGTTCCATATTGAAATTCCATGTGGGGATTCACAATGAGAACACGATGATTGAACTGGTCGGCAATAACTATCTCTCCATTAGCCAGTTGTACCGCGTTAGTGGGCAGAGGAGCAGAATTGCTTGTGGAGTCTGTATTGGTGAAGTACTCAAAGACCACCTTCTTGTTTGGGGTTACCTCCAGGATGCGGCTATGAGACGAGTCGGTGATTAACGTATTGCCATTGGGCAACCGACTGGCGAACGCGGCGGCACTGAGGCCCTGGTTATATTCCCACACGATGGAACCAGCACGCGTGATCTCGATCACACGGTTGTTGTTCTCATCTCCGATAAGGATGTTGCCGTTAGGAAGTAGTTCAGCACTATTGGGATTGTTCAGTGCGCCAGGGCCAGACTTCGGGCCATATGACCAAACTACCTGTTTGCTGACCCGATCAATTTCGATGACGCGATTGTTACTCTGATCGACAACCATGATATTGCGATTGGGCAATTGGATCGCAAACACGGGTACGTTCAACTCGTTGGGACCGGAGCCTGTGACTCCGGCTTGTCCATATTGCCAGACTATGTGGCCCTGCTGATCAACGACGATGACGCGGTTGTCAACGCAGCCCTTGGGATAGCTCTGTGAGCCGCTGGGGATGCCTGTTCCTACTGTCAGAGTTAAGCCGTCACCGAGGCGTTCGGCATCGTTAAGGCCGATGATGGTGCCAGGGCCAGGGTTGCAGAGAGTAGGGTTGCCTGAGCCAAAAGTCCACACTATATGTCCTGTACGGTCTACCTCTACGACACGGTTATTGAACTGGTCTGATATGAGTACGTTACCCGGAGCATTGAAGCCATGTGGGGTACTAGCATGTGCGGATGGCGTAGTTGGCTGAGCAGCCTGGGGAAAAAGAGCACAACTACTGGTAAACAGTGCGATCAACAAACCAATAGTAAGCAGTATATGGTGCCTTTGCGCGAACATGTTGGATGTTCTCCTTCTTTTGATGGGTTGATGATGGATTGTGTATGTGATGCGCTACTAACGTCTACTGTGACAACATAGTAATAGACCTGACATAGTTTCTACACGCTGACGGCTTGTCATGTTGGCAGGTAGTCATACTACCTCTATCAAAGATTAATAACAATGAAGAAACCCGCCACCTATTGAAAAATTTGCTACGTGATAAGATACGAAGATGAGTTACAGTAATGAGAAAAAGTGAAGAGGATGTTTTTGGTATTACGAATGTGGTTGTTGATACGAAACTGCCTTGAGTTGTTAGTGGCTACCTCAAGGCAGTTTTTAGGTTAGTGTAGAGCACTAGATACCTTGCGCAATCAGGTTTGCTGAAGCAACGCATGAAACTGTTCCACGCACCTGTCGCAGATACATGTGGATGGCGTAGAGCCGCCGACAGAGGCTTCTGCTGGAAAGAAGTGCATCACCAAAGCACCGGTGCGACCACAGAAGGAGCATGTTTGGGTGGCAACGGGAGGAGCGAGGGCCGTTCGCACTTGCAAAAGGCTGATGCCCAATGAGCGAAGTAGACCGGCACCAATGCCTTCACCTTCATTCATCAGACCAAGCAGGAGATGAGCCGGGCGTATGCTGTGCTCTCCCTGGCTTTTTGCTTCATTGCCAGCAAGGATAATTGTTTGTTTGGCACGAGGCGTGAGTAGCTTGAGTGCTTCAGGTTGTGTGTCCGCAGATAGCGTTTCCTGAATGCCTGGCTGGTTTGATTGTGCATGGCGGTCATAGATGAAAACAATACCTGCATGTATGCGCTCAGGGGTGATGCCCATGGCAGTTAAAAATGGGGCGAGACTGCCTTCGCTTGCCAAGCCCCATAAGAGATGCTCGGTGCCGATAAAGGCGTGCTTTATGTTCAGTGCCTCTTCGCGGGATAGTTCGAGGACACGAAGACTCTCCGGTGACAGAAATTTGACGAATGAGTCGAATGGTGATCCTTGTTCTTGCATAGTGTAAACTTTCCTTTCCTGGCTCTCCAATTGAGCAGCATGTCTCAGGGCACGCAGTTGCAGTACCCGAATATGGCCCGCGTTCGTTCCCAGTGCCGCGGCGATTTCGGCGGCACTATAGCCCTGGAGAAAGCGCAGATTGAGCACGCGACGTTCGCGCTCAGGCAATAGGCTCAGGAGATGCTGCACACGTAGTTCGGCCTGTTGTTGGGCAGCCTCCACGATCTCTAGCTGTGAGGAGAATAGATCCTCCAGTCCAGCCAGTGTGCGAGTTTCGTACTGACCCATCGATTGCCAATGGTCTACAATAGTCGTGCGTGCTGTCGCATAGAGCCAGCCACGAGCACTCTCTCCACTTTGATCTTCCCTCAGCCAGCGTAGGGCTTTGAGAAAAACTGTGCTGGTTAAATCCTCGGCCAAGAATGATTCGCCAACTTTGCTATAAATGTAGCGTTGGAGATCGGCGGCATAGGCACGATACATTTCCGCTAGCCAGGTCAGGCGAGCTTGCTTGTGTATGTCGTCAGGGGACTGCATAGGATTTTGAATAGCTCCTCTCCTGCTCTTTTCACCATGTTATACAGGTGAGCGTTACAGTGTCGTGGGCAAGGGACAGCAATGTTTTGGTGACAGTGCTGGGAGCGTTCAATGCAAGCAAGTCCATATTTCTGTCTTAATGCAATGCATATATGGCGAGATTCCTGAAGAAGGCATCACCGCCAGAGTTTACTGCCAGACCGAGGGTTCCGCTGGGATAGAAGGAACTGATAGCTGCTCCCTGTTTTTGTCCATTGAGGTAGAACGTGTAGGTATTGGCATGGATCACAATGTCGATGGTCACTAAACCATCGAGTAGGACGGTTGCTTCAGCCGAGCGAAGTAGCGTTCTCGCCCCGGTCGTATCGTTGTACATATTGGCTTCCCACCTGCCTTGAGGGAAAAGTAAGAAGGAAAACGTTCCCTGGTGTATCTCACCGGGTTGGTTGCGGAAAAAGACACCGAAGCCGCCTCGTGACGATGGGCTTTCGTTGACTTGAATTTGCAGCACATAATCATCGGGTATGCCGTAGCCATTGGGCAGATTATCCAGGAATGTTCCAGCTAAAAAGTTTGTACTTGTGTCAGTCATCTCTGTTGCGCTATCACCACAGGAAATATGGGCGAATACGTTGGGACCCCAGAGTGACTTTTGCGCATCGCAAGCGGGTAAGAGCGATGAATAGAGCATATTTCCCACGGGGATTAAGGCGTGTATAGCATGTGGTTTTTGCCCTTGATCTGACCCTTGTGGGGTTGAACTGGTTGCTGGCGTGTTAGGTGACGAACTCGCGGTCGAAGTTGTTGACCCGTTTGACATAACACGGAGGTATGTTGCAACACCGCCAACGAGTAGTAATAGAGCAAGAAAACTGCCCAGGAGCATCATCCACAAGGGTTGGCATCCTCCACGCTGACCGTGATTTTTGTTGTTGAGCGGTTCAGGTGGCACGGAGACGAAGCTGCGTTCTTTGGGAGTGGTTCGAGGTGTGGTTGGTGGAGTATGTATTGTTAGCGCGTCATAGATAGAGACGATGGGAACGTCCAGGATGGTATCATTGCTCATTAAGGTAACGGGCGTCATGCGTTCATGGGCAGTTGCCAAGCTTGTGTTAGACGATGGTAAAAGGGCTGCTTCTGGTACCGCGGCTCGCAATGCGCAGGCCAGTTCACCGGAACTGGCGTAGCGATTTTCGGGCTTTTTGGCAATGGCTTTCATCACTACGGCCTCTACACTGCGCGGGATGGTCGGGTTCAACGCGGATGGCGATGGTGGCATTTCTATCGTGTGCTTAACGGCGATAGCTACGGCAGTTGAGCCGGTAAAAGGGACACGGCCAGTAAGCATTTGATAGAGCACGATGCCAAGCGAATAGACGTCAGTGCGTTGATCTACCGTGTTGCCAGTGGACTGTTCGGGTGAGAAATATTCTGGTGTGCCGATGATGGTACCGGCACTGCTTGGGTTAGAAGATTCGTGCTGCATCTCGTTTGTTTCATTGAGGATTTTGGCGAGGCCAAAGTCCGCCAGGACAACTCTGCCATCGGCATGAAAGAGAATATTGCCGGGTTTCAGGTCACGGTGGATGATGCCCTGGGCATGAGCATAGTCGAGGGCGGCTGCGGCCTGTTCGATGATGGGAACAATTTCGTTGAGCGGCAGACGCCCACGCTTTTCAAGAACTTCGCGCAATGTGCCGCCAGTCACATGTGGCATGACGAGGTAGGCAAGGTCTTCCTGTTCGCCATATCCATAAATGGGCATGATATGAACGTGATCAAGTGCGGCAATTGCGTCTGCTTCGCGGCGGAAGCGTACCAGAAATTCAGCGCGTATGCTTGATTCCAGGAGGAGACCTGGCATGAGGACTTTCACAGCAACTGAGCGGCGCGGTCGAGATTGATGTGCGAGGTAGACGACACCCATACCACCGCGCCCTAGCAGACCTTTGAGTACACATGTACCGAGGGCTTGTCCAAGTAACTGGTTGCTATCGGTGACCACGTTTGTCCTCAACTCTCAAAATACATACAGTAAAGTAGCAAAGTCGCGAGAAAATAGGCAGAGCAAACCGTTTTAAGGGCGTTATGTCGGCTAAACGATTGATCTTTTAGCTATACTATCGTTTGTGGCGCGTAAATGTTACATTTTACGCGTTCAGCCAGGTAATCCTGTCTGATGATTGATTAATATTCTCCAACCACTATGTATGACGCAGAAGCGGCAACAAATGTTCCCATACCCCTACTATTATCCTGTTATAATACGTTGTCACCTGAATGTGTCTCACATAGAGGCATTATTGGGTTGAAGATAGCATTGGACAATGCAAAAACAGGAGAGAAATATGTTGACTCTGTTCTATTCTCCGCATGCAACTAGCGTTGACAATGAGGCACGACGCGCTTCTGGTCACGCTGATGTGCCGCTTTCTGATCTTGGGCGGCGGCAGGCACGGGAGCTTGGGCAGCACTATGCGACAGAAGCGATTGATGCAGTATTTTGCTCTGATTTGCAACGTGCATCTGTTACCGCTGAGATTGCATTCTCAGGTCGTGATGTGCCTATTGTGCTGGATATGCGACTTCGTGAGTGCGATTATGGTGACATGACGCACTATCCCATTGCTCAGATAGATGAAGAGTTCCCGCGGCGCATTACGGAGCCGTTTCCCAATGGAGAGAGTGTATACATGGTTATGCAACGTGTGGGTGCTTTTTTGCGTGATGTTTTGCCTGAATATGATGGAAAAACGATTGTGGTGATCGGACACCGGGCGACCAGGTACGGGCTTGATTACTGGTGTGGGGATACATCGCTTGAGGGAATTGTACGTGCGATCTGGGAGTGGCGTGATATTCCTATCTGGCGTTATGAACTGAATGCACACGACCTTGAGCGTCAAGCATGATATGATGAAGTACCGTGCAGCGACAGCAAGTATTGCGCCATGTGATGAGGAGAAAGAGGCATGCCATTCTCAAGCCACCAGGCCAGGATACCAAGGAATGCTCCCGCTAAAGACTGCACATGCATGGCGAGTGGGACTGCTGGTTTCTGATTGGCTGGAGTAAATACGTGCATTTTGGTCTCAGCAATTTCTGCGACATAGTCCTTGACCAGCTTCTGAAATCGGCCAACGCCTTCCCCACACAGCATCAGCTTGTAAAATTGCTGGTGGTCTGCCACATGGACGAACAGACGAATAAAATAGGGGGGAGGATCATCCATAGAGAACGCGCTGGGTGGCATGTTCACTTCCTCCAGCAAGGCATCATACATCTGATGCATCCCCTGTTCAAGCAGCGCATATTTATCCTCATAGTGCTTGTAAAACGTTGTGCGATGAACCATCGCCCGCTCACAGATTTCCTTAACAGTAATCTCCTCGAACGCTCGCTCGGAAAGCTCCGCCATGAGTGCTTCCCACAGCAACTTGTGAGTACGCCGGACGCGTAAATCTTCTTGACCCTCGAACGTCTTCATCGACAATCTCCTTTCAAGTGTCGCTTATCCTACAGAAAGGCTGCTTTTGCTTCTTGACTTGTGTTGCTTTCTCTAGCATACTCGAAAGAGGAACAGAAGTAAAGATATGCAACATCGTGTAGACGAGCGAGTATTGGCAAAGTGCCAAATACTTCTCAAATAAAGCTATTGTTTGAAAGGAGCTAGAACTATGGTATCGCATTTTCATCACAAGGAACAGGGTGGGGCAATGAGCTATGAGACGCGAGGGTACGTCTGGAACTGGGCCAGGAGCTATGATCTTTTGATGAGGTTTGTCACACTTGGCAGGGAGCAGACGTTTCGGCAGAGGATTGTAGATCTCGCCCAGCTTCAACCGGGCGAGAAGGTGCTGGATGTGGGTTGCGGCACCGGAACGCTGGCAATGGTCGCTTTGCAGCGCGTTGGCGCAACGGGCGGCGTCTCAGGCATTGATCCCTCTGTGCAAATGATCGCCCGTGCCAACCACAAGGCGACTCGACGTGGTCTCTCTCTTGATTTCCAGGTTGGTGTGATTGAGCGACTCGCCTTCCCCGACCAGTCGTTCGATGTCGTGTTGAGTAGCTTTATGATGCACCATTTGCCTGACGACCTCAAGCGTCAAGGGCTGGCGGAAATTGTCCGCGTCCTCAAAACAGGGGGACGCTTGCTAGTTCTTGATATGAAAGGTCACGTCGGCCCCTGGAAGAGCAGTATTCAGGATCAGCCTGCACTCATGAAGGAAGTGGGTTTCGCGCAAGTTGAAATGGGAAAGACAAGGTTCTCAGTATTCCCAGGACTCGACTTTGCGTTGGGAAGAAAAGGCTCGGCAGGAGAGGGATGAGAAAGGACGACTCGTTTAATGATGGCTCAGCCAGTAGTTTCCGCTTGCCCTGCCAGATAGCCCCAAAGTCCGATAAGTACAATAGTGAGCGCAAGCGTGTAGGGTAAGAGCGTCCAGATGCCTAGAGCCTGGGCCAGGATACCTGCCGCCCAGGGGAACAGGGCCAGTCCAATGATGCTTACGCTTACCAGCAAACCAATGGCACTTGGTCCCAGGCGAGCAGGGACCAGCTTGGGTGTGATTGCAACCATGAGAGGGTAGATAGGAGCCAGACTGAAGCCGATGAAACAGAGGCCGATGGCAGCGATGGTACCGAGCGGAACTAGCCAGATCAGCAGCAGTCCGATGGCGATGCCGAGCATACAGGCGTACATTAACGCTTTAGTACCAACCCCAAGGCGTTCGGCCAATCTCTGGAGGATGAAACGCCCTAGCGTGAGACCAAGCCAGAAGCCACTGACAATCCAACCGGCTGACACAGTTCCTTGCTGTCGCGCTTCGAGCAAAAAGCTGTAGCTCCAATTGCCCAGGCTGACTTCAATCCCCACGTAGATGAGGAGGAAGAGTCCGGCGAACCAGACGACTGGCAGCTTGAGGGTGGCACTGAGCACGTTGCCTGAGTTAGACGATTCCCCCGCGGGAGTAGGCGTTTCTGTATGGGAGGAACCGAAAAGGATGCCGAGTCCAAGCAAAAGGGGTAGACTCAATGCTCCCATCAGGAGGTAGACGATGTTCCAGCCCCACAATAGCGCGAGAATTGCACTGGCGAGTAAGGGGCCAACCAGTGCGCCAACGCCATAGAAGGCATGCAGGTAGTTGAGCTGAGTGGTATGGCGCGGACGTGTGCTGACGTAGAGATTGAAGCCTGTTTCAATGAGACCTACGCCCAGACCGATGAGTAATCGGGACGGGAGAAGCAGGATAAACGGCAGTTCCACTCCAAAGCCAAGCAGCCCCAGGAGAAAGGTGATGGTTCCCAACATAAGGAGCCAACGGAGTCCCAGGCGTTCCGTCAAGAGACCACTACTCAGGGCAGAGAGAAAATAACCCAGCGAGGAGACGAGGAAAAGCAGACCTATGGTGGCATCGCCTACGTGATAGAATGCGCTCAGGCTGGGCAGAAGAACGCCGTTCGCGCCACCATTCATGCCAACAAGCCCAAAACCAAAGAAAGCCAGACTGATAGGGGCATAGGGAGCATGGGAGGAAGGTGAAGATTTTGTTTTTGGGTTTACCATTATCTATCCTTTGGCATCAACTGTAGCACATTCCTATTGTATGCAATGGTTGCCATTGGAGGCAAGTACAAAGACATTTGGAGAGAAGAGCTCCCGTGAGCGGACTGGAGAGAAGGGCTGTCATTCTGAGCGCAGCGAAGAATCTCTGGTCGGCCAGCAGACAGATTCTTCGCTGCGCTCAGAATGAC
>JBPCJY010000042.1:0-15138 GCA_051004815.1 Ktedonobacteraceae bacterium
CAAGATTTCCCGCTTGTCGTCTGGGGTGAAACGAAGGATTTCTTCGCCCGCAGAGCAGGATCCTTCGTTTCACTCAGGAGGACAGGCCTTCTCTCCAAATGTCTGCTTATTGCTCTCCGCCCTTGCGAATGTTACTGCAATATGCTATACTGCATATTGCAGTAACATTTACAGACCTGTTTTGGGTAGGAAGAGGAGAAACATGAACAAATCTCACCTGAGTCGCGATCCATTAGTGTTGACGATCCTGGCACTGCTCGCGGAACAACCTCGTCATCCCTATGAAATTCAGCGACTGATTCGTGAACGGAAGAAAGATTTTGCCAGCAGCACACAGCGCACGCTGTATCATGCTATTGATCGTTTGGTCAAAGCCAGGCTCATTCTGCCCGCGGAGACCAGCCGGGAGGGAAACCGACCAGAACGAACCGTCTATCAACTCACAGACGATGGGTACGACAGCTTTATGGGATGGTTGGGAGAACTGCTGGCGCAGCCGTTGCCAGAATATCCCCTCTTTACGGTGGCGATCTCTTTCCTGGCCTACCTTCCGATGGAAACAGTGTTGCAAGCCCTTCAAGCACGTAGCATTGAGCTTGAGGGAGAGTTGGCAGGAATCACAGCGCGGATGATTGGTCTCGGACAGAGTCTGCACCGCCTACTGCTCCTGGAATTGGAATATGTCCAGGCCCTTCGTCAAGGGGAATTAGCGTGGGTACGCACTCTTATGCAGGATATACGCGAAGGACGACTGACCTGGGATGCGGAAGCCCTACGTGAGCATCCTGAAGGATTGTTCATCTCGCCTGAGCGTCCTGGAGCGACCTTGCGCCCTTTTAATGAGCATGATGGACACGCGGCCCAATCATTATGAAAGAAGAAATCAGATGTGGTATACCTTTGCACTCTTCGTCCATATCCTTGGATCGATTGGACTCTTTATCGCGGTCAGTCTGGTGGTGGTGGCCTTTGTGCGCATGAGGCGAGCAGCGACGCTTGAACAGATGCGAGAATGGGCTGCGGTTGCGAATCTGGCGGGAAAGAGCATCATTTTCATCTCGTTGATCGTTCTCGCACCAGCCCTGTATATGGTTATTATCGCGTGGGGATTTGCCACGTCCTGGGTGTTGGCGGCCCTTATTACCTTCATTGTGCTTTCCGTCATGGGAGCAACAATGAATGGAAGAAATATTGAGCGGATTTTTGACATGGCCCAGGTGACTTCATCAACTCTTGTTTCCGACGAGTTGCGCAGTCAACTCATGGCACCGCAGCTCTGGCTAGCAGAGAGTATACGCCTGACATTGCTGATAGGCATACTTGCCCTGATGACCATAAAACCGGACATGCTCTTCTCTCTTCTCATCCTCGTAGGCATGCTCATTCTGGGCATTATCCTGGGCACAATCTCGCAGCGTTCATTAGGGCGTGTCTCCCAAAAGAAGCAACTTGTATGAAATGTGCCGTGTTTGGCATGAGTTCTCAACGTTCACATAGACGCTCTCCTGAAAGGAGCAACTTGTATGAAAATTGCTGTGTTTGGCGCGACTGGTCGCATTGGTCGGCATGTTCTTGCACAAGGCATGCGCCGTGGCCACCTGATGACCGCATTTACTAGACGCCCGCAAGAGTTGACCGACGTTCAAGGACTCCAGGCCGTCGTGCATGGAGATGGGCGCGATCTCTCCAAGGTACGTGATGCGGTGCGTGGGCAAGACTGTATCATTGCCATTCTTAGTTCAGCAGGACTTGGGCCAGGTACCGTTGTCTCCGAGGTGACCAAAAATATCATCACCGCGATGCAGGAGACGGGTGTGCGCCGCCTCATCTGTGTGAGTTCCCATTCACTGGTCGCGACCCACCCCTGGCTGGTCGTCAAGCTAGTGAAGTGGATTTTCCGCAATCCCTACGCGGACCTGGCGAACATGGAGCAGGCAATGGTCACGAGCAAGCTGGACTGGACGATTATTCGTGCAATGCAACTGACTGATGTGCCTGCGACTGGACGTATTCGTCGCGTCCGTGGCGACTTCGATGCCGGGCCATACACCATCAGCAGAGCTGATGTGGCATCAGCCCTGCTGGATTCCGCGGAGAGTACCGACGATGTCCAGGCCGCAATAGAGGTAAGCGGCACAATCGGTCGTTGATTCCGCATTGTTTCCTATCCATTTCTGGAGGAGAAAAGAGTTCATAAGACAAGTGATACAATAGCAGCATAGTATAAAGGAAGCACAAGCTGTAAAGGAGACAACTCTCATGGCACTCTACATGTTCCAAGGGACCTACACCCCTGAATCGTGGGCATCGATGACGAAAAATCCCCAGGATCGAAGCGTGGGCCTGGCTGAAATGATTCAGAAGCTTGGCGGTAAACTGATCAGCTTATACTATTGCTTTGGGGAATACGATGTCGTCGCGATCTTCGAGGCTCCCGATGACACGACAGCCTCAGCCATGGTTCTGGTCGCCATCTCGCCTGGACATGCCAAAACCTCGAAGACGACCAAGCTCCTCACCGTTCAAGAGGCGACCGAGGCGATGCGCAAAGCCAGTAGCGTGATGTATCAGCCACCTTCCAAAGGGTAGGTGATTCTTTACAAGTCTAGATGCGAGGTATGATCTATGGCTCAGGAAAAACAGGAGACACGCGAGGAAGAGGTTGCTCGCGTTCGTGGATATCTGACAATTCAGGCAATGCGTCGTACACCGGCGCAGCTTGTTGAAGCACTGCGAGAGGCGCAGCAGCAGTTGGTGGCGGCAAGTGCTGCTATCCCTGACGCTGCCTTTCGCACCATTCCAGGAGAAGGGGAATGGTCCGCGGCTGATGTCCTGGCGCATGTGCGTACCATCGCAGCCTTCGACGAACGGTCGATCTGTGGCGTGATTGAGCGCGGTGAGCAGCCAGCGCATGTGGATGATGTGCTTGAGCATGCTCCAACGAATGCCACACGAGAGCAACTGCTCGCGGATATCGAGGCACTGCGCGAACGGTTGATTGCGGTCGTGCTACAGGCAGACCCCCAGGCACACCTCGACATCGTCTGGGGACACAATGAGTTTGGCAACATGAACTGGCGTGAATGGCTGCTTTTCGCTCGTGTTCATACTCTCGATCACGCTCGTCAGACACAGGCAATCGCGGCGGTATTGGCATCAACGCGTCAGCCATAGAGAAGAGAGAAGCACATGAAGCTGGCAATACATTTTGGCGTCTCTACGTATACCTCCTCGAACGAAGACTGGCAGTCGGCACTTGCCTATGCGGTCGAAGCTGAGCGTTTAGGGGTAGATTCGGCCTGGACTGCGGAAACGTGGGGCTATGATGGGGCGACGCCTCTGGCCTATCTCGCGGCAAAGACCAGCAAACTACGGCTCGGCACAGGCATTTTACAGGTTGGCACGCGTACTCCTGCCCTGACGGCGATGACAGCTCTGGCCCTGGCCTCCCTCTCTGGCGACCGCTTTCTGCTTGGGTTGGGCGTCAGCGGGCCGCAGGTGATCGAAGGATGGCATGGGGTGCGTTTTGCGCGACCGCTCCAGCGTTTGCGGGAGACTGTTGAGATTGTGCGTATGATTGCACGCGGCGAACGCCTTGTCTATCACGGGGAAGTGTATCAAGTGCCTCTCCCTGGGGATGAAGGCAAAGCTCTGATCTCAAGTGTCCCACCGCGACCGCATCTACCTGTTTACCTGGCAACGCTCGGCCCCAAAAGCCTGGAACTCACTGGTGAGCTAGCCGATGGTTGGCTCGGCACTTCCTTCATGCCTGAATATGCCTCGCTGTTTTTCGATCCCATCGCCGCCGGAGCTACACGGGCAGGTCGCGCCCTCGCTGACCTTGATCTACAGGTTGCTGGTGGGGTGGTGGCATTCTCTAGCGATGTTGACCGCCTGATCGCTCCCCGTAAGCCGGGTCTCGCATTCACGCTTGGGGCCATGGGATCACGGCAACATAATTTTTATAACGACGTGTATCAACGCGCCGGATATGCGGATATAGCTCTTGAGGTGCAAGACCTGTGGCTCAAGAAGCAGCGCGAAGCGGCTGCGGCGCGTATCCCGGATGAACTGGTACTCAAAACCAACCTCATTGGCACGGAAGATATGGTACGTGAGCGTCTTCGCGCCCATCGGCACGCTGGAGTGAATACGTTGCAGGTGAATCCTGATGGGCAGACGCTGGATGAGCGATTGGCAACATTGGCGCGGTTGGTAGAGTTGGTCAGAGCATTGTAATTATCTATCCCTGACCGACTTTCGGAATTGTCACCCATACTGACAATCACAATGCCTCCAGCAAAGGGTAGTTGCGTCGTGCTTCGGTTTCAAGCCTTTTTCTGGTGTGCTATGGTATACCCCAAAGTCAAGACAAAAATTGGGTTGCTACTCAGTCCTCGTACTATTAACCATTGCAATAACTTCATCAATTGAATGGGCGGGACTATTTTTATGAATGATTACATGACAGTTCGGACAAACAGGACGCAAGTCTTTTATGGGGTCAACGTTATAGGTTTCGCCGATTTCACAAAGGGGTTTCAGGTGATGTACATGAATGACATCTCTACCAACTTCACCATATGTTTTTTCAAAATCAAAACCGCAAATGATACACCTTGCTCCATAGTATTTCACGCATCGATCTCTCGCGTCTCTATTTCGCTCATAACTATTGACATATACCTGTTTTTTTGCACCTTCATAGAGATTTTCGTGACTATCAATATCTATTTCTTCTGGAATTGTTATTTCTAACAATAAGGCTCCTTCCTCGTCTATTGCCCGTATTGCTTCCTGTAATTCTGGCCTTAAAATCCAATAAAATCCTTCTCTGGTTCCTGTCCCCCAAAATAGAACATGCCACCAGTTAACCCCTTCTCCATACTTTTGCTTAGGAGCTTGAATATTGAGTGTTTTTACTATCCTCTTTCCCAAACGTCCGACTTGGCTATTAAGGGGGGCATGATGAGGCATTCTGAGTATTTGAGCTAACTGCGTTGCTGTAGCCATACAACCACCACGAGCGTATATCAATCTAAGTAATTGAATGTCTTGCTCTGTTATGATCTCCTTATCTTCCAAAAGGAACATCCATTGTCCTAGCGTTATATTTATCGGGTCTTTCCAGTGAATGCTTTCATCAAGCATGTAGCCTCCATAAAAATTTATAACAACATCATCAATAGAAAGATACAGTTGGTAGAATAGTATAACCCAAGCACATAAATGTTCAAAGCTTATAGGCTTTAAGTACCTACCAGCAGTCGTAGTAGACAAAATGGTCTACATTTCGCACAATTTATGTTCTGCCTCATAATATCATGAGTTCATGCCTCTTTTTTTCGCTTCTACGATATTGCCACACGCTTCGCTCTTCTTCGACGCATCGCTGCCGGAGCCACACGAGCAAGCCGCTTCCTCGCTGACGAGGTTGGGTACCTTTTTATACTTCTGCCTACAACCATCTACATTCGGAAGTGGATTTTAGTGGACTCACCCAAAAATGGTATGATAACGTCAAAACCATTTCCGCTTTTCTGTCCAGCAACGAGAACAGGTTTGTAACGGCTGGGAGAGTTCTACAAACCTAATCCATTTTATGCAAAAGAAAGTGAACGATTTAATGAGAAAAATCATTGTCTTTGAAAATGTCACGCTTGATGGTTTGATGGCTGGACCAAACGGAGAATTTGATTGGGCAATCCGGGATGATGAAGTAACCCAAAATAGCAAAGAAGGAAACAACTCGATAGATATGTTTTTGTTCGGACGAGTGACCTATGACATGATGGCAAGTTTCTGGCCAACTCAGGCTGGCAAGTCCGCCAACCCGGTATTTGCTAATGCTCTCAATACTACCCCCAAAGTTGTTTTTTCAAGAACGCTGGAAAAGGCTGACTGGAACGATAGCAGGGTGATTAAGGAACTTATGAAAGAGGAAATCCTGAAATTGAAACAAGAGCCCGGCAAAAACATGATGATATTCGGTAGTGGTACTCTTATAGAGCAGCTCACAAACCTGGGATTGATTGATGAATATCAACTGATGGTCAATCCGGTAATCTTGGGAAAAGGCAAACCCTTATTCAAAGACATCAAGCACAGGCTTCATCTGAAATTAGTGGACACCAAAACGTTTAGCAGTGGGATTGTTTTGCTCCAGTATCAGCCCGACAAAGAATAAGTAACTAGCGGGCCGGGAGTTGTACCTCTTGCCAGCGGAAACACTCGACGATGTGATCGTTGACCATTCCTACCGCTTGCATGAAGGCGTAGCATATGGTTGTCCCGACAAAGGTGAAACCGTGACGTTTCAACTCTTTACTCATCGTGTCCGATTCGCTGGTACTGGCGGGAACGTCTGGCATGGTTTGCCAGGCGTTCTGACGCGGTTGCCCATCGACAAATTGCCAGAGAAACGCATCGAAACTGCCATAGTCGGATTGAAGCACGAGAAACGCACGTGCGTTCTGAATGGCTGCCTGGACCTTCAATCTGTTTCGCACAATCTCAGGGTTCGCCAGCAACTCCTGGACTTTCCGATCATCATAGTGCGCAATTTTGTGCGCGTCAAAGTTATCAAACGCCTGGAGATAGCCGGATCGTTTTTTCAGGATCAACGACCAGCTCAGACCTGCTTGTACTCCCTCAAGGATCAGCATTTCAAAAAGTTTGCGGTCATCGTGGACAGGCACGCCCCATTCTTTATCATGATAATCGAGGTATTGTTGACTGGCTAAGGCCCATGTGCATCTCTTCAACGCCGGAATCTCACTCATCTGTTGTACACTTTGGATAGGGTTCACTCTATTCTGCGATAATTATAAGGCCTTGATGATGAAATAGCCAATGAACCTCTGGCTGTTCCCGACAAATATGATATAGTGGGAGGAATGCTCTATTTTTTAACAAGGTGGCAACGTATGGCGGCAATAATTTATGATAGCGGGCCGTTGGTGGCCCGCATGACGGAAGAGTTACGCGGCGAGGCGGCGCAGTTTCGCAAACGACATCATCGCCCGGCGCGGGTGGCACAATTGGTGGCGGGCCATAATGCCGCCGCCGAGGTGTATAGCAGACAATTGGTGCGAGCTTGCCGGAGCATAGGGCTGGGCTGTGCCACGCTGGCATACCCTTTTGAGATTGAAGAGGATGAGCTACGGGCCGAAGTTGCCAACCTCAACGATGACGCCAGTACCGATGGGGTGGTGTTGCTGTTGCCGTTACCAGCGCATATTCGCCAGCGTGTCGTGACTGATGTGTTGCGACCGGAGAAGGACGTAGATGGCCTTGGCTCACGCAATGCGGGCAATCTACTGCTGGGCTTTCCCAGCTTTATTCCCTCCACGGCTGATGTTGTCCTGGCTGTTTTGCGGGACGCGGGTATCGCGGTAGCTGGCCTCAACGCGGTCATCGTGGGGCGCAGCAATATCGGTGGCAAGCCTATTGCGCTGGTCTTAATGCGCCAGGATGCTACTATTACCATCTGCCATTCTCATACGCAAGACCTCGCGAGTATCACACGGGAGGCGGATGTGCTGGTGGTGAGCACAGGACGTCCGGCCACCATCACCGCTGATATGGTTAAACCGGGCGCGATTGTCTTTGACGCGGGAATTAATACCGCCAACGGACACGTTGTTGGCGATATTGATTTCACTAGCGTCAAAGAGGTGGCTTCGTTCCTGACCCCTGTCCCCGGTGGACTTGGGCCGCTTACCCATCTCATGCTGATTCGCCACACGCTACTTGGCCCACAGTAGAGGCTAGTATATGGGTGAATAGCAATATGAGTTTTCTTACTGTCCTTGCCTGACAGCCTCGTATAAAATAATCCCCGCTGCCATCGCGGCATTCAATGACTCGACCCCATTCGCGAGGGGAATGGAGATTGATAGCGTTGCTTGTGCTCGCGCCTCTGCCGATGGCCCCTGGGCTTCATTGCCAATCACCAATGCGAAGGGGATGGTCAGGTCTTGTGCGAAATAGCTCTGTACACATCCTGCTTCTGCCAGCAGGACGCGTGGAGTATCGACGCAATGGCGCGTGATCTTCTCCCTGATCGCGTCCCAGCCCAGGTTGGATTCGATTGGTAATGTCACATGCGCACCGGCGGCGGAGCGCACGACCTTGGGACTATAGCAATCGACGCAGCCGGAGGTTAACAACACTTCCTGCACATCGGCGGCCAGGGCGGTGCGTAGAATGGTGCCCATATTGCCAGGATCAGCCAGGTTGTCAAGAATGAGCAGGACAGGACGTGGTTTTGGCAAACGGCAGGCAAGCAATCGCTCAGGGCTGAATGTGGCAATGGGGAGGACACTCACAACGCCCTGTGACGTTTGCACCTCGCCCAGGGCAGCGATGACGCGTTCGTTCACCTCAAACAGTTGGTTGGAAGCCAGATTCGCGAGATGGAGCAAGCGATTGAGGAGCGATCTTCCGTCGGGCGTGCGTTGGAGCAATGCTGGCTCGTAGTAAACCTCTTGTGGCACAATATTGGCTTCCAGCAAGGTTTCCAACAAATGGGGGCCTTCCAACAAGAAGAGGCCGCTTTTTTTGCGACCTCTCGTTGTATGCAACTCTTGCACGGTGCGAATGCGTGGGTTATGCGGACTACTAATAAGCATGGTATCTCTCATGCAAGCAGGGCTACCGCCCGACCATCTTACTTAATTGTTTCCAGCGCAGCCGAAAGCAGCGTGCTGAAAGCAGCTTCGTCGTGGACGGCCATCTCGGCGAGAATCTTGCGATCTACTTCGATATTGGCGGTATGAATGGCGTGCATCAGTTTGCTATAGGTAACGCCATGCATACGTGCGGCAGCATTGATACGCGTGATCCAGAGGCGGCGCATATCGCGCTTGCGGGTTCGCCGGTCGCGATACATATACGCCATTGAGCGCATGGCCGATTCATGCGCGGGACGGAAAAGTCGTTTGCGTGTTCCACGATGGCCTTCCACCATCTGCAACAATTTCTTATGTTTCTTGTGCGCGGCTACGCCACGTTTCACTCTTGGCATTGTTTGTCCTCCATTCGATTTCTGTAATGATTAGTAGGCATACGGAAGTAGACGTTTCATGCGACGAGTATCACTCGTCTTCAGTTCAAAGTCTTTATCCATCGAACGGACGGCTCTAGGTGACTTGTTACGTCGCAGGTGGTTGATTGCGACTTTGCGGCGCATAAATTTCCCGGTGCCGGTAATTTTGACGCGCTTCGCCATGGCTTTGTGTGTTTTTAGCTTCTGCTTCATGTTTCTTCTTTCATGTTCTTTGGCAGACGAGGTTTGGGCAATCGTTTTTTTGAATCAAGTGCTGCGCGTCTATCGGCTTGAGCGCACGACAAAGCAGTCGAGGCACAAGAGGAGAGAGGCAGTGTGGGTAGCGATTCTTGCCCTACAAACTCAATACTATTCCCACAAATACTCCATCGAAGGCGCAGAGAAGCCTATGTCCGGAGTACATCCCGTTGCGCAACGATTATAGCACATCGCGTTGCCGACGACAAGAGGCTATGCTGAAAGTTTAAGAGATTTTGCTTGACAAAACGTAAGCTATTAAGCATAACTGGCTCAGGACAACAAAAGTTAAAGGGATACAAATCTATGAATGAAGATGCTGCAATTACTGAATATCAGCGACCTTCTGTGCGGGTTCTATATGGTTCATTGCCTAATGGGAGAATGCTCACAAAGCCATTACGTGTAATGGTTGATTACGATGAGGAAGAGGTAGTAGTTAGCGAACCATACTTTCATATGCATGCTTCTGCGCCGACAGAGGCAGAAGCGGTTGAGGCTTTCCGACGCATTTTCTCTGGATACCTCGATATACTCACGGCTCAAGAAAAACTAGGAGCAAATCTACGTGAGCAACTTAAATACTTGCGTTCTTATGTGAACTACCACGGAGCGAAAGACTCCGTGGCTTCTCTGGAAGCCTAAGTTCACCAGACTCGCCAGCAGAAATGCTGGTACCGTTCGAGAGGTCACAACACCTGCGGTTGCCGCATCAGACCGCTGCTCTGTCGCTTGGGTTTAAGAAAGACTGAGGAAAGGTTCGGTGATCCAAGTGCAACAAGCCTTTTGAACAGTGTCGAGATGAAGTCGGATTCTCTTCGTGGTCAGAGCGAAGGGATACGCATCACCTGCATACGCAGAGCATTTTTCCGAAAGGAATTCTTTTGATGAACGTTGTCTTTGTCCTGTCACCAGATGGGGTACCATTGATGCCTTGCTCCTGTGTGATTGCTCGTTTGGTCCTCAAAGATGGCAAAGCCAAAGTTGTACGTCGAACCCCCTTTACCATCAAACTGCTTTTTCAACCAGAGAGTACCTACACCCAAGCATTGACGCTTGGCGTCGATACAGGCAGTTCGGTCATGGGTTCGGCGGTGGCTGATGACAACGGGAAGGTACTCTATCTGTCGGAGGTGGCAATCCGTAATGATATCGCCCGGAAAATGAAAGCACGAGCGTCCTATCGGCGCACTCGTCGTCAGCGCACCACGCGCTATCGTCCTGCTCGCTGGTTGAATCGCAAGAACTCCATCAGGACAGGACGGTTTTCACCCACGGTGAGAAGCAAGATCGAGGCACATCTGCGCGAAATCCGCTTTGTGCAGTCTTTCTTGCCTACCACATCCATTGTGCTGGAAACCAGAACCTTTGACCCCCATGCACTCAAGAATCCCGAAGTGTTACACCATAAATGGTTGTATCAGAAGGGTGTGAACTATGGTTTTGCCAATACCAAAGCCTACGTGCTGACACGAGACAACTACATCTGTCAGCAATGCCAGGGGAAATCGAAAGAGCATCGCTTGGAAGTCCATCACATCATCTTCCGCAGGAAACTCGGAAGCGATGAGGAAGCCAATTTGCTGACACTATGCAAGACCTGTCATGACGAGGTGCATGCATGAACGATCACCCTCAAACGACCCGGCAAGAAACAAGGCAGCTTGCGGCATGCTACGCAGATGAATAGTATTCGCATCCAGGTGCTCAAACGGGTTGCGGCGACCGAAACGTGGGGCTTTGTGACCAAGGAACATCGCTTGCTGGCGGGACTGCCCAAAGAGCATGTCTTTGATGCCACGATGATTGCGACACGAGGGAACACCCCCATCTTCCGTACCACCACCGTTCTCTCCAAACGCTGTGTGCCGAGGGGAGATTACCAGCAAACGAAGGGCGTTCGCAGCGAACAGCGCATCTTCACAGGGAAGATGAGGGGATTTCGTAAATTCGACAAAGTGCGCTACTTGGGACAGGACTACTTCATCAAAGGGAGAATGGCGACGGGCTACGCTCTCTTGATGGAGCTTTCTGGTCGCAAAGTGGCACTGAAACCCATGGCGAAGTGTGACAAGATGAAGAGAATGAGTGCCCGTTCCTCATGGATGATGAGCCAAACACCCATGCCGTATTGCTCATCCTTTCTCATGTGATGGGTGTCTGCAAAGACTGTTGAATGTCAAGGGTGAGAAGCGGGGCTTCAACCACGAAGCTGAAGACTTCGTGGTTTTCTCATCGAACTTTTATAAAAGCTGTGTAAGTGGGTTAAATGGCTACAATAGAGTCGGACAAGTTGGACAAGGCTCTTAGGGGTAAAATGAGAGCGGAAGCGAACCGTCCACCAGAAAAGATCTAACGCTTACTCGAAAACAAGGTTATTCTTTGCCATCATACAAAAAACCGCTCAACGGCTACAGGTAGATCCGGTACTATGTACGATGGTAGCGTCTGTTCTGCCCGAAAAATGTCCAGGGAACGATACTCACCATCCTCTAATACTAACACCTCGACGGTACGGCGCGTAGGATTGACAATCCAATACTCTGCAATTCCAGCACGAGCATATTTTTCGTATTTGATGAGTCGGTCATAGGCGGCAGTACTTGGGGAAGCTATCTCAATCACGAGATCGGGCGCACCAATGATTTTCTGCTCGCCTACTCTGTTCAGGTGGGCATTCAGGATAACAACGACATCGGGTTGAAACGTATTTTTGGGAGACAGTGCCACATCAATCGGAGCCATAAACACGCGTCCAAGCCTAGCAAATTTGACGTGGATCAGTAGATAGTGAAAAATCATACCAACGATATCTTGGTGTTCTGGAGTAGGCGCAGGTGTCATAAGAAGCACTCCATTTACGATTTCATAGCGTTGCCCATCATATGGAAGAGCGGCATAGTCGTCATATGTCCAGAAGCCCTGTAACGGCCCTGGAACCCAATCAGCGGGGATGATTACAGACAGTTCATCATTTGTCGTTGCCATAGTAGCACTGCCTCTCGCGTGTGTTGGTGTCTCGTTGGACGGGTACCAGTACCGCTTGCATATACCTATGAGTATAGTAACCATAGTTCCGGCCTGTTGTCAATCCTCCGTATTCCGTCATTCCCAATTCATAGCCATGGCAACCTTTTTTTGAGCATGGGTAGGGCTTGTTCGACGGCTTCGCGACCGGCGGCGATGAATTTGCGGCCCTCCGAGAATTGACGTAGGGAGATGTGGTGCAGCTTGGGGCGCATAACGATATCGGCCTCGCGGATACTGTGCATGCCTACGGTGGCCAGGGCGATATCGTAGGAGCGCAACAGTACATCGACGATATAGGGCGCACGCGGTCGCCGTAGTTTTTGTCCCCTGGCACGAGCTGCCTCTGCCTCGAGTATCCATGGGGTTGCACTGGTAAGGGAGGGTGGTTCCTGCTCGCCAAGTTCGGAGGCGAGCAGAATATCGGCTCCCATTTGGCGCACCAGGCGAATTGGCACAGGGTCGTGCATACCGGCATCGACGAGGATGTGTTCGCCGATGTGTACGGGCGGAAAAATGCCGGGCAAAGCCACGCTTGCCAGAGCTGCTTGCCAGATAGGGCCGCGTTCCAGTACTACACCAGCATGGGTGGTCAAGTCAACGGCAACCATGGCAAAGGGAGTGGTCAGGTCTTCAAAACGCATGTCTCCACACAGGTTCTCCAGGATGTGCTTCAAGCCTTTGTTGGAGAAAATGGAGGTACGTGGGAAGCTCCACTGCACGAGGTGGCGTTGAATATTGAGAAAAATCTCCTCACTTTCGGCCAGCGATTTGCCGAGGAGATACATGCCAGGGGTGATGATGCCGCTACTACAGGCGGAGATATAATCGAGCGGGATGCCGTAGTGCAACAGACGCTCCAGGACACCCAGGTGTGCGAAGCCGCGTGCGCCTCCACCGCCAAAAGCAATGCCGAGGGTCTGATGGGCGATGTGACGCGCCACAAATTGTATCGCCAGCGTCAGTTCAGCGCGTGGGGCGAGATGCTGCAAGGGTTGCCGCGCTTGCCAACACTGTGCCAGTAAGGCGTTGTCTGCTGGCAGTAGGCGCGTGACGGGATGGCCCAGCTTGGCCACGTAGCGATCCTGTAGCCCGATGGTAGGTTTCTCAGAGACGTGAGAGACGAAGATTGTGCTGTTTTTCTCTGGTAGCGGCATGGTGAACTGCTTTTCCGCGTCGGCGGAGACGACGAAGATTGCTCGCTGGCATTGTTCCGCGATGATGGGTAGCAGATGCGCTGGTGTGGCCGGGGTCGTGACCAGTAAGAGGTAGTCATAGCGCATGGCAAGATCGGTTAAGGAAGTCAGGAAGCCAGCATGCAGTGTTACTGTTTCTTCCTGCTGCAAGGTCAGGGTGGTTACTGCTGGGAAGTGCTCGCCAGTGGGTGTATGCGTGGGGGTTTCGTGCGCTTGCAGGTTGCTGTGGTCACTGCCGCATGCAAGCAGTGTTGGTCGTATTTGGGTGGCGGAAGTCGCGAAATGAGTGGTAATGGACGCGTCCTGTCCACTTAGTTCGAGCAGTAGCACGCGCTTCTGGCTACACCAGGCCAGGGCCGCGGCGATATGATAGGCCAGCGCTTGCTCTTGTGGGGCATTGGCCTGCTCGGTGTGGGAGAGCCAGAGCATCTCAGCGTTGGATACGGGGGAAATTTGTTGATTAGTACGCGAGAGGCGGCGGGTCAGGATGGTATTGATGTTGCGCGATAGCGTTGGACAGGTGCCGATCAGGGCGAGGAAGTCTGTTTGCGCAAGCGACCAGAGGGTCACGTCCTGCTCTACCCGTACGGTTGCCGTGGGTGGCTCTCCGGTAATCAGCGACATCTCTCCAAAGCATTCGCCGGACCCCAGGCGAGCCAGTATATGTTCTTCTGGCGCGAAGCTCTCTATGCCTTTATACATTTCGTGGGCAGCGGAGCCATTTTTGGGCAAGAGGACGCTGACGTATCCTGTCGCGATGATATAGAGCAGTCCATGCCACTGGCCGCGCTCTAATATATGCATGCCGCGTGCATGGTGAGAAGGTTGCAGCCGTGCAAGGATGGCTGTGGCCTCCTCCGGTTGTACATCGCGGAAGAGCGAGCTTGCTGCTAAGAGTTTCTGAACTTCTGCCAAATCTTTCATAAACCAAATTTCCTCTCATCTGTAACTGATTTTAATGGTAAATAGCTGTGCTGTCCAGGTACATTTCCACATTTATAGAGGCAAATTGGAATAACACGATAAATGATGTGCTAGCAAACGGCGTAACACTTTCTGAAAGGCAGAAAAGGCAAACACAATGAACATTAACGAACAGCTTGAAAACTTTTTGGCAGGTTTAGGAGTAGAGATGGAATATAATCCGCAGGAGCTAAACGACCATGACAACGATGACGCCTCTCTTCCAGAGGTCTCCATTTTTCAGGCTTCGCGTGATCATTACGGCGTCTTCTATCGTCTGGACATCATAGACGCCTTGCCACAACTGCGTGTGATGGTGCCTATTGAGCAGGGTGCCATCAAAATGGAGATGTATCTTGTACGCATGAGTGCGTGTATGCCCCTGAATGCATGGTTCTCAAGTGTGGCAAGCTACGAGGGTAGTGCCGATTTTTCCAAGGGTCGCGACGCGGCACTGCAACATCTACTCTACGCCGTCGCCGAGATGATGAAGCAGCTTTTCTGGTCGGGCGACCTGAATACTATGAGCTTTCCCCCAGAGGTTGCGGTGAGCCGTTTGCTCTAAAGTGAGTTTCCAAGTCCTCTTCCTTTGTGGCTGTGGGGGTGGGGGGGGGGGGGGGGGGGGTGCGGGGACAGCCCCCCCAA
>JBPCJY010000043.1:0-60053 GCA_051004815.1 Ktedonobacteraceae bacterium
ACCACCCTGTCCTCTCCCCTGTCGTTTGGAGCGAGGGGAAGGCTCTGTGTGCAACGAGGGCTTTTTCGCTTCGCTAAGAAGGACAGGGCAAGACAGCCCCTCTGTCCCTACTATCAGTTGTCAAGTGAAGGTGACAAAGCAGTAGTAACCAGTCGTGAATACAATGAGATTTGCTCTCCATTGAGCGAGCAATAAACTCTCAAGTATTATATCTCATAGGGCTGCTCCTTTGCCCAAACATATAACAAGTTGAAGGCTAAAACGTATTACTGCTAGAAAGGATTATTGCTGAGGAAGGGAACCATGCCAAAAACACACAAACGACGATCTTACCGTTCAGGATGGCATAAGCGGTTACGTTTGCGGTTTCGCCGTTTTCACCTTACGTTTACAAACGTGGGAGTGCTCGTGGTCATTCTAGCCATTATTTTCGTGTGGTGGTTCAGGACACAATCCTTTCAATCTGAAGCATATAGTGTCCAGGGACCACCAACCGTCAGTGCTGAATTTATCAACCAGGTCCTTGACCACTACCACTCACCTGCCGCTCATAAAGGGCAGGCCCTCTACGATGATGGCGTCAAATATGGTATTGACCCCGTTTACGCTTTGGCCTTCTTTCTGCATGAAAGTTCCTTTGGCACCACGGGAGTCGCCACTGTCACACATTCTCTTGGCAATATTCGGGCCACCGCAGGCTATCAACAATACGACGGCTATCGCCTCTACCCAACATGGGAGGCTGGCTTCGAGGACTGGTACAAATTGATCGCGGAACAATATGTCGCACGATGGAAGTTAGTCACCGTCGATCAGATTGTCCCTGTCTATGCTCCAAGCACCGAAAACGACGTGGATACCTACATCCAAACCGTTAAACATGCCGTCGATACCTGGCGTAGCGGCAGTGTCGAGGTGTAAACTAATTGACCATCCACGCCAAAACGTGTATCATAGAGCCATTATGAGATACACTTCTTTCTGGAATACCCTGGCAAAACCTATCTTTATCCTGGCACCGATGGAAGATGTGACAGATACCGTCCTTCGGCGAGTGATTGCCCGATGCGGGAAACCTGCGGTGTTTTTTACTGAATTTACCAACGTGGAAGGCATGTTTTCAAAGGGCGAAAAACATATTGTCCATAGACTGCAATATACCGAAATAGAGCGGCCACTTGTCGCCCAAATTTGGGGGTCTCAACCGGAAAACTTCTGTAGAGCGGCAAGAAAATTAGTGGATATGGGATTCAGTGGGGTAGACCTTAATATGGGCTGTCCTGCTCAAGGTCCCGTCAGTAGAGGCGTCTGTTCAGGATTAATTAATAACCGACCACTGGCAAAGGAAATCATTGAAGCAACAAAAGAAGGGGCAGCAGGTCTCATACCAGTAAGTGTCAAAACACGCTTAGGTTTTCGGGCAATTGACTTCGAGTGGATACAATTCGTTCTTGAACAGAAACCGGCGGTCTTAACTGTTCACTTGCGTACTGTCTCCGAGATGTCTAAAGTTCCAGCCCATTGGGATAAACTGAAAACGGTTGTCGAGATGAGAGACGCGCTGAGCCGTGAGACGCTGATTATTGGGAATGGGGATATAAAATCACTCAATGAGGCGAGACAAAAAGTGGCAGAAGCAGGTGCAGATGGCGCGATGATAGGTCGGGGAATCTTTGATAACCCCTTCCTCTTTTCAGATACCCTGATAAGTGATAAAACACCGGAAGAGAAAATGCATCTATTGCTTGACCACATGCACCTTTGGCAGGACACCTGGGGGACGAGCAAGCACTTTCCTACCTTGCGTAAATTCTTTAAAGTCTACGCAAATGGCTTCCCAGGAGCGCAGGATTTACGTATCCAACTCATGGAAACGCAAACCCCCGCAGAAACAGAACATATTGTTACATCATTTTTACAAACGCTCGACCAACCAGTGCCAAAATAAGGAGTCAAAAGGTATCAAATGCCGGAAGCTGAATAGGTTATCGTGATATTGGTGGGTTCAGTATAATAGATGTATGGATGAGACGGATACGTGGATTGAGGAGGATCATACATACAATGCAAAAGCCAGAGCCTATTATTGTGCCACCAAGGGTACGCATCCCACAAATTCCCCCGCAGGTCATTGCACAAAGGAGACAAGCTTACTTCGTACCTTCACTCTATAGACGATTAGCGACCCCTTTACAATACTCGCCCCTGCCACCACCATATCGGCCCTATCGGTTGGTTTATATACCCCCTGAAATACGCCATGTTCAGGGTACAGAACGATCGCCATCGCTGGCACATCCAATGCCAGAAACACCCAGACCATGCCTGATGCTTAACGATACGGGCCAGTTCTCTCCAATACAAGAAACGCCACCGCACATTTCTCTGCCCACATCTCCTATGGAAATGCCTGCCACAGTACCCAAATCGCTAGTGGGCTATTCCCCATCGAGCGTGAAACGCCGTGAACCTGGAGTGGGTGAAACGCTCATGGGATGTGCGACATTGTTCTTAGTGGGCATCATTCTCCTAACGATTCTCTACTATATTGCAGCGTGACAGCTCTGCCCGGCATAACGCAATAGTTGCACCTTTAATGCCTGCGCTGATACAATAAAAAGCACATTGGTCGAGGAGAATCCCACCGGATTCACTTCACCTTGATTTGCTGTGTGCTATGTACTTATGCCTGGCAAATTTCAGGTCGCTCGAACATGAGAAACTATGTGAGACAATGTGTTAGCTATGGCTATAGTTGGCTGTTAGTATTACGAATGTACCTCAGCGTGGGCTGGCACTTCTGGTGCTGGCGCATACGGCTCTGGTTACAACAATTACATATAATGGAAAGTACACCTATTGATATGAAACAAACCCTGCTTATCGTCCGGCATGGGCAATCAACATGGAACGCCGATCATTTACTACCAGGGCAGTTACCGGGCATTCCCCTCAACGATAAAGGCCGGGAGCAAGTAGCTCGACTTGCCGATGCCCTGTCCGAAATTCCTATCAGTGCTGTCATCAGCAGTCCACTGGAACGAGCACGCGAAACAGCGGAGATTATTGCGCGGAGCCGCGACCTGACTATCCAGTTTGACCCCGACTTGATGGACACCAATGTTGGTCGCTGGGCTGGCCAGAAATATGATGAACTGTCGAAAAATGACGCTGAGTGGAAAGCCTATGCTCTTGATCCTACGACCGCCCCTGAAGGCATTGAGACGTTTCCCCAGGTGCAGCAAAGAGCAATGGCGGCGGTTGAACGCTGGCGAACACACGAGGGCATAGGGCAATATCCTGTGTTCGTAGCCCACGCGGATGTGGTAAAGTTGATCGTTGCCTATTATACCGGTCTCGATGCTGGCAAAGCTAGCCGACTTTTTGTAGATAATGCCTCTGTCAGCCTCGTTGAAATTGATAACGAGAACGTTCACCCGACACGAGTGGTCTCCGTTGGTTGGAATCCTCGTCCCGGATGGCTCAAGCCATCGATTATCGGGCCACAAAAGGACGATGTCCCTGTCGTCGAGGGTGAGCAAAAATCGTAGTGTGTACTAACCACTGCGAGTAGATACCTTGTGGAAGGGAACGCTAGCATGTTTGATCCTCGTGACCCTTTAGAACGCTATTATTGGCATTATGATTCTCGGCGGCAACTCTCCATGGCACAGATTATCGCCCTGGGTAGTGTTGACGTGGAGACGGTCGCGCTCGTCTGGCTATTGCTAGAGCATGGAGCTTCACTGACCGTCTCTGGCCCTACCGACCCTCAGCCAGGAGTAGGGAAAACCACCACCTTGAATGCCTTGCTACAGTTTTTGCCCGAAGGCACAGCCCTGGCCTACATGTCTGGCATGTATGAGAATTTTGCCTTTACTCGATTGCCCGATATCGATCCCACCACGACCTACGCGCTCTGTAACGAGGTAAGCGACCATCTGCCCATCTACATGTGGGGGCGTGTCGCCCGCCGCTATTTGACATTGCCTTCTCAGGGATATCATATCGCCACGAGCATCCATGCTGATACTATTAACGACGTCATCACTATGTATCACCATGATCTGCACTTACGGGCTGAGGATGTTCGTCAATTAGGCTTAGTGGTGAACATTGGACTGGTGGGACGTGCCTATCCACCGCGCCGACGCTGGTTAACCACCCACTTCTTACAACCCACAGCTACTCCCAAACATCCCGACGAGATCGTTCCCGTGCCACTGTCTCTCTGGAAGCAGGTTGGCGATGCATTTGAACACGCCGATCAAACCATTCTCGACAATGTGGCACACTGGCTCAGTATTCCAACACAAACAATGGCTTCCTCCCTGCAACGTCGCATCGCTTGTTTGCAAGAACAGGTCGCACAGCGTGCGGATAACGACCAAATGTACGAGGCCATTGCCGCTCTGCGTGAAGATGAGAAGCCAGACAACCCGTGAAATAGAAATCGTCCCTACAATTGTTCTCACCATTAGCAAGACTACGAAAGGAGTTTACCATGCTCAAACGTCAGCAAGAAGCAAACGAAGGGCGATGGCCACGCATCTGCAATGAACGAGCCTAACAATCGAAGAAGAGGAGCATACTCGCTATGAGTAATACTGTAGCCATGCTCAGTGTCCACACGTCTCCGTTGGATAGACCAGGACGCACGAAGGACGCTGGTGGCATGAACGTCTATATCCGCGAACTAGCGCGTGAGCTAGGCCACCGCCATAATTCCGTTGATATCTTCACACGTTGGACGAACGAACAGGCACCACGTATCGTACATTTGAGCGCACAAGTGCGTGTGATCCATATTCCAGCTGGCCCGCTTGCTTCCGTCCCCAAGCACGACCTCTACCAATATCTTCCCGCATTCACACAACAGGTTGATGAATTTCGACGGGCCGAAGGCAGAGACTACGACATTGTGCATAGCCATTACTGGCTCTCCGGCGTGGCTGCTACCCAATTGGCACAACGTTGGGATGTTCCACACGTCACGATGTTTCATACATTGGGGCGGCTCAAACAGCTCGCCAATCCCAATAAGCCTGAATCCCCCTTACGGCTTGAAATGGAACAGCAGATCATACAACAAGCTGACCGCATTATTGCCACCACGGCTGAGGAGCGTATGCAGATTATCCGTTATTGTGGCGTCAGCGCACAGCGCGTTCAGGTGATCCCCTGTGGCGTTGACCTCAAACTGTTTGTCGCCCAAAATAAGCAACTGGCTCGGAAAAAACTGGGCTTGAAACCCCAGCAACCAATCTTGCTCTTCGCGGGCAGGCTTGACCCATTTAAGGGGCCTGATCTGCTCTTACAGGCTGCTGCTATGATGGCAGAGAAGGCGCAAATCGTGGTTGTTGGCGGGAAATTGCAGGACGATGAGGAACTAGCAGCACTGCAAAAGCTTGCTCGCGACCTCAAGATCGGCTCGCGTGTCCACTTCCTGGGGGCGCGTCCACAGCAGGAACTACCCATGCTTTATAGTGCCGCCGATGTGACGGTGGTACCCTCGTACCATGAAAGTTTTGGCCTTGTCGCCGTCGAATCGCTGGCCTGTGGCACACCGGTCGTAGCCAGTCGTGCTGGCGGATTGATGACAGTAGTGCGCAATAACGAGACGGGGTACCTGCTGCCGCGCTGTCCCGGCTTTTTCGCCGAACGGCTGGATGCGCTACTGGGCAATCCCGCCTTGCTGGCACGTATGCAACTGGCCGCTCGACCCTCTATCCTGCACTTTAGTTGGGACAGCGTCGCCAACCAGGTCAATCAAACGTATGATGCATTGATTGGCGAACAGGCCTGTCTTGTCGCGCAGTAACGACTTCCCTTACCACTTGTAACGGCATACCTATTCATGATTAACGGCGGAAGCTCTTACCACCAGAGGTAGTAAGAGCTTCCACCATATACCATATATGCCTGACTACTGGTTCAATTCGATCTGCAAGATGTCGTTAAAGTTCGGAGAACCCCATCCTGTGGTATAGTCCCAACCCTTCGTAGCCGTGTAGAACAGGTTATCACCAATGGTGATATCGTTGTAAGGGTGGAAGTTACCGGAATGGTTCGCAACAGCATAGATTTGTGGCACGCCCCCTAACGCTGTCTTGCCCTTCTGCTGTAAAGCTTGATCGACGAGCAAAGCACCTGCCGCCCAGATGGGTGCCGCCGCACTAGTACCACCGGAACTTGTCCAGGCTCCCTTGTAGTAGACGGAGATGTTGGGAAAGGCCGCAGCGGCAACATCAGGCACCTGGCGCAAACCGTTCGGTGCCGTTACGGACGGTGAAAACGGGCCGGGCTGCGTCGTCACCAGCGGCCCACCGTTGTACTGCATGGTCGTGCCTGGGCCGGTCTGCCAGTTGGGACGCTTGAACTCACTGTTCTGGCTTACGCCGCCGCCGCTCCCCCAATCATTCATACAGAGTGGCAAGCTGTCACCCGCACCCCAGGCGGTTTCGCTGGTGCGCACATTACTGTCATTTACCTGCAAGTGGGTGCCACCGACCGAGATGGCATAGATGGCACTCGCGGGGAATGAGACCTGCGCAACGTTTCGCAGACGCTGCGAATAGGCACCACAATCACCGCTGCTGATAAAGACAGAGATGCCCTCGGCTGCCAATGCGCGTAAACTGCGGTTGACGGCTGCTTGCTCACTGGTGCTAAACGAACTCTCATACGTGCCATAGCTCACGCTCAATACCTGTACTTTATGCTCAGAGGCGACACGGTTGAAAACATCGACCATGGACTGCGCAAAGGCAGTGCTGGAACCATCGGTCTGGTAATCGAGGATTTGTGCCTGGGGAGCAAGACCGGCAATCAATTCCAGATCCATAATGGCCTCACCCTGACCAGAACCGGCGGCAAGATTCCCATCGACATTGATATTCTGCACATTGGGCGTAGCGATACCCACACAGGCGGCGTAGTTTGCCAGGTCTTGAGGGCTATAGGCATCGCCAAATTCGGCTACGCCGATAGTCATACCTTGCCCCTGAAAACCTTGCTGGTACAACTGGTTGACCTGGTAGGCGGCAGCAAGTTTGTTGCGCGTCAGGTTCTGTTTCGCGCCATAGTTGGCACAGTTACCAGTCAACGTCGTGCCATGCACCAACAACCCAGCCGGGGGCTGAAATTGGGGCAGAGCGAAGTTATCAAGACCAACCACCGAAGCCACCAGTGCATCTACTGGCTTGGGTAGTGCCGGAACGCCTTGCTGCATAAAGAACTCACGTCCCGCGAGGGTAAAAGATTGCAGTTTAATATTCAGTGTGCGTTCAATCGTAGCTACCGTGGCATGGACTTTAATTCCCGAATGCAACGCGTCGGTTGCATCGATGCTATAGCCATGCTGCGTCAACCAGTCTTCAACCTGCTGCTGCTGCGCATCAGAGAGTGCATACCGTTGCACAATCTGATCGGCGGTCAGATACTGGTGAAAGGTGGACGAGCCAGGAGTATATATTTGCGCCACAGCATTTTCCATCGCGGCATCGTTGTATGCCAGATTGAAGGTCAGAGGCTTCACTTCATTCTCTGGCAACTGTGTACCACCAGGAAGCTTTCCAGTAGCGGTAGGCTGACCTGCCACTGGATGAGAATTTGATGATGGTGAAGTAGCCGTCGGCGTCGTACCGCCAGGAGTGGTAGTAGTTGCTGTGGACGATGAACCGGGTAGAGAGCAAGCACTTACTAATACCCCTATCACAACGATCCCAAACACGAGTTGCATAAAGAACCAGAAATTTTTAGCAGATTTTTGTCTCATAGATACCTCCACGTTAATTTGTTCAAAAAAACTCCTTGCAACGAAACCCTTCAACTATTGAGCTTATGTAGTATAACAGAATTGATTATCTGTAGTATAGTGTTTACGACAACAATCTACAGTGACCAAATTAATATGTTGATTGTGAGATGCATTACTTTTCCTTGCAATGCGCCACCCACAGCAACTTTCGGCTTCCAGGTGGATGAAAAGCTCTGCATATAACTGGAAAAGATTGGCTTGGGTGAGAAATCACAAACTGTTCACAAATAGCAATCTATCCAGGTACATTGCCAAAAATACACATTTTTGACACCTTTTGGGATGGACAATCTCATTTTCATATGGTATAATCAATCCAATCACAAGGAGATATCCAACGTTTGCAAGTTCAAGCCTTTGTTTGGTAAAACAACAGAGGCGTTACATACAGCCTCGCTTGTTGTTGGCTGCATGGGGATGAAGTAGGAAAACATGGATTCAGTCTCGACAGCATCACGGATAGCATCACCGCGGGACGCAGTGATTGCTCGCGATGACACATAGATAACACACTAGGGATGTTTTGCCCTGGTGTTTTTTATTTTTCACGCATCTTATCAGCGCACTGGATGCCGGGCTCATCAATTTTTTCTTCTATGGGCCACTGCTAAGCTCTTGGGACGAGAGCATCTATTTACAAGAAGAAAGGAGGAAGCGTTAAAAGAGACAGCCTATTCAGTTATCCTGGCTCCTTGCCAGGTACATATAGTAAGAAATCCACAAAAGCAAACCAAGTGCGCAACAATTGGAACATACGCTGAAAAACAGCGTATAGTGCAATCAAGAAGTGGATACGGAGTGGTTGCCAACTAATAAGGAGTGTACCGATCATGAACTCAAGTATGATCAGTAAGATCGCAAAAGCCAAGCGTTATGCCGAAGAACCCGAACGGATTCAGTTTACCCGCTTTGAAGCAACGTTCCGGGGCGAAAACGATGTACATACCACCGTTTTTGACAATGGTGAATGGACTTGTACCTGTCGTTTCTTTAATGACTGGGGCGACTGTAGCCACACGATGGCGATGCAGCGCGTTTTGGGCGTGACTATTCCAGCAGCACACCGTCATGGTATTCCTGCCGGACTGGGTACCAGCCCGCTCGTACACTAACCAGACCTTCGCATATATGGCATTGAGGACTATCCGGCCTCTATTCAAGCCACCCGAACAATAAAAAGAAGCACTGCGTGAAAAGAACCAGTGCTTCTTCGTTTTATCTCCGCTACTCTCCAGGTTCTGCCTATCTTCTCGAACTTCTCATTGCCTATGGCAGCTTGCAAGCTGTTATCTCTTTTAAGAGCCAATGCCAGGCACAAAATGCAGAATGATAATCGCCGCGAACATAATGATGGCTAATATGGCGATGAAACGCAGGTCTTTGCGTACATAGACAAAGTGTTCCGCTGTGATTAATGAAGCAGCGGCACGCTGTTGAGCCTTCTGATTGGCCTGACGACGAGCCACCAGGCGAGCAGCGGCACTACCCTTGGGAGGTGTACTGACTTCAGGAGTCGGACTGACTGCCTCAGGTACCTTTGTTGTGCTAACCGCGCTACTTGCGCTACTCGTGATTGCACGCGACTTCGCTACTGACTGTTTTAGTGCTTGCGGCTTCGTCCCTTCCTCTTCGATAGCGGAAACGTCGGCAACTGTCACGAGCGCATCACTAGCAACCGTCTCAGGCTCTACCCGGTCATTTGAAGCCGGTCGCACCAGTTCAAAGCTTTTTTGCACCTTTGGCTTATTGCGCTGCGCTCCCGTACGCACAGCCGCGGACTTCTTTGGCATCGTTCTTCACTCCTTAGCCGATAGACAGAAGAGATTGCCCTGCCTAACCGGATATATTTTCGAGATACTGCTATCCTACACGATTTACCGCACGTTTATTTCCAATGCGTTGCGCTACGTACTTATAATACGCTCTTCTCGCAATGTCCCTCACCCAACCAATAGAAAAGTTGGACGGAAAAGATATATTGCCGTCATTATACACGAAGGAACGCATTCAGTCGAGGGGTCATGCCTCCCGCGCAAAAATGCGGTCCATACTATTTGACAAGCTAAGGACTCTGTGCTATCGTTTACGTGGTACAAAAGGGCATCGACCAGCAAAGCACGCACAAAAACGCAATCGCAATCGCACAAGACTAGCCCACAACAGGCTAGTCCTTTTTTCTATTCGACAAGCAACCAGACAAGAGATACAGGAGCAGACAATGGCAAGAATAGTCGTCGCTATGAGCGGCGGCGTTGACAGTTCAGTAGCCGCCGCATTACTCAAGGAACAGGGGCACGAAGTTATTGGTATTATGTTGCGCCTCTGGTCGGAACCAGGGGTCATCGAAGATGACGGCGTTGAACGTGTTGCCCAAAATAAATGTTGCTCCCTCGAATCGGTTGATGATGCACGACGCGTTGCGCGTATGCTCGATATCCCGTTCTATCTGGTCAACGTGGAGGAAGAATTCAAGACGTCCGTAGTGGATATGTTCTACGAGGAGTACGTAGCTGGGCGTACCCCCAACCCTTGCCTGACCTGTAACCGCCATATTCGCTTCACGCTGATGCTCAACCGCGCACTCGCGCTGGATGCCGACTATATGGCTACGGGACATTACGTGCTCGTTGATGACCATCCTATTACGGGCAAGCGACGATTGCGGCGTGGGGTTGACCTTAGCAAAGATCAGTCCTATGTCCTGCATGTCCTGAATCAGCAGCAACTAGCTCACGCGTGTTTTCCATTGGGTCCCTATACAAAGACCGAAGTGCGAGCTATGGCAGCGGAACGCGGCATGACGGTGGCAACCAAAGCGGAAAGCCAGGAAATTTGCTTCGTCGCGCAAAACGACTACCGCGGCTTTATTAACCGCTATGCCGCCAATGCCATTGAGGAACAAGAGCTGGTAGGGGCAGGAGTAGCAACGGCAACGAGCACGAAACCGCTCCTCACGCTCCCCAAGCCAGGGCCAATCTATGACCTACAGGGTAACATGCTGGGGCGTCATCGCGGACTGGCTTTTTATACCATTGGGCAGCGCAAAGGACTGGGCCTGACCTCGCTAGAGCCACTGCATGTCCTCAAAATTGATGCCATCCAAAATGCGCTCGTCGTTGGCCCGGCGGCTGGCTTGGAGCAAAGCAACTTTACCGTTGGGAAGGTGCACTATCTCAGTGGAGAAACACCCACTGCGCCTTTTGAGGCATCGGCGCGTGTGCGCTACAAGGCACCGGAAGTAACTGCACTGGTCACTCCCCTCGAGGGAAATCGTGTGAACGTGACACTCTCACGCCCACAGCGTGCCATCACACCTGGGCAAGCAGCCGTCTTCTACGGCGGCGCGGACGGTGATGAGGTGTTGTGCGGAGGAATTATCGAATAATGACCGATCAAGCACATATTAGAAATTTCTGCATCATTGCTCATATTGACCATGGCAAGTCAACATTGGCTGATCGCTTACTGGAATATACTGGCACCGTCTCCAAACGGGAATTGATGGAACAAACGCTTGACCAGATGGACCTGGAACGCGAGAAGGGTATCACCATCAAGGCACAGGCCGTGCGGATGCGCTATACCGCTCTCAATGGTGAAGAATATGAACTTAACCTGATCGATACTCCTGGGCATGTAGACTTCACCTACGAGGTGTCGCGCAGCCTGGCCGCCTGTGAAGGTGCATTATTGGTCATCGACTCTACGCAAGGCATCGAGGCGCAAACGCTGGCAAACCTCTACCTGGCCGTAGAGGCCGATCTCAGCATCATTCCTGTGATCAATAAAATCGACCTGCCCAGTGCCGACCCCGAACGCGTTAAGCAAGAGGTCGAGGAAGTGATTGGTTTGCCCAAAGAGGACTGTATCCTGGCCTCCGCCAAAGAGGGTATCGGCACACAGGAGATTCTGGAAGCCGTCATCAAGCAGATTCCGCCGCCTCACGGCAACGTCGATAGTCCCCTCCGTGCGCTGGTTTTCGACTCGCATTATGACTCATACAAGGGCGTAATTGCCTACGTGCGCATTATTGATGGGCAGTTACACGAAGGCGAACGCATCGTGATGATGGCTACAGGCAGTAGCGCGGAAATCCTGGAAACAGGTTATTTCCAGCCGCGCCTGATCCCCTCCGGTGTACTCACTACCAGTGAGGTGGGTTATATCGCCACTGGCTTCAAGCATGTCAAAGATTGCCGCGTTGGCGATACCGTGACGGTTCCCAGTGCGCTTGGGCATATCGAGGCTCTCCCTGGCTACAAACCAGCTAAACCGATGGTTTTTGCTGGTATCTTTCCAGTTGAGGGTAGCGATTACCCGCTCTTGCGCGACGCTCTGGATCGCTTAAAATTAAATGATGCCTCGCTGTTCTATGAGCCGGAGACCTCTAACGCGCTCGGCTTTGGCTTCCGCTGCGGCTTCCTGGGATTATTGCATATGGAAATTGTCCAGGAACGACTGGAGCGCGAATATAACCTGGACATCCTAGCGACCGCACCAAGCGTGGAATATTATGTGACACCGGTCAACGGCACCATGGTGCGAGTGGACAATCCAGCCGATTTCCCGGCATCGGTCGATATTGAGAAAATCGAAGAACCCTGGATGGATATCTCTATTTTCACACCCACGCGCTACATCGGTACCATTATGGAACTGGTAACTTCGCGGCGTGGCACCTACAAAGAAATAAAATACATCGAGGCTGAGCGCGTCCTCCTCTCCTATAAAATGCCACTGGCAGAACTGATTGTGGACTTCTACGATCAGCTCAAATCGCGCACACAGGGCTATGCCTCGCTCGACTACAGCTTTGGTGGCTATCACGAGGCCGATCTGGTGAAACTGGATATCCTCGTCAATAGTTATCCCGTGGACGCCCTTTCGCTGATCTTGCACCGCGACAAGGCCTATTACCAGGGACGAAACCTGGTCGAGAAGCTGCGCAGCCTCATCCCCCGCCAATTGTTTGAGGTACCCATTCAGGCCGCTATCGGCTCACGCATCATCGCCCGCGAAACGGTCAAAGCTATGCGCAAAGACGTCCTTGCCAAATGTTATGGCGGCGACATTAGCCGCAAACGCAAACTGCTGGAGAAGCAGAAAGAGGGCAAGAAGCGCATGAAGATGGTTGGCAACGTGGAAATCCCGCAGGAAGCGTTTATGGCCGTGCTCTCGCTCGAAGATTAACAGGAAAATCCAAAGAGAGCGGGATACTGATGTGTTTTATCAGTATCCCGCTCTCTTTGGATGCAAACGCTGGCGAGCATATAGATGTGACAGGAAAACATCCTGTTTTCTTATGCCGCTAGCAGTTCAAGCAGTAAACGAGCCGTGGCCTCATCAGGAGCCACAGTTATCCCTTTCAGCAACATCGTGAGCGCATCAGGTTTATTGATCCGTTTCACCTTCTCATGTGCCAACTTTGCCAGCGGCGGGAAACGATTCTCGACTACGGTGATCAATGCGGTTTGGAGTCCCCTGGTCTCACCTTTAACTTCACCTTTGGCTTCACCTCTAGCCTCGCCTTCAGCTCTACCTTTTGCTTCACTCTCGGCGCGGATTCTCTGCATCTTGGGGTCTTTTTCGAATAAGTCGTCATACATGTTGAGTCGCTCCTCGATTTGACGTTTTTCTGCTAGTGGGACAGTATCCGCTCGCCGCAATACGATGCCCATCCACCGAAGTTCCTTTTTTTCCTTGCCAAGCTCGTTTATCCTCCAGCTCAATGTATCAACAAATCATAGCACAGCTAAGCTCCACAAACAAGCTGTTAGTCAAGGTCATTCCGAGTTTCCCAGGCAGTATTGAGTTACTAATGAGGACAAAGCAGAGGCTAAAGGAAAGCTGGATACTTACTAGAAACATATGAGGAGATACAGAGAGCACGACAACCAAAAACAGAAAGGATCAGATAATCTCGTTATCTGATCCTACTGTGTCATTTTATTTCACAACTCCCGTGGTACGTCAACCGAGTTATATTGCAAACACAACGGGCAAGATATTATGAAGTAAATGCCCTGAAGCAACATTCCCTCTGCTTACCTCTGCCAACCTGAGACATAGGTTATCGTTAAGACCGGCTATTCTGTATAAAACAAGACTTAGTCACGGTAAATCAGGTAGTGGCTCGACGCTCAGAGGCTCGGAAGCCCGTCTTTACGGGCCCTCTTAGTCAATTTGATACACCATCCCTAAAACGCGTATTGGTTTCTTCATTGGCATCATAATGTCTCCTTTCGGAATCTTACGAATGCAAGGTCCGCGCCTTGTGCCAGGGTCTTTTTGCTTCCCTGGTGTGTTCCTTTGTTACTCGGAACACTTACAAGTATACCATGGTATGCCAGAAAAGTCAATGTCAAACCAACTTCAAAAAGGAAAGTATTGGAAATCACTCAAAGGGTACCTCTATTGCTTCTGCCGCCTCTACCGCCTTTCCTTACACCAAAAAAAGAGAAGACATGGCTAGCATTCGCCATGTCTTCTACGAAGAGAGAGCGGTTATTTATCTCTCCTGACTATCTCGCTCTAGTAGTTCGTGGTACCCCGCTCTGGCGGCATCACAGGGTCAGAGGCATCGCTCTCGTTTGGCATCACAGGATTGCGTCCTTTGCCTTCATTGGGTACCACCGGATTGGGGACGCCACCATTATTAGGCATAACAGGATTTGTGACATCACCTCTGTTTGGCATAACAGGATTACGCATGCCACTTTCATTTGGCATAACTCCACCTGTTCCCGCGCTACTCGGAGCGACGTTATCATTAATGATATCCTGGTCCAGGGTTGGTCGATAGGAGGTGTCGTTGGAGTACCCGCTATTGTCAGGGGGCGTAGTTGCGTTAGCATACCCCGTGCCGGTAGAATATCCTGTATTGTCAGTATTCACGCTGCTGTCGGGGTATCCCGTGTTGTCACGATCCATGGTCTCATCCTGGCGACCGGTCGTGCTACCTTTAGCTGCAGCACTACTGCTGTGGAAGAGGTAATTCGACGCGGTAGGATCGAGCGCACCCGGAGGAGCATTGTCTACCATGCGTGCGAAATTATCCATATCGTGCTGGAGCACAGCGTCAAAACGACTGCCCGCGCCCAGGTTTTCACCCACATCGCCAAGTACACCGGCGGGTGGGTTGTACATAACATTGACATCCACACGGGTCTGATTCGTTCCCATTGGCTGAAACGTTACACGTCCCATATTCTCCAAGCCATTAGTTGAGTGCCAACCAATTTGGCGACCTTCAATCCAATTTTCGTTGACCGCATCCCACTCATGTCGGCCTACTACTTCGGCCATCCAGTGGCTGCGCTGATTATCATAGTAGGTGACTTCCTTCACAAAGCTCATAAATTTGGGGAAGTCATTGAAGTGGGTAAAAAGCCCATAGACCTGCTGTACTGGAGCATTGACTGTTACTGCCGCGTGATGCTCCGCCATTCCTTTATCTGCCATATTACTCCTCCTTCTGGAGACTGTTCTGATGGCCCAAAGCCAAATTATTGTCTACACTAGTAACTTGCCCGGTTCATCCTAAAGGCACCGTGTACTTTCGCGTTCTGAACATCCATGCAAGAACCATATAAAAAGCATAGCATAGGGTTTTCCAGAAAGTCAATAAATAAAGCACTTCCATTCACTTTTTTATCATTATCTAATGTTGCTTAATATATTCCTGATGAGATTATTTATTGTACAGTTACGTAAGTATCTGATGAAAGAGGATATCAGGTGCTTTTCCGAGAGGATATCAGGTAAGCACCTGATTTCCTCTGACTTGCAAACACCTCTATGATGTGAATTACAATAGATAGTAGTTCTCTTTATTCGCTCCATCACGCTGTGCTCTAGCTCAGGTTGGAACGAATAACCACCATAAAAAGGCATTTTTGAGAGGAAGTAACGCATGAGTAAAAAACGACTCGGATTTCTGACTACAGTGCTTGCTGTGCTAGCAATTGGCAGTCTCCTACTAGCCGCCTGCGCTCGTCCTGGTAGCCCTACAGCGAGCAGCAGCAACACCCCCAGCAGCGGGAATAATGGCGGCAGCGGTGGAGGCGGAACAACTGTCCATATGGGACTGACGAATTTCCTTGTCTCCACTACCACGATTCCCAAAGGATCAATGTTGACCTTGGTCGATGATGATGCCGTACCACATATCATCCAAAATGGCTCGTGGGACGCAAGTGGTACCGCCAAACCTGCTAAGGAGGCGGGAGCGCCGACGGTCAATCAGAGCTTCTCTGGTAAGGATACTCACGATATTGGGCCATTTTCCACCGCGGGAACATATCATATCTATTGCACCATTCATACGAATATGAATCTGACGATTACAGTAAAGTAAGAGGCTTTCCTGTGCGGGGTGGATTGCACAGCCAGAAGTGCAGTCCACCCCGCACAAGCAACGCTCACGAACTACCACCAGCCGTCAAAAGTGAAGCAGAGAGCCGGATGGAAAAGTCACGAGTAGGAATATTGGTAGCCCCGATTTGGCTTTTTTCGTCATCTCATGTAATATGGGTAGAGATGTACGTTATGTGTATTGGAAAGCTTGAGAAACTCTATCGTTACGGGTGTAACCAATTGCTATTGGTTAACGTATTGAGTAATGAAAGTAGTTTCTAGCGAGTGCGTGCTAGTTCCTGGTAGTTTACCATTTTGCGTAGATCAACTCGTCTATTTCGTCCTGTAATCCTTGAATAAGGGAGAGGTAAGAACAATGGCAACTGCAACTGTTGAAACGAAACTGAACCGCGCACTTGAGCTGCTTGGTGGTACTATTGACCCTGACATCGCGGAGTCATATACCTCAATCGAGGCTCGTATTTTGGCCCAGGCTCTGGAAAACGTCGAACAAGCCGAGCGTCGCCTCCGTGAGATTCAGAAGTTAATGGATGGCTTCGAAGAAGTTCTGGTTTGATGCTTCTTTTGCCAATTACTTAGGGGTGCCTTTTCCCGGTTGATGGCTATGCTATCACCTTTTTCTGCCATACCTTCTTGTATGCCTGTTTTTCGCTCTGTCCCTACTACTTGTAACTCTTCAAGGCTCGCTTTCGTATTAGCTTTTCCTTGCCTACAATAGTTCGCAAGGAGAAGTTATGCTACCATATTTTCTATGAATTTTCAGTACAGCTCCTTGATCTTCCTTCCTTCCTTCCTTCCTTCCTTCCTTCCTTCCTTCCTTCCTTCCTTTCACGCCGTTTCAATTTGCCACGACTTTAAGTAAAGCTCTGCATAAAAATAGGTTAAATATTGTAACTTTTTATAGACTTACTCCGTGGAAAGGGAGGAACTTACATCTTCAAAAAGTGTAAGGCTGACGTTACCATACGGTCCCCATAAGCTCAAATATATGAGGACAAAGGGACGTTTTTGAAAACAGTAATGCATGGCGGTGTATGTATAATAGAATGCTAAAAACGCATCTATTTCCGTCAAGTAAATCAAAGAAGGATACTTTATGTCAACAACCAATCGTTCTTCCATTGTAGCGGGAGTGTTCTCAGATGATGCTCAGGCGCAACAGGCGATGGCCGATCTCCAAAATGTCGGATTCACTAGTGATCAGATCAGGTATTCGGTCCATAAAGGGGGAAACGGCATACTTGACTCGTTGGCGGGCTTAGGCTTACCACAAAACGAGGCCAGCTTCTACAACGACGAGTTTTTGGCAGGCCGAACTGTCGTCACCATCAATACGGATGATCGGCAGCAAGAGGCGTACGATATCTTGATGCGCAACGGTGCATACGATGCCAATAGTCGTATGGGTCGAACTGCCAACGCTACAGCACAGACTGATCAGACAAACTATGATACTACCGGAGCGCAGAAGATTCAGTTACGTGAGGAGCAGTTGACAGCCACCAAGCAGCAGGTGCAGGCCGGCGAAGTTGGCATTCACAAGGATGTTGTTAGCGAGGAAAAAACGATTAACGTACCGGTCAACCGCGAGGAAGTATACATCGAACGCACTCCAGTTACCGATGCTACCCCTTCTAATACACCGATTGGGCAGGATGAACATATCCGCGTCCCAGTAAGCGAGGAGCAGGTGAATGTTTCCAAGCAGCCAGTCGTTAAAGAAGAGATCAATATCGGGAAGCGCGTCGTCCAGGAGAATCAGCAGGTTTCCGATACGGTGCAGAGGGAAGAGGCTCGCATTGACCGCTCAGGCGACGTAAACGTGCAGGGTAACCCTGACCAGACATACAACCAGTAAGTCAATTGCGATAGCTTTACAGTTACTTGATGAGTGTGCGAATGGGGAGTGCCGCGGCACTCCCCATTTCTGCAAGAAGAATAGTGAAATAGCAGAATACCTTGATTTTCTGGCGCACAAATCTTCTGAAGGGAGAACATAGATGGCAATAACTGAACGTTTAGTGATAGCAGGCATCTTTGAAAACAGAGCCTTAGCTGAACAGGCGGTACAGGAGCTCCAAAAGGCTGGATTTACTAACGACCAGATCAAGGTTTCAGTACAAAAGGGTGATGCTGGTATCCTTGATGGGCTTATCGGTATGGGCCTTTCCCCGGATGAAGCACAACTCTACGACAACGAGTATCGTTCTGGTCGCACTATCGTTGCCGTGAAAACGGCTGATCGACAACAAGAGGCCGCAGACATTTTACGCTTGAGTGGTGCTTATAATGCCACTTCCCATGTGGATAGCGGGGCCAGTCTGGCCGAGGGAAACGACCAGACGCTACAGCTACGTGAAGAGGTACTGCACATTGAAAAAAACTGGGTACAGACAGGCGAAATTCGGATCCACAAGAGAGTGATTACAGAAGAAAAGGTTTTTAGAGTGCCTGTTACCCGCGAAGAGGTCATTATCGAGCATATATCATTCAATGGTCAACCTTCTGCCATCTCCGCTGCTACCACTACTACTGCTGCTACCGAAAACGGCGAAGGGGAACTTGTAACCCTGACAGACGGCAAACCCTTGACCATCCTGGTACGCGAGGAACAGGTATCCATTCAGAAAACGCCGATGGTTATCGAAGAGATCACCATCACAAAAAAGATCATTCAGGAGATGAAACCCATTACAGAGACTCTGCAAAAAGAAGAACTCCACGTCGAACGCACGGGGAACGTACATATTCAAGGCGATAACGTGGAAGATGTGCTGGCACAATCCTGAGTCAAGTTGCCAGACATGGTAGACTGGGCATAAGAAAAATGTACCGCTTACAAGGATAGACCTACATGGAATTGCCCGCTAGCCTCCGCCTCGCTTTATCACACGAACTCGCCAACGTTTCCCAAAAACAGGTAACAGAGGCCGCTGCCAATTTATCGCTGCGCTATCGTAGCAGACAACCAACCAACGACGGTTCGTTCTTACACTCATATGCCGATGTTCAAGCTTATGCTGCCGTGCGCCTCCCCGCCACCTTTGCCGCTCTCTACGCGGTACTATCCGCAGTACGCGCTCGCAAACCAATCTGGCAGCCACGTACGATGCTAGACGCAGGTGCCGGACCGGGAACCGCTATGTGGGCCACCAGTGAACTATGGACGGAGCTAGAGCAGGTAATATTACTTGAACGTGAAGAGGCTATGATTGCTTTTGGCAAGCAGTTATCTACCCATGCTCGTTCTCCCGCGCTCCAACATGCACATTGGCAAAAAGTTGATCTGCTCAGCCAGTGGAGTCATGCGCCTTGTGACCTTGTCACTACGTCCTATGTGCTTGGGGAGCTGGACACCACAAAACGTGCGGCCTATATTGCAAAGCTCTGGTCAATAACAGAAGACACGTTAGTCATTATTGAGCCAGGCACACCTGTTGGCTTTTCTCACATCCGTATCGCCCGCCAACAACTGATCGCGGCAGGAGCACACATCCTCGCACCATGTCCACACGCTTTAGCATGTCCTATGGCCAACGACGATTGGTGCCATTTTGCCCAGCGCATTACACGTACACAGCTTCATCGCTCAGTGAAGCAAGCTGATCTATCTTACGAAGACGAGAAATTTTCCTATATTGCTGTTTCCCGCACACCCGGTACACCTATCGAGAGCCGCGTTATCCGACATCCACAGATTCGCCCCGGCCATATACACCTGGAACTCTGCACATCCAAAGGATTAAAAAATGCCGTTGTCACCCGCAAGGACAAAGCCGCGTTCCGTCAGGCTCGCGACCTGCACTGGGGTGATGCACTCCATACTGTTGATGAGGAGCACATGTGAATGACGAACATGTGCTAAAGCATACAGCAGAGTTTATCAGGAGCTTTGTATCGTGTCTTTCAGCAATAAGCCTTCCTCGTAGATACGGCGAATCACGTCTTCGATCTCTGGCTCCTGGAAGGTAACGTCGCGCAGTTTGTAACTTGTACCCAACCACGCTACCAGCTCATGCGCGGGTATACCTTCGCGGCTAAAGCCAAGCCAGAGGCGTGGTGCCTCGGCCCGTACCAGGTGTACCCCTACCGGCAACTGTTCCAGAAGAAGTTGGCCTGCGCTATCACGCGGCAGAGTAGCTAACTCCGCCGCATCCAATACGGCAATGAGCGTTCGTGTACCGCCAAAACGCTCGCGAATAGCGGAGACAGCCCCATCATAGAGTTTGCGCCCATGGTCGATGATGAGCATGCGCGGGCAAAGTGCCTCTACATCGTCCATATCATGCGTCGTCAGCAACACCGTCACACCACGTTCGCGATTGATCGCCAGCAGAAATTCACGGATACGCGCCTTCGCGACCACATCTAAACCGATGGTTGGCTCATCCAGGTAGAGCAGTTCTGGGTCGTGCAACAATGCTGCCGCCAGGTCCCCACGCATACGCTGCCCCAGGGAAAGTTGACGTACCGGCGTATCAATAAACTCATCCAGCGCAAGCATAGAACGCATTTGCGCAAGATTGGCGGTATAGCGTAGGGTAGGCCCATTTGTCAAGACAAAAGAAGTACTCGTGTGAAGATACAAAATCCTCCTTGACTGATGAAAAACGCGAAGGGACGAATGCGTTTTATGTCCCTCCTTGTCCACTCACGGTTTCCTTTTTCGGGTTACTGCTGAACAACTGCACCTTGATCCATCTGGCGAAAATAGACAGCAGCAGGGGTTTGATAGTCCAGCGATTGATGTAAGCGCTAGTGATTGTAAAACGGTACATAGTCGCGCAACTGCTGACGAGCTTCTTTTGGGGAAGCATAGTCATGCATGTAAACCTCTTCGTATTTAATGGTACGCCAGAGCCGCTCCGTGAAAATGTTGTCTAAGGCGCGTCCTTTGCCATCCATGCTAATTTGCACTTCTGCCGCTTGAAGGAGTTGCCGATACTACGGACTGGTAAAATGGCTTCCTTGGTCGCTATTGCAAATGGTCGGCGTAGCCTGAGCCAGAGCGCGTTCGAGTGCAGTCAAGACAAAGGGTAATTCCAGCGTCTGGTCCAGTTCCCAACTCACCACATACCGCGAGTACCAATCCAGCAGAGCGACCAGATACATCCAGCCGCCTCTCAAGCGAATGTACGTGATATCGATGCCCCAGATATGATTGGGATAGTGACTGGTCGTATGACGCAACAGATAGGGAAAGATGCCTTCCTTTTGCGTACGCTTACTCAGATTTGGACCAGGACAGATCCCTGCAATGCCCATCTCGCGCATGTGTCATTGGATCGCTTTGCGGTTGACCTCCACTCCTTTCAGTTGGAGCTGAGCCGTGATCTTTCGCGATTCTATAGAACGGCCATGTGGTGTAGATCGCATCAATGCGATGTTTGAGCTGGACTTCTGCTGGTGAAGGCGGTTGTGGCTGGTAGTAGACTCCCGACCGATTTACACTCAAGAGCTCCACCCGGATGCGCACGCGATCCGTTCCTCGCTCTCTCGTTCAATCAAGCGCAGACGCTCATCTCGGCTCAGGTCCCATGCCAGATTTTTTTTTCAACCAGGTCAGTTGTGTCGTTAACCTCCCGATGTCTCCATAGAGTCCATTTAAACGCTCTTCATATTCCGCTCGCATCGCCACCATCGAGTCTTTTTCTTCAAAGAGACTTGGCAAGCCTTCGACTACGATGGCTTTCCATCGCCGGAGTTGAGTTGGATGAACCTCATATTCTGCGGCAATTTGGGCAATCGTTTTGTCTTCTTTCAATAACTCTTGAACCACTTGGGCTTTGAAGTTCGCTGTATGTTGTCTTTTCATGCTTTGATCGTATCTTACCCAGCCTCTTTTTTTGGCCTCGTTCTATGGGTCCAGTATAGTTTCTGCGGTCGGCTGTCTTCTAAGTCGCACCATAACAAGGTAAACTCCCCCCTCGTGCTGCGTACAAAGCTCTCCTCGGCAACCGCCAAGTTGTAGTCTGCTGCAAGAACTGCTACCTCCTGATGGACGTGTTGCGCGAGGCGCAGCAGTGCGGTGCGCTGGGCCAAATCGGGCGGATCGGTGAAACGGGTGAGTGCAAGTTGTGGGGGCGTTTCCCGCGTCAACCACTCCTCCAGGCACCAGGCCGCGAGTTCAACCCGCCGCGCTACTGTGGCAAGTGAACGTCGCTGACTCTCGTTAAGCAGGCGAGCTTTCCACTGTTGTTCATGGGTTCAGTTCTCTTCAACATCTGCCATGGGGGAATCCTCTCATCCTATCAAACGCTCGCTCAACTTGTGTGATACGGTGCGCCGAGCAAGAGGCGCAGGCGTGTGAACAACGGTAAAAACCGGGCAATCGCCGGGCTGTGAAAGGGAAAGACGTGCTGCTGGGTGTGACCATCGGGCTGTGGCACAAAGATGCTCAGGCTCGATCCGAGCAGGGACTGGCGTAGTTGCGCGGATGAGGTCGTTGTCAGGTCGTAGCAGTGCATGTGCTCGGTCTGGCTCGCACGTTCTCCCCACGAGCGACGGGACGTGCCGCGAGCATCTTCGAGGACCAGCAGCGTGCGACGCGTGAGCGCGACCAGGCGTGCCGGGCTCTTGTAGTCCTCCAGGGCCGGAACTAATGCTGAAGCCAGCACCTCTTCTCCTGTTGTCTTCAACAGGTATGAGAGTCGTGACTCTAGCTGCTCGGCAATAGCCGGAGGAACCGTTCCCCCCAGCAGCGCGAGTTGTTCGGCCTCCGCACCGCGAGGCACCCATGCTTCGACAACGGGCAGGCGGCGTACGCGCCGATCATCCGTTCCTCTGGGGGAGGGCAGGAATGCACGCAGGATGCTCGTCATCCGTGCGAGTGCTTTTACTATCTCCGCCTTGTCTGGAAACTCGGCGGTAAAGAGTTCGCTTCCGGTAGAGCTTGCCACCTCCATCACCAGCCGTTGGTATGGTGAGTCGTGTGGCTCTATGCGGTCAGCGAACTCGCCTGCGACCTTCCCTGACGGTAGGAGTGCTATGCTTTGTAGTCGCTCCAAGGGAGCCATGTGGGCGATGTAGCCACCGGGCAAGAAACTGCTACCCGGCGTAAGAAAATCACGCAGCCAGAGGACTTGCCGGTCAGTGATGAGAAACAAGCCCTCATTGGAACGCCATGTCTGCATCCCCAACCATCCCGTCCGGTGACGCAGCAGGGGTCGCTCTAGAAAGGCCAATAAGCGTTCATCATCGAGCAAGAGGTCGCTCAGTGCCTGCTGGAAGCGTTGGGGAACGAAACGGATGAGATGTTCTGCCTGGGCATGAGGCGCAGTGGGATCAGCTTGAAGTGCTTTGTCACGAAGAAGCTGCACACGCAGTGCTTCTGAGAGGCCCTCAATAGCTCGCCAAGCAACCAGCTTCTCTTCCTCCTCGTCGCGTCTGAGCCAGCCCTTCCCCTTGGAGTGCGTCCGTTGTTCACGCTTCAAGAGCAATCGCGTCTCACGGATAGACCTGGCCACTGCCTCAGCATCACAGGAGATAATCTCTCCCGCAGTCTGCTGGAGCTCATCCCACGCTTGTGTCTGCACATAGGTCTTCATTGCTGCCACCTGCGCCGCGGGGAGCATGTCGATAGAGTGATAGGTAGCCAGGGATGCATCAACTTCCGCGACGGCGACGAACACCCACCCATCCGCCGGGAACGCTCTTTCCTTGTTGTGTAGAAAGGGGTGACACAATGCGCCGAGCAACCGTGCTTGCACCAGCGTTCCCGGAGCAAAACTCGGCGTGGTCAGCAAGAGCAGAGGGAATTCTACCTGCCCCTCTACGTGGAACGAGGCAAGGTCGGCAGGTGATCCTGGTGTGGCGCGGTAGATGTCCGTCACGCGCATGCACTCTCGTTCGCGATCCCAGGTATAGATGGGACAGTCACTCCGCGGCTGGCGTACCTGCACCTCGATCACCATGGCCGGTGTTGCCGAGCGTCGCCCTGATTTCTTGGCATCATGCATATGGTCCTCGCTCATCTGCTTCTCGTCTCCCTCTGCCATCCTTCATCGAACAGCGGGATTGCCTGCAAGGATGGAGCCGATCCCCCTGAAAGGTGAGCCAAAAGAGACTGCTCCATGAACCGGTATGTGTTTCCCATAAAAAAAACTTCTACTGCCAACTACAGCACCTATACTGTGCTGCACGGCATGTAGAAGCCATTAGCCTGGTGGCGTTACGCGAGCCTCATCGCGAGACCAGATTCTGAAACGTAGCTATAGTATACGCAACCGTCGCAACGAACGTCAAGTGCCACACAAAGCAAAGAGCGGCCAGAGCATTTGCCTTCTTCCTCCTCTACAACGTATACTCAAAGAAGCAGAAACACGATGGCGATGAGGCTCGCCTTGCAGCATCCTGTGAGGAGACGAAGATGTTCCGAAAAATCTTGTTGGCCTATGATGGCTCAGCAGGGGCAAAACGAGCACTGGATGTCGCACTCAAGCTTACTACCACCTTCAACACGGAACTCTGGGTGCTAGCCGTTGAAGAACGGCTACCACATTATGCTGCTACCGTGAGCGAAGTGCAGGAAGAGAAGGAGTTCGCGAACCACTACTTCCAGGAAGCACTTTCCGTGGCCTATCTGCGTGCCCTGCATGCCGGGGTGGAACTCAAAAGTGAGATACGGGCAGGGCATGCGGCTCGCACCATTATCGACTTCACCATGGAGGGGAGCTTCGACCTGGTGGTGCTAGGGAGCAGCGGGCATTCAAAAGCGTGGGTCATGTTCCTGGGAACAACGGCAGAGAAGGTGAGCAGGCATGTACCTTGCACGGTGCTCATTGTCCGGTGAGAGCGAACGGGTCAAGCTATTGCCCAAACATGCGCCGTATGATCTTCGTTGCCGGACACAATGCGCTTCCCATCGGGCGACCACGCCGCCGCTTCTACAAAGTGGGCCACCATACCTCAATCTGTATCTCCTTGTAACTAATTATACACATCTAGATCGCTTCCTATCAAGCCGAAACAGGGCGAGTCTGCCGCCTCACCAGGAGGAAGAGGGGGATAGCAGCGAGTTCGACGATCAGGCTGAAAGCAATCAGCACCGGTATTGATAGACCATACAGGATGCCGATCATCACGCTGCCCAGGAACCAGAAGATGCCATAGCCTGCGGTGAAGAGACCATAGGCCGAAGCACGCCGCTGCGCCGGTACCATCGTTGCTACAGCCGCTGGAATGATTGATTCGTGGACACCTATACCCAGTCCCCAGAGCGCGACCCCAACGAGTGCCACCCAGAAGTTGCCCAGGAACACAAACGGCGCAAACAGGGCCGAGAGGATCGTCAGGGGGATAAGGACAGTGATCCCGAACCGATCAAAGAGCCGCCCGAAAAGCAGTGAGCCAACTCCGCTGACGCCCATCGCGACGGAGTAGAACACCGGTATGAGCGTACCGGGCACAATAGAGGCCCGTGCGAAGTGATACGCGATGAACGGGAAGTCGGCAAATCCGGTAGCTACCAGCACTGCCCCAGCCAGATACACCCAGAAGACGCGTGGTAATCCGCTGGCCTTGATATCCGGTGGATTCGCTTCCATTTCCTCTGGCCTGGGGTAGGTCAGGCGGGCAACCAGCAGGATGCTCAGCGTGAGGAGAGCGGGTATGAGCAGCACAGCAAAGGCGATCTGGTACTCACCGCGCAAGGCCAGCACCGCGGCAACAACCAGTGGTCCAAACAGCGCTCCGGATTGATCCAGAGCTTCGTGTACCCCGAAGCCCCAACCATATCCCATCTCTTTGGCGGCATGCGAGAGCATGACATCACGGGGCGGGTTGCGGATCGCCTTGCCGACGCGTTCGATGATAATCAACAAGGCCGCAACCTGCCAGTTGCCCGCCAACGCGAGCAGTGGCACCGCGAACATCTGAATGATATAGCCGAAGATCGTTATCGGCCAGAACTGCCCGGTTCGATCGCTCAGTCGCCCCGAGACCAGGCGCAGTCCATACCCAAGCAATTCACCAAAGCCTGTCACAATCGCCACCACCACTGCACTCGCTCCGAGCAGGGCCAGATAGGGGCCAATGATACTGCGCGAGCCCTCGTAGGTGAAGTCCGCGAAAAAACTCATGACGCCGATCAGCAAAACGAACTTCAGTGCGATAGCTTTTTTTTGTGATAATTGCCTGGCTTCCTTCTTTGAAGTATCTGATTCCATACGTTCACTCCTGATGAGAATATTCCATTTGGCTCGTGACTACCCTATACGAATGAGGGTACCACGGCTGCATGACTTTCCTTTTCAGCATAGTGGCCTGACGCGAGAGCAGACAAAACGCCCCTACCACAGAGTTAGCTCTATCGACAGGAGCGTTTTGGTACTCGTGCTGATGCCAGTTAAGGGGCTGGCGAGGTTCTAGAGAACAAAAACGCTTCTAACAGCCGACGATCTCTGTAGTCGGTCGCTAGAAGCTATCAGCGCGTAGCGCATTAGGCGAGCTTCATCGCCAGTAGTTGTCTACCCCTCAATTATAGACATTCGTCATGGCAATTACAAGAGTTGCTGCGAAGTGAGCAAGGAGAAGCAGTCCCGTTCTTCTTGCAGGCTCCATAAAAAAGTGCTATCCTATTTCAAAGGGATGAAGCTCCCCTTTGGAAAAATCCGAACCGCTGATGACGGCTGATGGCTTCTACGAGAAAAACGTAGAGCCTATCAGCTTTTTTTATGCGCGTCGCCTCCAGAGGGGAGATTTTTTATGTCAGTGAGTTTTGCTATCACGCGGGCATTGGCGGCGATAGAGTTGATGCTGTGCGTCAGCACCATGGCCCAGGAGGTGTTTTTCCCATGACTTTCCACAGCATACTCTTTGAAAGAACTGAAGACAGTCTAAAAAAAGAAACACTTGAAGTGCCTGTCTTTTTTGTTGATTTAAATCTTGATCAGATTATCGACACCATCACGGTCGGTAAACAGGAATATAATTTAAAGCCGTTTTTTTACACTTCCTTGCACGATATTGACGCCATCACGTATCGTCATGAAATAATGCGGGATCTTGAAAATACAATGCTGTTTGAGCATATACAATCGTTTGCGCAAAAAATGCACACGATGCGCGCACATCTTACCCGAGCAGGTAAGCTTTACTACAAATACCAGAAGGAACGATGGTTTTTGGACGCGGTGGAAATATATTGCGACGCCGTTACTTGCCTGGTCCATGATTTAACCCTTGTCGATGTACAATCGCGTGGCTTTTTGGCCTTCCGCGAATATGCGACAAACTATGCCAATGCAGGCCGTTTTCCATCGCTTTTGGCGGAAACGAAAAAGCTTCAAGTCGATTTGTCCGCTGTAAAATATTGCCTACGCATAAGAGGTAACAGCGTCACGGTTCGCAAATATGAATCTGAGATTGATTACAGTGCGGATGTTGAGGCAACATTCGCGAAATTCAAGCAGGGGGCGGTCAAAGATTACAGGGTTAAGATTTCCACCTTTCCGGATATGAACCATGTTGAAGCGCAAATACTGGATTTGGTAGCCAAATTGTACCCCGACCTATTTTTCAATCTTGATGATTACTGTGTGAAAAACGAGAAGTATCTGGATGAGACGATAGCCATTTTTGACCGCGAAATACAATTTTACATCGCCTATCTGGAGTATATCGCGACAATCAAACGAGCAGGATTGAAGTTCTCTTATCCGCACATGTCCAAGACATGGAAGGAAGTGTATGATTATGAAGGGTTTGATGTAGCTCTAGCCAATAAACTCATTACCGAACACTCGTCCGTTGTCTGCAACGATTTTTACCTGAAAGGGAAAGAGCGCATACTTGTCGTAACCGGCCCGAACCAGGGTGGGAAAACTACCTTCGCCCGCACCTTCGGACAGATGCATTATTTGGCCAGTATAGGTTGCCCCGTCCCAGGCAGGGAAGCGCAGCTCTTTCTGTTCGACAGTCTCTTCACGCATTTTGAAAAGGAAGAAAACATCAAAGATCTCAGAGGCAAACTGCAGGATGATCTGGTCAGAATTGACACTATTCTCAACCAGGCCACATCAAACAGTATGATCATCATGAATGAAATTTTCACATCCACCACAGTAAACGACGCGGTATTTTTGAGCAAAAAGATATTGGAAAAAATACTACAATTGGATGTGTTGTGCGTTTGCGTCACGTTCATCGATGAATTGGCTTCTTTCAGTGAGAAAACCGTAAGCATGGTCAGTACAATAGTTCCCGAAAGTCAGGCATTGCGCACATATAAAATTGTCAGAAAGCCAGCCGACGGGCTTGCATATGCGATAGCAATTGCCGAAAAATACCGACTGACATACGATGCTTTAAAGGAGCGCATACAATCATGAAGGCTTTTCTCATATATAAAGATCATGATTTTGACCTACAGCGAAAATTACCGCCGAATGAACAAGCACTGACACAAGACCTGGAATTAAACACGCTGTTCAACGCTATGGCACTCGGTGACAAATTTTTATTTGAAGTGGCAAAGAAAGCTATTTTGTCAAGTGTAAACGATCTGGACATCATCCTCTATCGCCAACATATTCTTCAGGATTGCCTCAAAAACGCTGCCATTGTCAGGGATATCTACACTATCGCGGTAGAAGCAATTGAAAGTGAGAAAAAGGTTTGGGGCTTTTTCAGCAGATATCCCTCCGGGATACTCTATAGATCGCTTGAAGTGTTGCAGATGTTTGTGGGCGTGCTGAAAAAACTAAAGTATCTCGCCAATGAACATGCCGCTACCTTTGAGTCAGAGGGCTTTACAGCGTTTTTCGCGATGCTCAACGCAGAACTTGATGATGACTATTTCGCCAGCGTCCAAAATCATCTCAAGGAGCTGAAATTTCGCAACGGAGTGTTGATGAGTTCTGAACTGGGAAAAGGCAATCAAGGTACCAATTACATTCTTCGTAAACCGCACGACAAGAAACAGAGTTGGATAGAGCAGATCTTCGCCGAAAAACCGCCCGCTTACACCTTTTCTATCAGTGAGCGCGATGATAGTGGTGCCAGGGCCTTGTCGGAATTAAAAGACAGGGGAATCAACCTTGTTGCCAATGCGCTCGCCCAGTCCACTGATCATATTCTCAGTTTTTTTACCATGTTGCGCACCGAATTGGCCTTTTACATTGGTGGTTTGAATGTCCATGGGCAACTTGCCCAAAGGGGGGAGTCAATGGCCTTTCCCCTGCCCGTGGCTGCCGACGAACGCAGACATTCTTTTCATGGATTATACGATGTCTGTCTGGCTTTAACCATGGAACAAAGAATTGTGAGCAACGATGTGAATGCTGACAGAAAAGACCTCGTGATCATCACAGGTGCCAATCAGGGCGGCAAATCGACTTTTTTGCGCAGCATAGGTTTGGCTCAATTGATGATGCAATGTGGCATGTTTGTACCCGCTGAGTCTTTCTGTGCCAATGTCTGTGACGGCCTTTTCACGCACTACAAACGGAAAGAAGACGCTACGATGAAAAGCGGCAAACTTGATGAAGAACTTAGCAGGATGAGCGTTATCGTAGACAGTATAACGTCAAATTCCATGGTGCTGTTTAATGAATCATTTGCCGCGACAAACGAAAGAGAAGGCTCGGAGATTGCAAGGCAGATAATTCGCGCAGTCTTGGAAAAACGCATCAAGGTTTTCTTCGTGACACATTTATATGAATTTGCGCATGGTTTTTATGACAAAAAAATGGAAAACGCTATGTTCCTGCGGGCTGAAAGGCAAACCGACGGAGGACGAACGTTTAAAATAATCGAAGGCGAACCACTGCAAACGAGTTATGGCGAAGATTTATATCACAGGATATTCGGAACAGACAATTAAATTCATCCCTGGTACGTCAGCGTCATAAAAGTTGCTTTCGCTGCTATCTGGCATGAGTTTCACTGGATCAGCCATAGAAGTGTATCCCTTCCGAGCGCGGTGTCCGTGTTTGAATGTGGACAGAGAAAAAATAAGCGACAACAATGCGATCTTCTCTTCACCAAAGGATATCACAAAATATGAGAACGGTACTGATTCTGAACCCTACATCAGGTACGTCTATGATGGCCGAGGCACATGACACACTTGACTCACATGAAGCAATGATCCTGGATGGATTACGCGCCCATGGTATTGAACCTGAGATATGGTATACCACTGAGGAAGATGCAGGCGAAGGATTAGCCAGGAAAGCAGCCGACGAACATGCCGATATCGTCATTGCCGCGGGCGGTGATGGCACCATCCATGCGGTGGCAAGTGGACTGATTGGACGGGAAAGCGTCCTGGGTATTATCGCGATGGGTACAATGAATAACCTGGCTCATAGCCTTGGCATTCCCACCACCATTGAAGAGGCATGCAACGTCATCGCCGAAGGCGAAACACACGCTATAGATGTCGGGAAGATCAACGGGCAGATTTTTCTCGAAGTGGCAGGGATAGGGTTTGAAGCAGCCCTCTTTCCAGCGGCAGAAGAAATCAAAAGCTCCAATCTCCTCAAAACCTTACGCGGTGTGGTAAGTGGCTTGACTACGTTATTCACCTTCCAGCCTGTAAAACTCAAAATAGCGTTGGATGGCCAGGAACGTCATCAGTACCATGCTATTCAAGTCACCATATGCAACGCGCCGTTCTACGGCGCACATTTTCATGCTGCCCCGGATGCGCTTATGGATGATGGACTGCTCGATGTCATTATCTTCAGGCATTTTAGCAAGTTTGCATACATTAAACACGCGATCTCCATCAGTCAAGGACGACGAGAATTACAGCCCAGGATCAAACGCTGCCGGGTTAAATCTCTGCGCATCAATGCCGATCATCCTGTCGAGATTCAAGCCGATGGCCTTCCTCATGGGTATACGCCCGCGACCATCAGTACTATGCCAGAAGCTTTGCGCGTGCGTATTCAAAACCTGGCTCTGGCCAATAATGTTCCAGGCTTGCGGGAGAACACACAAGTTACGCGGAAAGTTCACTTGCAGACAAGTCATCCTGGTCGATAAATATTTGTAGAAAGGTTATAACTATGCCAAGCAACACACCTTCACCTGACAATTCAAATCAGAATACCTCACCCAATCTAGCAGCAGCCGTCAATATTCCACAGATCGCCACGACGGTCGAGCAAAATGTCAAACCCGTAGTGAATGAGGCACAGCGTATCGCGGCACAAACCTCTTTTTCTGGACGCAAAGCGGTTTCACGCGGAACAATGTTCCTGGCTTTCTATCTCTGGCTGCTTTCAGGGGCCATTATGCTCTCATTTATCGCCCGGCGCACGCAATTTTTCCCCGGTGACATGTCCATCACTAAGGAGCTACAAAAACGACACAATCCCTGGCTCCGCAAATTTATGATTGGTATCTCCGAAATCGGCTTCCCCAAGCTGGCCGTTCCCCTCACCGTATGTATTGCCAGCATCTTCTGGGCTTTGCGCTTCCGGCTAGAGGCTCTCTTTATCCTCTTGACCAGTTCCTCGAACATCCTCAACGCGCTGGTGAAACACCTGATCAAACGTCCACGACCCACCAATGAACTCGTGACCGTTGTGCGCGTCATCAACGAGCCAAGTTTCCCCAGCGGCCATGTCATGCACTACACCAATTTCTTTGGCTTACTGATCTACTTACTGGCAACAAACTGGCATTCTAGCAGGCTCAGAAACATCTTGATAGCCACCTGCACCTCACTGATCGTTGCTATTGGGCCGTCTCGCGTCTATCTTGGCGCACACTGGCCCAGCGACGTGATGGCCGGCTATCTCTACGGTGGACTCTGGTTTGGTGGCCTCATGACCGTGTACCTGCGCGTCAAAGCATGGATGCATCCCCCCAAAGGCCAGGGGACGGTCCCAGAAATCATGAAACCATTGCAACAACCCGGCGACGAAGAGGATGATGATTAGTTGACAATGGGCCTGATCGCGTACGCGATCAGGCCCATTGTCAACTAATCATCAGGCATAGCAAGCACGTTATTCTATCCTACGCAGCACAGCTTCTGTAATGGGTGATACCACACCAAGCTGTTGATTGCCTGGCGTCACCGAGGCGGTGTTCAAACTCTGCTGAATTGCGGGAATGGGGGCAGCAGTGCAGACCGAGGCCGGCTTTTGATTGGTGGACATGCAGATAGCGGCGGTCAGGTAGTTGGCCGAACCTACAATCCCTTTGGTAACGTCAGATGACGGGTTTGATAAATCATTGGCGATATCGTCCCAGGAGAGATTACTGAGTACCTGCGGCGAATAGTTCGCTCCCTGCATCACCATCTGGTTCGCAACATTAATAAAGGGAATACTGCCGGAACTTGTAAGGTAGGGTGGCCCATCATACTTAGTCAGCAGTTGCTCCTGCTCTGCCGTGGGAGTTTGCAGCGTGGTATACCCCCCATTACCATCGGATTGATTTGTTGTACTTTCAACGGATACAAAGTCAATGTACTGACTGGTGTAGGCACTCTGATAGAAGGTGAACGTCGGCGTGCTGGGAAACACATCAGTAGAGGATGACGTGGTTTGGTTGAGCTTGCTGAATGTGCCAAATTGGCTCAGCGCGACCACCACGGACCAGCGTTGCGCGGCACAGTATGGACAATACTCGGCACCGAAGTAGAAAAATTCTGGCTTACCAGTGGGGCCGACCAGAGGCGGCGGCGAACTATTTCGGATAGAGGTCAACAATTTGTTTTGACCACCAGTACCCACAGCGGACAACACGCTGGGGCTGACATGCGTCACGGCATCTAACACCGTGGCACTGGCAGGGGTTGGTGTGGAAACCGCATTCGTAGAACTGCTCGATTGGTGCGACATGTAGACAATAACCCCTATCACAGCTAAAATGATGAGTAAGGCACCAACGATCAAACCCCACGGCGTGCGGTTTGATGCGGCATATCTACGTCGTTTCTGCGGATCATCAACACGCTGTCTCTGCTTTTTCATCTCATTGGATTCACGTTGAATCCGTTGTTTTTTCATCTCTTCTCGCCTTTGCGCAGCAGAAGTGGAAGCGGATGAAGAACGTTGTTTTGATTTGGCCATATATCACTACACCTTCTTGTATTTCAATCATCTCGCATAATTTGCCATATTGTAACATACTCCCTGTCCGATGAATACCTTAACTCACAACGTATTTGCTGCCGACAACTGTTCCAACTGTGCTATCACCCATTGACACCAAACTATATAAGTACGCTCATGATCGATTGCATAGTGAAGCGCGAGCGAAGACCCAAATAATGGGGAGTCTCCTTGTTCCAATGCAGCACCCCATTCCCGCGTCAACCGTGCCAGAAGTTCCTCGTGTTCCGCTAACTGCTTCCGGTGCGCCTGTTCATGTTCACGAAACTGGGCAATGGCCTGCTCAGGAGCAACCAGCCACAGCGAATAGGCCTTGAGGATAAATTCATCACGTATCGTCGAGATCGCTGTAGGAGCTATTACCCATTGGCGCAGAGCTTCGCGCCCCGCCTCAGTGATCTCATGGCACGCTACGAAACCGAGGTAGTTGGCCGATAGGCTTTATGCTAGTAACCTGGACGGTCGTTCTGGATAATGGGCAGATGCTACTGCATTCACCACATTGCCACGATTTTTGCTTGACATAGCCCTAACAATGGCGTACAATCACTTCCAGTGACGTGTACGCCTCGTTCGTCTAGTGGCCTAGGACGCCGCCCTTTCAAGGCGGAGATCATGGGTTCGACTCCCATACGAGGTACTATTTTGTCGGAGAGCCTGGCATACCCACTTATTTTTGGTATGCCAGGCTTCTTTGTGTCGCTTATATCTTCACAGAATGGAGCATGACAATGATTAGCGTGGAAGAGGCACTGGCACGAATACTCGCCGAGATTACTCCACTTCCTCTCGCTCAGATACCTCTGGCCGACACACTCGGACTGGTACTGGCAGAGGATAGTGTGGCACAGGAAGATATGCCACCTTTCGCAAATTCAGCCATGGACGGCTTTGCCTTGCTCAGTCGCGATAGCCAACCACACTCCGGACAACCGCCGCGTTTACAGGTCATTGGCAGCGTCGCTGCTGGCTATGTAGCAGAGCAGGAGGTTCGCGCAGGCACCACGATGCGCATTATGACAGGCGCACCCGTTCCTCCCGGAGCGGATACCGTCATTCAGGTGGAGTTGACGCGTTCAGAAGGACCAGCGAGTGACACGGTAGAGATTTTGGAAGCTGTGCCACCAGGAAACAATATTCGTCCCGCTGGCGAGGATATGCAGCGCGGCCAGACAATTCTCACGCGTGGCACTGAAATCGGGCCATGGGAAATCGGTGTTCTCGCGACCCTGGGCCTGGCTACCGTTCCCACCATCCGCCGTCCGCATGTCGCTATCCTTGGCACCGGCGATGAGGTGATTGATGTCGATCAGCCGTTGAGGCCGGGGAAGATTCGCAACAGCAATAGTTATCTGTTAGAGGCGGCGGTACAAAAAGCGGGCGCGGTACCGCACCGCCTCGGTATTGCCCACGATACGGTAGAGAGCCTGCGCGAGAAATTTAGCGAGGCGGTACAATACGACCTTATTATTACGTCCGGCGGCGTTTCCGTGGGGGATTTTGACCTGGTCAAGGATATTATGGCGGAGCAAGGGCAGATCAACTTCTGGCGCATCAATATGCGACCCGGCAAACCTGTAGCGTTCGGACATATCGGCGGCGTACCGTTACTCGGTCTACCAGGGAATCCGGTCTCTGCCGCGGTGACATTCGAGCTCTTTGGACATCCAGTGATACGTAAGATGCTAGGCCATACCCGTCTATTACGACCACAGGTCGAGGTTATCGTAGAAGATGGCGTCAGTGACCGCGCTATGCGTCGCCACTATGTTCGCGCTCGTGTCGCATGGCGCGATGGCCATTTTGTCGCCCACACGACCGGCAACCAGGGTTCCAATATCACCACCTCCCTCTTACACGCGAACGCCTTCGTCATTGTGCCAGAGGGCGGTGTCACCATTGCCCCAGGCGGCACCGCCCAGGCAATGATGCTCGATTGGCCGGAAGTCTAATCTTGTACCAACTCCTCCAAAGATGATATGCTTACATACAAACCTATACCGTTGCAGACACAAAGAGAGGAAATCCCGATGGCTATTAGACCGTCTCTCCCCAACGACGAAGGAATCACCACTGTAGAACCCCTTTCTGAGCAGGAGCAGGTCGCTGCTCCTATCATGGAAGAAAGCGGAGACCAGCCAGCCTCAATTGACACAACACCGCCATCGGAAGATGTACCCCAGGAGGATGAGATCGAGGAAGAACTTATCATCGAAGATTTCACCATTGATGGCATCTGTGGTGTCTACTAGCGTACGTTTTTCCGAGCAGGTCGTCTTTATCACTGGCGCAGCCCATGGCATGGGGAGAGCGCACGCGCTGGCCTTTGCCCGCGCCGGGGCGAAGCTTGTCCTCTGCGATGCTTGCCGTCAATATACAACGGTGCCTTATCCCATGGCCCAACCAGAAGAGCTGGCATCACTCGCCACAGAGATAGCGGAAATGGGGCGTCCCGTCATCGCGAAACAGGTTGATATCACAAATCTGGCAGCCATGCAAGCATTGCAAGAGCAAGCGCGGCAAGAGCTTGGCCCCATCGATATCGTGGTAGCCAACGCTGGCCTCTATTCGTTCGCCCCAAGTTGGGAGCTGAGCGAGGAACAGTGGGACGAAACCGTCAACGTTGACCTGAAAGGCGTCTGGATTACCTGCAAAGTCTGTATCCCTGACATGTTGCAACGACGCGGTGGCAAAATTATCTGTATTGCCTCAACCGCCGCCGTGAAAGGCATGGCAAACCTGGCGCACTATGTTGCCGCCAAACATGGCGTACTGGGACTCGTCAAAACGCTGGCTATCGAACTGGCTCCTTATAACGTCAACGTAAATGCAGTTTGCCCAACTAGCGTCGATACCGTCATGTGTCGCAACCAGGCCCTCTACGATATCTTCGCGGGTGGTCCAGGCCCCCAGGCTACCGAAGAACACATGCTTGCTTTGATGAACCAACTCAACCTCTTCCCCGACCGCGACCTTTTACCGCCGGAGGCCGTGAGTGCAGCCGTGCTCTGGCTGGCCTCAAACGAGGCACGGCACATAACTGGCTGCGCCTTACCCGTGGATGCAGGTTATTTGACGAGGTAACTTTTGACGGGCAACTTTCGTATATGATAGCATACAACGTCCTTTCGATATTTTTGTTTACCTACAGATCACCCAGGGGAGAATTTTCATCGATGAAGACACGAACCGCAGTTCTGTACACGCCAGGCGAACCTATCCGCGTTGAAGAGATCGAGCTTGATCCGCCCAAAGAGCATGAAGTTCAGGTACGTATGGTTGCCGCCGGCATCTGCCATTCGGACTACCACATGGTATCAGGCGAATTACCCGGCTATCTGCCCATGGCTCTGGGTCATGAAGGGGCTGGCGTTGTAGAGGAAGTCGGCCCGCAAGTCACCAACTGCAAGCCGGGGGATCACGTTATTTTAAGTTGGATACCCTCGTGTGGCAAATGCTATTATTGCGTCTCTGGCCACAGCAATCTATGTAATCTTGGTGCCGGTACGCTCATGGGACCATTACTTGATGGAACCTTCCGCATGCACAACGGTGCTGCCAACATCGGACAATTCTGCCTTGTTGGCTCTTTCAGCGAGCGCACGATTGTCTCTGATATGTCACTGGTCGTCATTGACAAAGAATATGCTCTTAACCGCGCTGTGTTGGTTGGTTGTGGCGTCCCCACGGGGGTTGGAGCGGTCATCCATCGCGCCAGGGTCGTGCCAGGGAGCACCGTGATGGTGATCGGTTGCGGCGGTATTGGCATAAACATCGTACAAGGGGCAGCCCTGGCCGGTGCGCGTATGATTATCGCCGTCGATATTCACGATTGGAAACTGGAAAAAGCAAAAGAGTTCGGGGCAACCCACACCGTCAATGCACGCAACGAAGACCCGGTCGCGAAAGCGATGGAATTGACGTGGGGCCTTGGCGTCGATTACGCCTTTGAAGCCATTGCCACCCCTGAAACGATTGGGCAGGCCGCCGCCGCAACCGGTAAGAACAGTACAATTGTCGTAGTTGGTCTAACGCCAGCCACCGCCCAATCCATACCCATTTCACCATTGATGCTCGTGCTCTACCAAAAAACGTTGATGGGTACGCTCTACGGCGACTCACAGCCGCTCAACGATATCCCCAACCTGCTGAAAATGTACAAAGTAGGCAAAATCAAGCTCGACGAGCTGGTCTCACGCACCTACACCCTCGACCAGATCAACGAAGCCTATGCCGATCTCATTGGCGGTCGCATCATCCGTGGCGTGGTTGAATTTTCATAAGCCAGCGTAGGGGCCGGTTTACCGCGCCCACCGCCGATTTATCGGCCCGTATCCTTGCCCTTCTCTGCTTCACGCCAACAAAAAGGAGTTTTCATGTCAGTTAATACAGTTGACCCACGCTTGAACCCCTATACGCGCTATAAAACCATGCGTGAGTCACAACCCGTGTACTACAACGAAATGGTCAGAATGTGGGAGATATTCTGCTACAACGACGTTCAGCGCGTACTCTCCGAGCATGCCACATTTTCCTCTGAGTTCATAGGTGGTGGCCCATTCGGTGCAAGCCTCATTTCTATGGACCCACCACGGCATCGCCAGTTACGCACTATCGTGACCCAGGCCTTCACGCCGCGCACTATCGCACAACTCGCGCCACGCGTTACCGCAATCGTCAACGAACTGCTGGACGCCGTACAGGAAAAGGGAACGATGGATGTCATCGACGACTTCGCCTATCCACTGCCTGTCACCGTCATCGCGGAACTACTCGGCATCCCGCCAGCCGAACGCGACCGCTTCCGACTGTGGTCAAACACGCTCGTAGGCTCTTCCCCAGGTTCCGGTGGTAATCCAGAGACGGAGATGCGCGAATACTTCCTGGCGATGATCGAAAAGCGGCGCAAGGAACCCAAAAATGACCTCATCAGTGCGCTGTTAGCAGCACAGATTGATAACGAGCATCTCAGCATGATAGAAGTGTTGGGCTTCTGTTTCCTCTTGCTCGTCGCTGGTAACGAGACAACGACGAACCTGATCGGCAATGCCTTCATCTGTTTCGATGAACACCCCGAGGCCTGGCAACAGTTACTAGCCGAACCAGCCCTTGTGCCTTCCGCCATCGAGGAAGTTTTGCGCTATATCTCGCCCGTCCAATCAATGTTCCGCGTCACCACGACCGACACCGTTATTGGCGGTCAAACGATACCAGCCCAAAGCCGCTTGCTAGCCTGGATAGCTTCAGCCAATCGCGACGAATCCCAATTCCCAGATGCCGATACCTTCGATATCCGGCGTGCGCCCAACCGCCACATCGCCTTTGGACACGGCATCCACTTCTGCCTGGGAGCACCGCTAGCACGTCTGGAAGCCAAAATTGCCTTCGAGACAATCGGCCAAAGGTTAAAAAACATACAACTCACACGAGAGGTACCCTTAGAACGCACAAATAGCTACTTCCTCTACGGCATAAAGCACTTACCAATTACTTTTATGTCACAGTAATTGAAGGGCAAGCGATCATGCGTTTACCACAACAGATGAGCGTGGATGAGTGGCGAGAGCTAGAGCGAACCAGCCACGACAGCAAGCATGAATATATAGATGGGCGGGTCTATGCCATGTCGGGAGGAGGTTTGGCTCATTCGCGCATTGCTCTTAACGCGTGTAATGCACTGGAAAGTGCGCTCTCGGCAGCGGGAAAGCCTTGCTTTGTCTACAACTCGGACGCTGCTGTGCGCCTCTCCTCGCGACGCTACACCTATCCTGATGCCTCGGTGACATGCGACGACCGAGACCAGCCGACTCCTGACAAAATAGAGATACAATCCCCTGGCGTCATTGTTGAAGTGCTTTCAGCTTCCACCGAAGCCTACGACCGAGGGGAGAAGTTCGGCTATTATCGCTCCTGTCCCCATGTGCAAGAGTATGTCCTTATTGCGACAAAGTATCAGACTATCGAAGTCTTTCGTCGTACCACCCCTCGCTGGACCTACGATGCCTACGAGCCAGGCGATGAGATAGAGCTTACTAGTCTTGCTATCCGCTTGCCACTAGCTACACTCTATAGAAATGCCGGCGTTCCAGCAACACTCAACGCTCCCGAAGGCGAAGTATAGACTAAGGTTGTAGGAACGCAATTCAATGCGCCCCTACAACCGCTAATCGAACTGCTATGACCTCTCCCCTATTGCCCGCTAGCAGCTTGAGCTCCTTGCGTTTCACCTACCGTCACCCGTCCCCTGAGCAGGTCAGCGGCCTTCTCGGCGATCATGATAGTGGGAGCGTTAGTGTTACCGTTGACGATAGTTGGCATGATAGAGGCGTCAATGACGCGCAAGCCCTCTACTCCGCGCACGCGCAACTGCTCATCGACTACAGCCTGCTCGTCTTGGCCCATCTTACAGGTGCCAACCGGATGGTAGAGCGTTTCAGCACTGCTACGAATATACGCGACAAGCTCCTCATCGCTCTGCACCTGTCGCCCTGGCAGCATTTCCTCGCCACGGAATGGGTCAAAGGCTTTGGCTTGGGCCAGGCGACGAGCCAGCTTTATCCCTTCAACGAGAACTTGTAGATCGGCCTCGCTAGCCATGTAGTTGCCAGAGATAGCAGGATGCTGCGTCGGATCGGTTGAGCGTAAAGACAGGCGACCACTACTCTGCGGACTGACGAGCGTCGGTCCAACGGTAAAGCCATGTCCTTCGGGCGCGGTAAAGCCATGATTAATGTAGTAGACAGGAGCGAAATGGTATTGCAAATTCGGCTCCGGCAGATCGGACCTAGTTTTGATGAAGGCACCCGATTCCGCGACATTCGAGGTGAATGGCCCGCTCTGGTGGTCCATGTACTCTTGCATATTCTCCGCGGTCTCAAGTCCGTAGAGCGAGACAGGCTGCGTAGAAGCGTAGCACACACTGACAAACGGATGATCCAACAAATTTCCACCCACGCCCGGCAGATCTGCCACAACGTTGATGCCCATTGAGCGCAAATGATTGGCGGGTCCAACACCGGAGAGCAGCAACACTTGTGGGGAGTTGACCGCTCCGCCAGAAAGAATGACCTCTTTGTTGACACGAACCTGCTCCTCCACACCATCTTTGAGGTACGCGATACCAACGGCGCGTGTACCCTCGAAGAGTATCTTGCTGACCAGAGCCTGCGTCTGCAAGGTCAGATTGGGACGGCTCAGTGCTGGATGCAGATACCCGACTGCTGCACTATGACGCCGCCCCTGCTTCTGTGTCACCTGGTATTTGCCGAACCCCTCTTGCGAAGCACCATTAAAATCGTCGTTTTTGGGCCAGCCCAGCTCTATACCAGCCTCGATGAAAGCCTCAGAGAGCGGACCAGTATAGGGCCGATCCATCACATTGAGCGGGCCACCGCTGCCATGATACTCCGAGGGGCCACGTTCCTGGTTCTCAGCTTTCTTGAAATAGGGTAGCACATCGGCATAGCTCCAACCTTCGTTGCCCAACTCGCGCCAATGGTCATAGTCATAGCGATTGCCACGAATATAAATCATTGCATTGATGGAACTGGAACCGCCGAGCATCTTGCCGCGTGGCCAGTAGAGCTTGCGATGATTGAGGTGCGGCTCCTCATCTGTGTAGTAGGCCCAATCGCGGGCTGTTTGAAACATTTTACTAAAGGCGACTGGGATATGTATCTCCTGGGCATCATCCGGGCCACCGGCTTCAAGAAGAAGGACAGTTGTCTGAGGGTCTTCGGTCAGGCGATCAGCGAGTACACAACCTGCGGAACCTGCTCCGACGATGACATAATCGTACATGCTAGTTTCCTTTCATCAGCGAATGTCTCAGGTGTTCAGCGATCCGGTGCTGAACACCAGGAAGACGTGTGAGCATAAACGCATCCTTATTCCCAAAACATAGTGTACCATATCAAACACATTCTTCGTCCTATACTCAACTGCTGAACAAACCAGCTAGCCCTTGCAGTTCCTCAGCTATTTCTCGTACAATAACCAATACAAAAACGAAATGTCCCCCTATTGCTACCACGAAAACGAGATTACCGCTAAATAGATGGAGGAATATCCGCTACCCACCATAAGAGAACTAGCAGTGTGGTGCGGATATCTACTAAAAAGGAGCCGAACATGCCACAACGTGAAGCAGTTATTGTTGAAGCCATGCGTACCGCCATTGGTCGCCGCAATGGGCGTTTGAAGGATTGGCACCCGGTTGATTTACAGGCCCAGGTGCTGGCAGCCCTGGTGCGGCGCACTGGCCTTGACCCCGCCCTGGTAGAAGATGTCATCATTGGCTGCGTCAGCCAGGTGGGAGAGCAAAGCTTGAATGTCGGACGCAATGCCGCTCTCGCCGCCGGTTTTCCAGAGTCGGTACCAGGCACAACCGTTGATCGTCAGTGTGGCTCAAGCCAGCAGGCCATCCATTTCGCGGCCCAGGGCGTTATCAGTGGAGCCTATGATATCGCGATAGCCGGTGGTGTCGAAGTGATGACAAGAGTTCCAATGGGTGCTTCCTATACACAAGGCCCAGGCGTACCATTCGGCAGCCTGATGATTCACCGCTACGACAACAAACTCGTCCACCAGGGCATCAGTGCCGATTTAGTAGCGCATAAGTGGGAACTGAACCGAGAGGACCTGGATGCCTTTAGCCTTGAAAGCCATCGTCGCGCCGCGCAAGCCACGGCAGAGGGACGTTTCAGTAGCCAGATTGTGCCGATTACAGTGCAGAACGAGGATGGCAGTAGCAGCATCTTTGACAAGGATGAGGGCATTCGCACCGATACCAGCCTGGAGAAACTCGCTAGCCTCAAACCAGCCTTCAAGCCCGATGGACTGATTACGGCAGGCAACTCCTCGCAAATCAGCGATGGCGCGGCAGCCGTCCTCATCATGGAACGCGGCACCGCCGAACGACTGGGACTGCGACCACGCGCACGCTTTGTCTCCTTCTCAGTGGCTGGCGATAATCCCATCCTCATGCTCACCGCCCCCATTCCCGCCACTGCCAAAGTCCTTGCACGAGCAGGTCTCACGCTCGACCAGATTGACCTGATCGAGATCAACGAAGCGTTTGCCAGTGTTGTCCTGGCTTGGCAACGTGAAACCGGTGCGGACCTCCATCGCGTCAACGTCAACGGCGGCGCGGTGGCTGTAGGACATCCACTGGGAGCTTCCGGCGCACGCCTGACCACCGTCTTACTGCATGAATTGGAACGCAGCGGCGGTCGCTATGGTCTGCAAACCATCTGCGAAGGCGGCGGCATGGCCAATGGCATGATTATTGAAAGGATATAGGTTCTATGCTCAACTTTGCTCCGACGGAAGAGCAAGAAGAGGTACGCCGACTTGCCCACAGTCTCGCCACCGCTGAATTGCGCCTACAGGGACGTGCCGCGGAAAAGGCTGGCAACATCTCACCAGAACTGCTCCAGACGCTGGCCCAGACCGGCCTGACCACACCTTTCGCTGAAAGCTATGGCGGCTCAGGTCCCATTGAAGCGGTGACGTACACGTTGATCGCCGAAGAATTAGGCTACGGCGATGGTGGACTGGCTATGAACATCATTGGTTCCATGATGGGGCCACTGGCAGTATTATTGGCGGGCAACGAACGCCAGCAAGAACAGTACATTACGCCTTTTTGTGATGAGCGGGAAGGCTATCGCCAGCGCGGCAGCCTGGCCTACGCCGAGCGTACAGGCGGGTATTCGCTCCCAGATATCAGCTCGACAGTCCGTCCGGAAGGTGGGAACTACATCCTCAACGGCATCAAGCGCGACGTGCCAAATGGCGGAGATGCCAGCCTACGTGTAGTCTTGGCTCACTTAGAGGGCTTAACAGGCTCTGCTGGACTCTGCGCCTTAGTCGTACCTCCAGAAGCCACAGGACTACGGATCAGCAATGATACGCAAAAGTTAGGGCTGATCGCGGCTCCCAGCGCGGCGTATATTTTTGAGAATGTCGCTGTTCCCGCCTCCTGTATGCTGGGTGAAGCTGGCAACGACGGCGTGATGCGTGCAGCCACGCTCTACAATATCCTGCGAGCAGGTGTCGCCTGTGGCATGGCCCGTGCCGCCTTTGAGTATGCACGCGATTACGCGCAAGATCGCATCGCTTTTGGCCGTCCCATCGCCTCCTACCAGGGCATCGCTTTCATGATTGCTGAGATGGCAATGAAGTTGGATGCAGCACGTCTGCTGCTCTGGCGAGCGGCGGCGAGTTGGGATCGCGCCATTGACTGCGCGGCCTTGGTGCAGGAGGCCGAAGCGGCACAGTCGCAAGCAGTCAAGATTGCCAAAGCAAATACTATTGATGCTGTCCAGGTCATGGGTGGCGCAGGCTTTATGCAAGATCATCCCGCTGAGATGTGGATGCGTAATGCGGCAGCAATGGAGTAGAAATAATGCTTGATTTTACCCTCAGCAAAGCACAAGAAGCGGCTCGCGACTACGCGCACCAGGTAGCAGTCGAGGAGATGCGCCCTATCTCGCTGGAATGCGACCGCACAGAGAAGATACCTGAGTCGTTTTTCTGGAATATGCAGCGTCGCTTCTGGGGCGGTGCCGCGGCCCAGGCGCGTACCCAGGCTCAGGAAGAGGAAGAGAAGCAGAGCAACATATTCTCCTTGCTCTCGCAGGAAGAGATGGCCTGGGGTGATGCCGCCCTCTCGACGGCCATTCCGGGGCCAGGGCTGGCCGCGCCACCGATTCTCTCACAGGGAACGCCCGAACAGCAGATGCGCTTCCTCGGCCCCTATATGGATGGCAAACTCCATTGGGGTGCATTGGCCCTGACGGAACCAGGCATTGGTTCCGATGTGGCCGGTATGTCCACCACTGCCGTGCTCGATGGCGATGAGTGGGTGCTCAATGGACACAAGCACTATATCACGAATGGCGCACGCGCCGACCTGGTCGTCACCTTTGCCACCATCGATAAGAGCTTGCGGCGCGACGGCATTCGTCCATTTGTCGTTCCCCAGGGTACGCCCGGCTTTATCGTTGGGCGCATCGAAGAGAAAATGGGCCTACGTGCCTCACAGACCGCCGAATTGATCTTTGAGAACTGCCGTATCCCCAAAGATAATTTGCTCAGTGGGCGTGAGGGCAGTAAAAAGGCAGGCTTCAAAGCAGCCATGGGTACGCTGGATGCCACCCGCCCGATGGTAGGTGCGCTGGCCGTTGGCATCGCTCGCGCCGCCTACGAGACCGCGACACAATGGGTCAAAGAGGAGCTTCCCAAAGGATATCCAGCTCAGAAACGGCGCGAGATCGAGGCCGATCTGGAAGAGATTCGGCAGGAATTGGAAATGGCTCGTTTCCTGGTGTGGCGTGCTGCCTGGATGGCCGACAAGCGCATTCCCAACTCGAAAGAAGCCTCCATGTGCAAGGCATACGCCGGCGGATTAGTGATGAAGGCAACCGCGACCGCGGTACGCATTACGGCCCCAGGCGAAAATTCCACCTATAAACAGCTTATTCAGAAGTGGTTCCGCGATGCGAAAGTCTTTGATATCTTTGAAGGCACCGCACAGATTCAACGGCTGGTGATCGCCCGCCGCATTTTCCCAGAAATCGATATCCCCTGATACATATCGTATGAGTGCGTGACGGCTGCAAAGCCATGACGCACTCATACGATATTTAATTTGCCTGGGTTTGCTGAACGACAACCTCTTCCTCTTCCAAGAGGAGTTCGTCATCTGAGTCTGTCGGCTGATATTGCCAGATGCGGGTCTGGCGTTTATTGACGCGGCGTCGTTCTAGTACGTCACGCTTCAAATTGTCGCGTTTCGTAACCGCACGCTTATCACGTAACTTCCCTCTCATACTCTCACCTCCTCTCCGTTGGGGTAGTGAAACGTTGCCTTTGGGCATAGGGACGCAATAGGCTAAGCAAGTTGTTAGAGCCTTTCTGTAACCACGTACATACGCCTCCGACTGGTAAGTTGAGCCGTAAGACGCACAATAAAGTTACACAACATATCATTTCTCTATAAGTGAAGTTTGGGTGTTTTCATGTTGAGGAAGTCCAGCACACTATGAGGAAGTTTCGGGGCAAAAGAAAATGCCCGGATGGGTTGAGGTATCCGAGCTGCAACATCTATAAGCATAGCAGTATCAACTACGCTCCAGTGCTGCTCAACGGATGAGTTCCACATCTTCGTACATTTTGTGCTATCTTCACAAGTACTTTCTGCATAGAACTCACCTCCCTTATGTCTGTTTGTAATCATTTTTATTCATAATACTAGCCAACGGTAAATCTGGTAAGAGTGTACTTGTAGAATCAGCAAAAGTCAAGGGTTTTCAGGCCATTTCGCATTAAGATTTTCTTCAGCTTAGAATTGTAACCTCTCTCCGTAATTCCTGCCAGATAAGTTTTACGCAATAGCAGGTACAACCGCTATTACACTCACATTGTAAGGAAAGAAAATACCATGCGCAAAATTATGAACACCCCCAAACCCACTACCATGGCTCTGTTCTGTCTTATGCTTTTAGGAATGTTGGCCTTTGTCGCAGCCTGTGGCAATAGTTCCACTACGACTGGCGCGACATCTTCCACTCCTCAGACGCAGGCCACGAGCACAACTGATACCTCCGGCAATGGCAGCGGTGGACGCTATGGCAGTGGCGGCAGCACAACTCCCACGGCTGTGACCGGCACAACCCCTACAACCCAGCCAACAGGTGCTACTCAAACGATCACGATCACAACAGATAGTAGCGGCACCTTTACGTTCAGCCCGAAATCGCTCACCATTAAAGCTGGTACCACAGTGATCTGGAAAAATATGACCCAGACCCCGCACACCGTCACCAGTAACGATGGCAAGTCGTTTAATTCAGGCGATTCAACACCCGTTAACGCTGGCACAACTTTCTCGTTCAAATTTGCGACAGCAGGAACCTTCGCCTACCATTGCGATTTCCACCCCTTTATGACTGCTACCGTAATCGTTCAATAGATTAATATGTCGAGACGGCTCTTGTCGTCATTGGTGCACCAGCATATGACGCTTGCAACCATCGTTCGCTCTATGTTACACTTGTGCTCATAAGAACAGACGTACAAATACAGGCAAAGGAGCGCGGAACGATGGTTGCGATAGTATCTAAGGTGGAAACGCTGTATTGGAGTAGCACTCCCAGCCCTCGTGGCACATGCGTGGTCATGGCGACCGAGGCCGGAGTTTGTTGGACAGGCACACCGGGAACACCGAAAGAGGAGGGGTTTTCCTGGCTCAGCCGCAAAGTATCGTTTAAAGAGGTCGTCGAAGGCGAGGAGGTTGCCCCTCTACAACAGGCCATGAATGAATTGAGACGCTATTTCGCTGGCGTACCCCTACAATTTTCTTGCCCCCTCGCTTTGCATGGAACTCCATTTCAGGTTGCCGTTTGGCAAGAGATGTTTCGTATCCCCTATGGGGAAACCTCCACCTACGGTGAGCTGGCAAGGGCTATTGGATATCCCAAGGCAGCTCGTGCGGTAGGAGCAGCCAGTGGTGCCAATCCAGTCGCCATTATCGTACCTTGCCACCGCGTAGTTGGCAGCAACGGTTCACTGGTTGGTTACGGAGGCGGTATACCCACAAAGAAATGGCTGCTAGCACTGGAAAAAGGGCAATGATTCCGCGCCAAAGGCGAGAGTGCAATACATTGCGTCCCTATATGGACACATCAACACGTTCAACATCGACATAAACCATGCCTTCCCATTGTTGGTGTATTCCAACCATGGCGAAGGAAAAGCTATCGGTAGCGAGAATGGCGGGAACGTCCGCGCTGGGTAGATCGAAGTCGTCTTGCTGGTACTCGTCGAAACGGTCAGTGTCCCGCAAGTAAGCGATGCCCTCCGCCAGCACAACAGGTGCCTGAGCAGGATCGAGCAGGAGCGCATCCAAATAATCGGCACAGACATCGTCTTCGTTCCTGCAATCCGCGTGCTCATAAGTCGCGGTCGGCAGCATAGTAATACCGCAGCTACTCTCCATAGCCAGCTTCCGTGCATAACTCGCGGTAGCACGGGCATTGGTGAGTGAACAGAGCAAAAGGTGCTTTGCGTTACTGACTTTGACTGCTCCCTGGGTACCAGCCCCGGTACGCTGAATCAATATGCGGTCGCGCACGTTGGCAGCCGCCATGAGCGAAGGAGAGTTGTTAAAATCGAAGCCGTGTATCAGGCGTCCCCCAACTTCCCCGGCTAACAGCGCGTTCGGCTCACGCTCTTGCAAGGCATGAGCCTCCTCGACCGTCCGCACCAACCAGAGGCGACGCGCTCCACCAGCGAAAGCATAGGCCGCCACAGTAAAAGCCCGAATCACATCGATCACAATAACAACACCGCCCGCTTGTGCCGCGTGCTTTTGAGTGATACGGTCGACTGCTATGGGCATTAGTAATTCCCTGCCTGGGTCAAGAATATTCTGCCGACGCCGCGAATAATAAAGATGGCCACAGCAACCTCGATTACAATCATCGTCACCCACAGCCAAACGAGGTTATGCGTATAGGCCGTTACGTCCAGCGAGGTTACAAACAGCGGAATTAAAATAATCAGTGGTATAGCCAGCACCAGGGCACATAACACTATCACAAATGCAGGCAACAAGAAACGCCACGCCTCGGAGTCTCGCAAATTCTCCGTCTTGGCCGTACCATACGCTTTTCTATGTTCGGGGACAGCCAAATCAGCGGCTTCGAGTACGGCTTTCTCTGTAGTAACGCCAGTAGGTTGGTCGAGGACAGTTTTATCATTTGGTTTCTGTGATTCTGAGGTCATCTCGTCCATAATCTTCTCCTAAAAAATATGTGATAAAGGCTGCTACCTAAGTATAGCATAATGCAAGATGTGCAATGAAACAAGCTACTCTGAACTGTTGTAATTCTGCCAAATTTGCGTTATGCTGCATCGCGAAGCATATCAAAGCAGGAGCAAACTGTGACAGAGGACACAAATAGCTATCAGACCGGTGCTATCTCGTGGTGGAGTTGGCATCCCGGCATCAAGCCACATACCGCCTTACTTCTCGGTGCTTCGATCACCTGCATTGCTTTCTTGTTCGCGGCCATTGGACTAATCTCGCTGGTACTGGCTATCCTTGATAGCGTATCACCCCCATTGCATATACCGGGTACGGTGCTCAGCCATTCCATGAACGGCATTACTGGACAGGCAAACCTCTTCATCAGCTTACATAACACCGACTTTCCGCCCCATGTCTCCGCTAGCACTAACACAACTACCCTGCAAACAATCCATGACGGCGACCACATTTTCCTGGACTACACCCCACACCTGCATATTCTGACCGCCTTGGAAAGTTCCGAACAACGCTTCCTGCTACAAAATGGCGGCATGTTCAGCATCTATCTGGGCGTGTTTGCGCTGCTTTTCCTGGGACTCCTCTTATTGCCATACCCCCTCTTGCTCACACGATGGGCATGGCGCGATCTCTATGGACGCGATGCCGACGATAGAAAACGCCAGTTGACAGGAAAGGTTGTCGCCTTACGTGCCGCAAAACAGACACGCGCTGGTCGGCCCGGACTCACTCCACGCCCAACACACACATGGTATGGCGTCGCGCTCTCACTCTCTCCCGTTACTACGCCTGTGCAGCGGCAGAGCATAACTTTCGCGATCAGTCGCGCAATGTACGAAGCTCTCCACGAAGGCGAAACGGTACGCGTCACCTATTCACCCCATATACACTATGTCTATGCAATGGAGCCATCAGTTGAGCGAGCTTAGTCTGTTGCGTCAATCGCGGCGCATCACACAACAACTTTTAGATATCGTCTTTCCACCCCGCTGCGCTGGTTGCCAGAGCAGCGGGGCCGTCCTCTGTGCCACATGTCGCGCCACTTTTAGAGCCGAGAGCCTACAATTCTGTAGGCAATGCGGCAGACCGTTGCCTGTAACAGGACTATGCCAACACTGCCGTCCTTATCAACCCGGCTTGAGTGGATTGCTCGCTGTCAGTAGCTATCAAGGAGTATTACGTTCGTGCATTCACGCTCTGAAATATGATGGCAATACACGCCTGGCTGAGCCATTGGGCGAGGTGTTAGCAGAAGCCTATCTTGCCTTTGGGATGCAGGCCGATGTGATTATCTCTGTTCCCCTGCACGCTGAGCGGCAACAGCAACGCGGCTATAATCACGCTCAGTTGCTGGCCGAGGTCTGCGCATCACACCTACACGTCCCACTACGCGATGATATCGTTGTGCGCCACCGCGCAACATCAGCACAGGTAGGCTTGAAGGCGCACGAACGCCAGCAGAATGTCGCGGGTGCCTTCGAGTGTACCCACGCGTTCCAGTCTGGTCCCTTATATGGGCGCACGCTGCTCATCATCGACGATGTCTATACCACAGGAGCAACCCTGGGAGCCTGTGCCGCACCACTTTTTACCGCTGGAGCAAAAGCAGTCTGGGGCCTCGTACTCGCACGACCAGCTTAAAAGTTCCGAAAAAAGTCCTATACGAGTTTCATAGTGAACTGTGTTATAATAAGCCACGAAAGACTAAGATGCGCAACACCCAGCAAGAATACGTTAAGAAACAAAAAAGATGTGTTGCTTGCTATAATAGTAGAGAGGAACCCTGATGTCGAGCAGTAGGAAATGGATCAGAACGAGCTTTTTCTTGCTCGTGATCGCCCTGGCCATTGTCCTGGTCGTGCTTTTCTTCCACCAACCAAACGATACCAAGTCCGTTAACGTATCCACCATCCTGACAGATATTAAAACAGATATCAATAATAATCAACAGGACACCTTGATAGTCAGCAGTGATCACATCACGCTGATACGGGGGAAAGCACAGACCACGCCGCAGGAAGTGGCGAATATTAACGATACTTTTGACGCCACCACGGTCCTCAAAGACAATGGCATTGACTATGCCAATAACCACCTGTTGACCTTACAATACGAAGCCCCCAGTGCCTTGGGAGCCTGGGTCAATGTGCTAATCAGCTTCATTCCGTTTCTGTTAATCGGTGGTTTATTGATCTTTATGATGCGTCAGGCCCAAGGCAGTAACAACCAGGCTATGTCCTTTGGCAAAAGTCGAGCACGCATGTTTATGGGCAATAAGTCTAACATCACCTTTGCCGATGTCGCTGGCGTCGAAGAAGCCAAGCAAGAGCTTGAAGAAATTGTAGAGTTTCTGAAATATCCTGAGAAGTTCGTCGCGCTGGGCGCACGCATTCCCAAGGGACTTTTACTCGTTGGCCCTCCTGGCACCGGCAAAACGCTGATTTCACGCGCTGTCGCTGGTGAAGCTGGTGTGCCATTCTTTAGTATTAGCGGCTCTGAATTTGTCGAAATGTTCGTGGGTGTCGGTGCCAGTCGCGTGCGTGACCTGTTCGATCAAGCCAAACGCAATAGCCCCTGCATCGTCTTCGTGGATGAAATTGATGCCGTAGGTCGCCAGCGCGGGGCCGGACTCGGTGGTTCTCATGACGAACGGGAACAGACGCTCAACCAGATACTCGTCGAGATGGATGGCTTCGACACCAACACCAATGTCATCGTCATCGCGGCCACCAACCGGCCCGACGTGCTCGATCCAGCCCTCCTGCGTCCCGGTCGCTTCGACCGACAGGTAGTCCTTGACCGTCCAGATATTCGCGGACGTATCGCCATCTTGCAAGTACACGCGAAAAACAAACCCCTAGATAAGAACATTTCGCTCGACACGCTGGCAAAGCAGACCCCTGGCTTCTCCGGTGCCGACCTCTCCAACCTGCTCAACGAGGCCGCTATCCTGGGAGCGCGTCGCAATAAACGCAGCATTGGTATGAGCGAGCTGGAAGAGGCGATTGACCGCGTAGTGGCTGGTCCCGCCCGCAAGAGCCGCATTATCAGCGAGCGCGAGAAGGCCATCACCGCCTATCATGAAGTTGGTCACGCCCTCGTGGCACGTATGCTCCCCAATACTGACCCCGTCCACAAGGTTTCTATTGTGGCCAGAGGTCAGGCCGGTGGCTTTACGATGCTGCTGCCTACGGAAGATCGCTACCTGTGGAGCAAGCCGCAATTCGAGGATATGTTGGCCTATGCTCTCGGCGGACACGTCGCTGAACTGATTATCTTCGGCGACGTGACCACCGGTGCCTCCAACGACATCGAACGTGTCACAAAAATTGCCCGTTCGATGGTCACAGAATACGGCATGAGCGGTCGCATTGGCCCCATGGCCCTCGGCCACAAAGATGAACTGGTCTTCCTGGGACGTGACTTCGGCGAACAACGCAACTATAGCGAACAGACTGCCCGCGAAATAGATGAAGAGATTCGCCGCATTATTCAAGAAGCCTTTGATAAAGCCTACCAAATTGTGTTGCAAAATAAGACACGTATGATTATGATTGCCGAACGCCTGATTAAAGAGGAAACACTGGAAGGCACACTCTTCGAGTCGCTCTTCAATCAGCCGCTCAATGAAGAGCAATACGAGTCGCCATCAATTCTGGCCGGTATTCCAAGCATCCAACTCACAGGTAATGGTGAGTCAGGCAAACTCTTACCTGGCCCAGGCATCGCCTCCTCTATGAACTCACAGGTACAACCACCCTATAACGGTGAGACCGGTGTCTGATGTTCTCTCTTGTTATGTAGAGAGTCCATCTGAGTGTTGTAGAGATGATCAGGAGCATTCACAGGACTAAAAATGTTTGATGGTAGAACATGGACACTATCAGTCACACCGTTTTACTTGTCAAGGAGGAAAACATGACACGTTCTCGTCCGCTAGGCATTACTATTATCGCTGTACTTTTGGGAATTGATGGTATTCTCGGCATCATCACTGGCATTCTTAGTTTCACATCTGGCTCTGGTCCTGTGTCACTCGGAGCAATCGCGCTGCTTATTCTATCGATCCTCATTCTTGTTCTAGCTTGGGGCCTATGGACGTTGCAATCCTGGGCATTCTGGGGCATTGCAATCATCGAAGCAATTAACCTCATCTACGGCATTTACGAGTTAGTCAGACATGGACTAAATGGCTTCGGCGGCTTCGAACTGTTTACCAGCATCATTCTCCCGCTTATCATCTTGCTCTACCTGTTCCTTGACCCCAATGTACGCCGTGCCTTCCGTACCTGATACCCTGGGACAAAGCACCATCTGAACATTGCACAATGCTTTGTCGTAATCGCTGTAAGAGAGCCGCTATCGCGCTAAGGTGATAGCGGCTCTCCTTTTATACTCTAGCTGTCTACCCTTCAAAAGGCAACAGTAAATCATAGCCCAGCTCAACTGCCTCACTTTCAATATTCTTCAGCACGCCCAGGTAGAAGTATTGCGACGTCAGTTCCAGGAAAGAGCCGTAATTCATTCCAGGCTTTTGCCTCTCGAAGAGAAAGGTGAATATATGCCAACTTATCTTGACAAAGTAGCCGAATTATGTTTTACTTAGCTTAGTAATACCTATTAGTAATTCGTATTAGTAACTTCTTATCTTTGTTTCATAGTTCACAGGAGGAAGAAATGATGGCTCGTCAGCCACGAAAACGGCCATCTACCATGTCTGACATCGCTCGTGAGGCCGGTGTTTCGCAGACAACTGTTTCTTTTGTGCTTAATAATAACGCTTCTTCTGCCAGCATTCCTGCTGAAACGAGAGCACGCATCCTACAAGAGGCGAAGAAACTTTCTTACCGCCCGAACCTTGCCGCGAAAACCTTACGTACCAATCAAACCCATACGATTGGCTTTATCACTGATGAAATCGCTACCACTCCCTATGCGGTGAATATTATTCAAGGGGCGCAAGATGCAGCCTGGGCTAATGGAAAGCTGCTGTTGATCGTCAACACTGGTTCTGATGCTACAGTAACAGAGAAGGCGATTGAAATGATGCTTGAGCGGCGGATCGAAGGTCTCCTTTATGCCGCTATGTACCACCACGAAATCACATTACCAGCAAACTTCTATGAGGGTTCCGCCGTACTGGTTGATTGCTTTTGTGCTGATCGCTCGTTACCTTCGGTCGTACCTGACGAGATCCAAGGGGGACGAACCGCAACGGAAGAGTTGTTGAAGAAGGGCCACCGTCGTATTGGCTTTATTAACGATGTGAATCCCATTCCCGCCTCCGCGGGACGCTTAGAGGGGTATAGGCAGGCATTACAGGCCTACGATATCCCTTTCGATGAGAACCTTGTCCGTTATCACGCCAGGACGTCGAAAGGTGGTTACCAGGGAACGCTGGAATTACTACAATTACCTGAGCCACCTACCGCAATTTTCTGTTTTTCCGATTTCATGGCGATGGGAGCCTATGATGCTCTGCGGACATCAGGTGTTTCTATTCCCGGGGAGGTCGCTGTGATAGGATTTGATAATCATGAATTGATTGCCGCCCAGCTTTCCCCTCCCCTTTCTAGCATGCAACTGCCCCATTATGAGATGGGCAAATGGGCTATAGAATATTTGCTACAGCATACCGACGAATCGCTACCGCCGGTGCAGCATACTCTTGAATGTCCTTACATTGAGCGTCTATCTATCTAGCTATTCAGGTATCCTGAAGGGGGAGCAGATGCCAAAAAATGCCCGTTACACCCTCATCTGGTCACCTTTGCATCAGGCATACGAACTCCATGAACGCCAGGGTGGCGGAGTACGAGATATCGTCTCCGAAAGCTCTGCCTGGTCGGAGTGGGTGAGTCGGGTATCTTCGTTCGCCTTTCATGGCAGGAGTGGCTCCTATACTGCATGTAAAGAAAACAAGCAGTGCAGTGAAGGATACTGGTATGCTTACACACGAATTGGAGGAAAGCTTATCAAGCGCTATGTGGGCAAAAACATAAGTCTGACCATTCCCCGTTTGGAGCAGGTTGCACAGCAACTATGGCTCGACAGGCCAGATCAGTCGTTGCAGAGAGAAGGAATAGGCGCATCCCGACTCCTATCGTCTTCCATCGCGCGGGAAGGGATGGCTGTACCTCCGACGTCTATTCAGCGATTCCAATATTTAGCTTCAAGGCAAGGTGACAACGCTGATAATCAAAAGAGCTGGTCGGAAAGCACCGCTCTACCGATCGATCAGCTGCTTGCCACTAAGATCCACGTCCCACGCCCACGCCCACGCATAGTGCATCGCCCTCGTTTGATCCAACGACTCGATCAAGGCATGGAACGTGTACTAACCCTTATTTCGGCACCGGTTGGCTTCGGCAAGTCTACCTTGCTTTCCGATTGGCTGGCCTCAGGTACCATCTCTGTCGCCTGGCTCTCGCTCGATGCCCAGGACAATGAACCAGAACGCTTCCTCTCTTATCTGCTTGCCGCTTTGCAAACCTGCGATCTTCACCTTGATACCATCAGACGTGTGCTGCATGGTCCTCTTCAACCTCCATCGATGGAGACCATGCTGACGCTGCTCATCAACGATCTGTTGATGCAGAGAGCAAGCATACAGGAACACATCGTTCTCGTCCTGGATAATTATCAGGTCATTACGGACCTGTCTATTCATCATGCACTCTCCTTTCTCCTGAACCACCTGCCTCCCCAGATGCATCTTGTCCTTGCGACGCGCGAAGATCCCCCACTCCCACTGGCGCAACTGCGTGGACGACATGACGTGCTGGAATTGCGTGCCGCCGATCTCCGGTTCACGCAAGAGGAAGCGGACACCTTTCTCGTAGAGGCGATGGGGCTTCCACTTTCGAAAGAAGAGAGTGCGCTCCTGCAAGCACGTACAGAAGGGTGGATCACGGGATTGCAGCTTGCTGCAATCTCCTTACAAGGGCGCGAGGATCCACTGGCCTTCATCACAGCGTTCAGCGGGAGCAATCACTATGTCGTGGACTACCTGCTTGATGAGGTTCTGAAGCGTCAGAGTGAAGCCGTGCAGGATTTCTTGTTGGGGACCTGCATCCTGGAGCGATTGAGTGCGCCTTTGTGTGATGCTGTGTTGCGCACGTCAGGGAGCCACGCGTTCCTCGAATTTCTAGAGCGAACCAATTTGTTTTTGATGCCCCTTAATGATGAGCGAGACTGGTATCGCTACAATCGGCTGTTTGCTGAAGGGCTGCGCCAGTTATTGCGGCAGACCGCTCCCGCGCTTATTCCAACCCTGCACCTGCGTGCTAGCCACTGGTACGAGCAGCAAGGACTATTTATCGAGGCAGTTTACCATACGTCAGCGGCTCATATTCCTCAGGACGATCCGCTTGTAGAAACGCTAACGGTGCGTGAACGCGAAGTCGTACATTTGTTACTGGATGGTGCTTCCAACCAGGAGATTGCCCTTCGCCTCGTCCTCAGTGTGAATACGGTCAAGAAGCACGTCTTGAACATCTGTAGAAAACTCAACGTACGAAGCCGTACACATGTCATTGCGAAAGCGCGGACGCTCCCTCTTCTCTAGAAGCCTACGAGCAAGGCAATTTTTCACTCCCCTCGTATTGCTTTTCTCTAAGAGCCGTTATCTACCTTATTGCAAGATTATTCCTCGTGAAGATTGCCTTTATCTCTGTTGTTTTGTCAACTGTTTCTGTGACAAAAAATCACCGCGCAAGTACTTCTTTTGGATATTGTTCTCTCTCCTCGCGTTATCTATACTTTCTTTAAGCAAAGTTCAAATATCCCCGACAGTGTCATGGTACTCATGTGCCATCTGTAGTGTGTTCTGGCGAATTAGAGACTTATTTTGTGCAGGCTGTCATATTTGATTGAGAGCAAATTGAGTTTGTTATAGCCAGGTTCTCTGTTGGAAAGATTGGAGATAATAATAGAAAACGTGAGTAAGAGTGCAGCAAGAGCAGCAGCACAGCGTAAGGAATTAGCCGCCGATCCTCATCGGCCTCACTACCATTTCTTGCCACCAGCGAACTGGATGAACGATCCCAACGGGTTAATCCAATGGAAGGGGCAGTACCACCTTTTCTATCAGTACAATCCGTACGGTACTATTCCTGAACATATTCACTGGGGTCATGCCGTCAGTGCCGATTTGGTCCACTGGACTGACCTGCCAATCGCCCTGACGCCGACCCCTGGGAGAGCCGATGCCGATGGCTGTTGGACTGGGTGCGCCATCGACAACAACGGTACCCCTACGCTGCTGTATACCGGGGTCCATCCCCAGGTCGTCTGTCTGTCAACCAGTGCCGACGATCTACTGACCTGGCAGTATTACCGGGGTAATCCGGTGATAGACGGCCCTCCCACCGAATTACGGGCTCATATAGACGGCCATTTCCGCGACCCTTTCGTCTGGAAAGAAAACAATTACTGGTACCTGCTGATGGGTTCAGGTATGCGGGAAGTGGGTGGTACGATACTGCTTTATCGCTCTGTTGACCTTACTCATTGGGACTATCTCCATCCCTTGTTAACTGGAGATGCTCAGGCCATTCAGCCAGTGTGGCCCGGAGTAATTTGGGAATGCCCAAATTTTCTCACCTTTGGTGACCAGCGAGTGCTCCTCTTTTCAGTAATAAGTGCCCAGGGTGACCTTTCTAATTCGCTGTACGTGAGCGGCACGTTTCGGGATGAGCAGTTTCTTCCTCAAACGCAAGGGATGTTAGTCCATGGTGGTTACTTTTATGCTCCTCAAGTAGTGCATGATGATCAGGGCCGCTATATCATGTGGGGTTGGCTAATGGAAGGTCGTAGCATCTCACTCTCTCAAGAGGCTGGTTGGTCTGGTGTGATGTCTTTACCAGTTATCGTCGCGCCCCTCCCAGGAGGGAGGTTGAGTTTTGAACCGGCTCCTGAGTTGACCGCACTACGAAAAACACATTGGCGTTATGAAGGAATTGAACTGAACGGGGCAGTAAATTTCCTGCATGACGACAGCCGGGATGATTGTCTCGAAATTCTCGTTGCATTCGAACCGGATCAGCACTGCGAGTTTGTCCTGAAGCTGCGTTGCTCGCCAGATGGTCAGGAACAAACATGCCTTGTGTATCAGGCAGCGTTGCGGCAAATTACCATCGAGCGTGAGCAATCGAGCGTGAATCCCGCGGTAGATCGCAGAAATTGCTCTGTCGTAGTAGAAGCTAATGCGGGTGAATTACTCAAGCTTCGAATCTTTCTTGATCGTTCAGTGGTAGAGGTGTTTGTGAACGGCCAGTGCTATCTGGCGAGCCGTATCTACCCACAGTGTCCTGATAGCTCGGGGCTCGAGCTATTTGTTCGCAGAGGGAGGGTCAGGGTCAGTTCGTTAGACATCTGGTGCCTGGCTTCAATCTGGAACATTACGAATGAAGGAGTGATGTATCCATGAGGACTACACAAAACTTGATGCAAGATTTTCAACGTGGCAAAATTGGTCGTCGTGAGTTTATGAAGCGAACGATCGCTCTCGGATTGAGCGCGTCGAGCGCAATGGCGCTCCTTGAAGCCTGCGGCGGCGGATCAACGTCTACCAGTGGTCCGGTGATTGTCAATTTGTACCACACCATCCCAGCGGCGACCACAACCTACTGGCAACAAACACTGCTACCCCCTTTCGAGAAGCAGTATCCGAGCTTGAAACTGGTTCCCTATCAGCTTGGTGTCGAGAATGCAGAGGTGCTCGATACCAAAATCAAAGCCGGGGGCAGTGCCGCGCCAGATTTGGCCTGGCTCGATAGCACATCAACCGGGACGTTCGTCGGAGCTGGTTTGCTGCCTGATGTGGATGGGTGGCTCAACTCGCACGCAAGCATTAAGCAGAATATCTTACCCTCGCTTATCACGGTCTCGTCGTATCAGGGAAAAGTATGGAGCTTGCCCTGGATGACGAACAACTGCGCCATGCAGATCAACATCGACGCATTCGAGCAGGCTGGTGTTCCCATTCCGTCACAGGACCCCGAGAAGACCTGGACGTGGGATCAGTTCGCCGAGGCGTGCAAGCTAATTTCGCAGAAAACGAAGATGAAAGGCTTCTTGATGAACAATAACGGTCCGGGATGGGATGCCTGGCTCTTCACTGCCTGGATTGGAACCAATGGCGGCTCATTCCTGTCCGACAGCGGCGATCCGCTCTTTAACAGTGCTGCTGGAATGGAGACGATGACCTTTCTGCAAAACCTGGTCAATGATGGCTACACAGCTTACTCTGCTCCTGGTGCGGGCTACGACCCGAGCGGTTGGTACAGCCAGAAAGCCGCGATCATGGCGAACGGCCCCTGGAACTTCCCGGATCTCGTCAAGCTCAACACGTTTAAGTTCACGGTTGTTCCCTACCCAATCAACAAGCAGCCCGCCACGAATCCGGGCGGCGACCAATTGTTCCTCTTCAACAACAGCCCGCAGAAGGTGACCTATGAGTTTGACTACGGGCAGTTCATACTCACCGACGACTTCCAGGTAAAATTCAATATCGAGTCGGGCAATCTGCCAGTCACGAAGAGCGCAACGGAAAACGCGACCTACCAGGCCCATCTCAAGCAGTATCCTTATCTGTACGGCTGGGTCAATAGTGTCCCCTACAGCGTTCCACGCTCCAGCCTGCCGCAAGCCGCTGATGCTTCGACCGCTTTCGGGCAGAATGCGTGGGATCCGATTATTACCAAGAGTGCCAATGTACAGCAAGCCTTGACGAAAGCAGCGACCGCTGTCACGGCACTCAAGCAGTAGCAACGTATCACGCGATCTGGTGGACTCTCAGGCAGCCGAGCAGACGATGAGGTGCTTCTGCTGCCTGAAGCCCTGTTTTTCTATGCCTATGATAAAAGGAGGTTTCCATGCAGCAGGCACAGCTTCAGGAAGGGATCAAAACCGCGGCAATACATCCACATCCACAAAGGCGCAGTGGGGTCAACGTGTTCAGGCAGATGCAGGCATTTTCCTTCACGGTGCCCGCTCTCGTTCTACTCGTCATCTTCCTCGTCTATCCCATCTGCTATGTCGTCTATCTCAGCTTTCAGCGTTGGAACTTACTTGGCACTCCCAAGTTTATCGGCTTGCAGAACTACCATACCATTTTCTTTGTCGATCCGAGCTTTCTCCAGTCGGTTGGCGTCACCGTTCTCTTCGTTATCCTGGCCGTCCCGACACAAGTTTTGCTGGGGCTGTTCATGGCTATCCTGATCGAGGACGATTTCAGAGGACGGACGTTCTTCCGCACGGTGTTCTTCGTTCCGATGGTCATCTCCTTTGTTGCGGCAGGTATCACCTTTGAGTGGATGTTCTCAACCGGAGCGAACATTGGCCTTTTTCCCCAGTTGTTCGCCAATATCGGCCTTGTATTCCCTGATTGGCAGCACTCCAATGGCTTCATGGCGATGATCATGGTCGTGATTATGAACACATGGAAATCAGCGGGGTTCTCGATGATTCTCTACCTGGCTGGCCTCCAGTCGATTAGTCCCGATCTCTATGAGGCCGCATCCATCGACGGTATCAGTAATGGCTGGCAGAAGTTTCGCTTCATCTCGTGGCCCCTGTTGGCACCAACGACGACGCTGCTGATCATTACCAACACGATTGGCAGTTTCCAGGCGTTCACCCCCTTCCTTGTGATGACCAACGGTGGACCGAGCGGGGCGACGAGCTCGATCATTTTCTATATCTACAACACGTTCGCCACGCGAACGGGAGTCGCGTCGGCGGCGGCGACGTTCTTCCTCATCGTCGTGCTGATCATCACTGCTGTGCAACTCATGGTGTCTCGTCGCCAGGAATCGGTGTATTAAACGTTTGGTGTGAATTAAAAAATACTTTTTGGCTTCTCAAGCGGATTCCTCTTATTGGAATGATACTAATCGGCGCGATTGTGCAAAAACGAAACCGCTTTGGATGCCCCTTGATCTAATTC
>JBPCJY010000044.1:0-42605 GCA_051004815.1 Ktedonobacteraceae bacterium
GAGCTTCCACCTTCCACTAAACTCTTATGAACCACTACTAACCATGTATCATCGTAGTGCAAAAGGGGCCAATATGGGCCATTTTAAACAGGGATAGCCACCAACTATGTTATGATGAGTGCCGATAGTTATCTGAGGGATTAGAAACGAGCGACGAGAAAGTATGCAAACACTGACCGGACAGAGAACAACCAACAACGTAGGTACGCAATCTCGCACGATTGCGATCATTGCTATCCTGCTTTTCGCCCTCGCAGGCCTCATCAGCGGCTTCGCCGTGGGAGCATTTGTGCGCCCCAACCAGACACATCAAGCCAGCAATCCTAACCAACCAATAAATGCCCCCGTCCAGGGAAAAACCGGGGCATCCACATCCACGCCCACACCCACGCACCCTGAACTCCTGGGAGAACCTATCATCAACAATGTCCAGTATTCCGAAAATGCCGATGGTACTACAGGCTATACCTTCACGGCCCAGGCGGTAGACAAACAACAACAACCTGTTCATAAAGCAGGTATTACCTGTAAAATGTGGCTTACGCGTGATGGCAAAGTCAACAACAATATGCCGACCAACAGGCTCAAAGCCATTAATACGCTTGCTCAGCCATTCCCTAAAGAAGTTGCGAACGCGTTGAACTTCAACTCCACAACTCCACAGGTACAACAATGCGCGGCTGGACAAGGCAGCTGGAATTACACCCTATCCTCATCACTGGGAAGCGGTGCCTATTACCTTGTCGTGCTCACGGACTGGAGCGGCGTTCATTACAACTGGAAGTGGGCGCAAATTATCGTTAAGAAGTGAGTTGAGCTATTCCTCGCACAATGCCACGTACTAACGCCGCGAATTTGGGACGCACAGCGTCAGCCGCTGCCAGTACCTCAGCATGGTTGACCTCTGCCGTCTCATCGCCTGTAGCAGCGTTGGTAATCAAGCTCAACCCCATGACGCGCATCCGCATATGGCGGGCCACAATCACCTCTGGCACCGTAGACATCCCCACCGCATCGGTGCCAATGGTGCGCAGGTACTTGAGTTCCGCCCCTGTCTCATAATTCGGCCCACCCACCATCGTATAGACCCCTTCATGCAGCGTAATCTCTGGCCACGATGTTGCAACCGTGCGAGCCAGAGAACGCAACTCCGCATCATAGGCGTGCGCCAGGGGAGGAAAGCGCTCGCCAAAACGTTCATCATTTGGCCCTAGCAGAGAATTAGCACCTGCCAGACCAGGCATACTGATATGATCGCGTAGTAGCATAAAGTCACCAGGACGATAGGCAGGATTTACTCCTCCTGCCGCATTAGTGACAATCAGCGTCTGCGCACCAAGCTGCCGCATCACCCGCACAGGCAGTGTCAAAACTGGCAGAGCATAGCCCTCGTACAGATGAAAACGCCCCTGCATCACAACAACCGGCACATCTTCCAACGTCCCTATCAGCAAACGGCCAGCATGTCCTACCACCGTCGAACGGGCAAAATGTGGTATCTCCGCGTAGGGTATAGCCACCGCATCACGCACATCCGCCACAAGGTCTCCCAACCCTGAGCCGAGTATCAAAGCCACAGCAGGCTTCAACGACGTATGCGACTGGATAGCCGCCACCGCCTCCATAACCTCTTCATACAATGCCATAAGTGCCTCCCTACGATTATTCCTCATATTCTCAAAGCGTGGGCATCGTTTTAGCACGGGCAAGCTGACTATAGACCTGCGTCGTCGAAATGTGCGCATGGCCCAGCAATTCTTGCACCGAGCGCAACTCCATCCCACCATTCAGCATCAGGATCGCGAATGAGTGTCGTAGCATATGCGGCGTAATCGTCGTGATACCAGCCTGCTTCGCATACCCTTTAATAATAAGCCAGAAGCCTTGCCGTGTCAGTCGCTCACCATGATGATTCAGGAATAGAGCCTCCTCTTCAGGATGCCGCACCACCAGGCGTGGTCGCGCCGCCACTATATACTGCTGCGTTGCCTCGACCGCCACTGCTGACAACGGTAAAATGCGTTCACGTCGATAGCGTCCATTGCGTCCAGGACAAACCACCGTCGCCTGTACCACATCAAAATCAACCATATTCAATGAAACGAGCTCTGTCACCCGCATACCAGTTGCATACAGCATTTGCAACATTGCCAGATCACGCTGCCCACTCGGCGTATCTATCTCAACCTGCTTGAAAAGATCGCCGATCTGCTCCACACTCAGCACATTGGGTAGTTCTTTTTGTACCCGTGGTGCCTCTAACTTCTCTACAGGATCAACAGCAATATATTCATGGCTACGCAGGTAGCGAAAAAACGCTTTCAGGGCAGCGATTTTGCGTGCAATTGTCGTTGGCCGATAAGCCTGTCCCTCTCGCATTTCCAATAAGTATCGTGCTATCTGTTCGCGACTCACCATTGTCCAGTTCTCAATCGCTTGCTGCGTAAAATACGCGCAGAGTTGATTGAGATCATTGCGATAAGCCGCTATCGTATTTTGATTGCTGTTACCGCGTTCGTCTTCTTTGGAAGAGAGCGTGGCGATATATTCATCCACAGCTTCTTGCAACATAATGTACTGCCCCACATCTAGCCAACAGTTCTCTGTCAGCTACCGATATTTTTTATTGTCCAATGAAGCACATTATAAGCGATGTAGCAAGAGAGGGCAAGCAAGCTCAATCAGTACTGCTCTCAAAACCCAACTATCAAAATAGCAAACCACATCCCCAACTGCTAGCCAGATGTAGTATAATACACTCACATTCTGCCTTGCATGCATCACACTACACGGTACATCACGGCAAATCAAGCGAAGATGGCCGTACAACGATAAGGAGTAACATAGCATTATGAGTAAGCTGCTAGACATGTTTACACAGGCACGTCGAGCGCAGAGCGGTAGTGGAATGGGTTTTCTAGGCAAAAACCGCTCTGACCTCAAACCACGAGCCGCCGCGCTCGTCATCGAATTCGCGGAAGCCTCCGCGGGAAGCGCGGAAGCCGCGCTCAAAGCAGGGGCCGATGGATTGCTCTTCAACTGGGACGGCAAAGATACCGACGAACTCGAAACGCTCAAAGGCGTCATTGAAGCGGCCAAAGCTAATAACGATAAAGCCGTCAGTGGACTGCACATCACAGGCAACTGGCAGAGCGTGACTCATGAAACCATTGAACACCTCAAAGATCAGGGCATCAACTACGTCATTTTTCCGCTAGAGGCACCCGCCCGTCTACTGTCACTGCACGACAAAGAACTTGATCTCGTCGTCACTGTCCCTATGCGTGAAGGGGATATGTATCCCATCTTCATTCGCAATCTGACCACCTTTGATACGATTACAGCAGTTCAGTTGGATTTCGGCCTCTCCAATGATATCGGCAAAATGACCATCGAGGACATTCTCCAATATCGTTCGGTACGCGAGGCCGTCCGCTTCCCCGCCCTGCTCAACATCAAAGAGGACTTGAGCGAGGCCGATGCCTACACTCTGACCACCCTGGGCGTTCAGGCCGTTGTGCTCGAAGCAAGCGAAACCGACGAAGAAACAAAGCAAAATATTAAAAAGATTCGCGAGCTGCTGGAGAAAGTCCACCAGGAGGACAAAGATAAGACCCCTTCCCTCAAGCAATAATGCACGTTAGTGGTATCCATATAAAGCCATCGGTGAGCGCAGACCTGCGTTCACCGATGTCTTTATAGCATGTGCCGCCCTTCCTGTTACGTTGACCCATGCGTTGCTTGCCAATGCAATTGACGACGTGGGATACGCCGCAACAAGCTCCGTGTCGCCTGCCAGACACGAGCTGGCTGCTCATTGTTGCGCCAATAATAAAAGGCCGCCATCTCATCTGGTTCTACACTCAACATTTGCTGAAAAGCCTTCTCTAATTGCGGCTCATCACTCACACCCAGGTTAAAATTCTGTAACCAGAGTTGGCTCCGCTTTTCATGCTGCCGCGTCACAGCAACGATACTGCGGCTCCATTCCTCCACGTTGGACACGTCTTCATCCAGCAATTGCCAGAAAAGATGACCACCAATAGTATCCAAATTGGGCAAGGCCGCTAATTCATCAACCTGCCCCAGGTCCTGCGGCAACAGCACGATTGTGGTTTTAGCATGAGCATCCACCCGCTTGACACACGTACACAACTCACCCAAGAAATCAATCATTGAGCGGCGTCGGAAGCGTTGCAGATCGGCAACATCGGGACACAATGCACGGCATACCGAGCAAAAACACGTCACATCCGGCCCCCGTGGCTCATCAATCAGAATACCATTGAGCGGAAAATCGCGCATATACTGCTCTATCTCCTTGAAAAGCCAGGACCGAAACGACTCGTGATTAAAACAGGAGATGTCATGATAACGCCCATGGCGATCCAGCACCCGCGTATTAGGATGATGAAAGGTATACCAGCTTGGCATCAGCGAGGGACCCGCAAACAAATTACCGTGCCGTCCAAGGCTCAAATGAACTTTTAGGCCCGCATCCTGAGCCTGACGAAAGCCACGTTCGAGATCACGAGGAAATCGCTGCGCCTCCTGTTCGTGTAGAGCATACACAATACTTCCCGCCCCCGTAGCACGAATCTGTTCAAAATCGTGTTTTACAATTTCAGGATGAAGCAACGAGTGAAAATAAGCGATGGTTATATCCATACACACTACCTATATTAAACTATACAGCCCCCACAAGAAAAGCGCGAAAGGCTCATCTGTGTACATGTAGTATACCACAGGCATCTTATGCAGGGCAGTTCGAGAATCATTTTGGCTATTGTTCCATGAGCAGCCCTGCCAAAAATGACAATGAACTTGACAAAAAACTCGTTTCTATGCACAATGCGCACATGAGTCACGTACAATCAGCACAACTATCGTCAACAGTTTGCTTCGTTCGCGCATACGCGAAGATCAATCTCACGCTTGATGTTCTGGGGCGACGCACTGATGGATATCACGAGTTAGCCACCATCATGCAGACGGTTGATCTGTACGATACCATCTGTCTGACAGCCAGCACAGACCAGCAAGTTCACTTTGTCTGCTCAACTGCCACATTGAGCAATGAGGAAAATCTGGCGGCACGCGCTGCCCGTCTGGCCCAACAATTTCTATCCTCGCCCCAAGGCGTGCGTATCGAGTTATACAAACGTATCCCCACGGCAGCTGGCCTTGGTGGTGGCAGTAGTGACGCTGCGGCAATCTTGCTCGCGCTCCAACAGTGGTGGCAATTACACCTCTCCCCTTCCGACCTGCTCACTATGGCCGCCTCGCTCGGTTCTGACGTTCCATTCTTTCTCACCAGCGGTTTAGCTCTCTGTGAAGGGCGTGGCGAGCGCGTAACTCCCCTTGCTCAGCATAATTGGCCAGTCCAGATGCATTGGCTCCTCCTGCTCAAACCCGCCATCAGTGTATCCACAGCTGCCGTCTTTCGTCATCTACCTACCAGCGACTATAGCGATGGCAGACACACTCAAGCGGTTTGTGCCGCCCTCAACGCCAGCACTAATCCACCACAGGAACATCTCCATAATAGTCTGGAACGCGGCGTTCTGGCACAATATCCGGCAGTTGCCTCGGCCAAAGCAGCCTTGCTCGACGCGGGTACACCACTCGTCCGCCTTTCTGGCAGTGGACCAACCCTCTTTGCCCCCTTCGCTGACCTCGCCAGTGCCGTCCAGATACAACAACACATGCGAGACCTGGGATACGAAGTCTATCTCACCCGTGCCATCTACCCCACCACCCTTCTCTCGACTTCCCTCCCAGGCACAACTCTGATATAATGGAACGACAACAGAACAGTCTACATACAGCTCGAGTTAGGAGCAGGAGGAGGAGGATATGCCTCTTTGGGACTCAGTTCAGCGCAGCTTGGAAAAAGCTTCCCAGGAAGCCGCACGCATTGCCAGAACACAACGTTTACGTTCTACCATAGATGGGCTTTCACGTCAGATAAACACACAAAATAATGCCATCGTCAATAAAGCCATGGATTTGTTCGTCTCCGGTCAACTGACACAAAGCGAATTGCTACCGCTCTGCCAGGAAATGATGCATCTCCATCAACAGCTAAATCAAGCCCAAATTGAACTGAAACAACTCCAGGCGCAAGCAAATCAGTCACAAAGTTCGCAAGTCCCGTCGGCACCCTTGTCACCACAGAGTATGCCCAATCCAAATCAACCCCTACCATCTGTTACAACAGAGCCAGGGCAGGTACCCTATACGACAGCGTCAACAGAAAGTGGACAACATGCCCTGTACGCACCGCCACCATCGCCAGAGTATCAATCGTACATGGATAGTACCACTTCCAATACCGTGCCACCACCACCTCCTGGGATGGAACCACTGACTGTGAGCGCAATCGAGACCATGAGGATAAGTATGGCTCCCTCTCTTCCTCCCGCTCCATCACAAACCGATAGCCGCCTTTGTACCGTTTGCCATACGGAAATTCAGCCGAATATGCCCTTCTGCCATAACTGTGGCGCACCAGTACAAGATAGCGACTCGCTCCATTCACCAACAATGCGTGCTGGCTCCTTTGAACAGCTTGATGCACATGGGCAAGCGACACAACTTGCTTCTGCCTACACTACTCCTAATAACCAGGGTCAGATGAATGCCTCTGATCTCGCTGATAATCAGGAAACCGTTCGCGCCAGTACCCCTTCACCCGCCAGCGATGCTGCTCCAGCACCTGAACCACACAAAGAGGTATGATGCGCCAAAATATCATTACCGTGCTCTGTTACCTGCTGCGCTTACCATGTGCGCTAATCGACATACTGCGCCGCCCATTCACACAACAGGCATGGCAAAACCCACGCTCGATAGTAGTAATCAAGCCATGTTGTTTGGGTGATCTGGTCATGACCACTCCCTTGCTGGATGTCATTCGCCAGGCCTATCCCACAGCTACCATCATTTATGTTGCCGGCACCTGGTCAAAAGTCATTCCCGAACATCATCCCGCCGTCAATACGGTCATTGATAGCGGCACTATCGGCATCCCCGGACACTATACCCTATCTGACTATATGAAATTCGCACGTCGGCTACAACGGCACCACTTTGATATGGCCTTCGTTCTCGACCGCTCGCCTATGATGACACTGTTACCCTGGCTAGCAGGCATCCCGCGTCGTGTCGGGCCAGATAGCCTGGGCCGTGGCTTCTCACTGACCGACCGCGTCCCGGTCTCAAGTTCACCCACACAACTACAACATCAGGCTGAAATCTATCTTGACCTGGCCCGTGCCATCAAGCTACCCATTCATACACCGCAAATGAGCTTCATACCCACAGCATCGGAACGACAAACCGTCACTCCTGCCACCCGTAAGCGAATCGCCATCTTCGTCGGCGGCGGCAACAATCCCGGCATGGCATTGACCGCCAAACGCTGGCCCCTGGAACGCTATCGTCTACTGACCCAGCAGCTCATTCAAAAATTAGACGCCCAAATCCTACTCATCGGTGGTGAGAGCGACATGGCCCTCAATCAGCAATTGCAAAATGAACTTCATGCCCCCTTTGATACCGTTCTCAATATTACCGGCAAAACAAGCCTGGGAGAATTGGCCGCACAACTTGAGCAGTGTGTACTCTTTATCGGCAACGATAGCAGTCCAATGCATCTAGCCGCCGCTGTCAATATACCCGTTATTGCCATCTTTGGCCCCACCAGCCCACAGGAGTACGGCCCCTACCCGCTCGATGATCCCCAACACATCGCCATCTGGCGTCATCCTACCGGGCAACCATGCTTTTTCCTGGGCAAAATGCAGACCTGCACCACCTGCACCTGTATGCAAGCTGTGACAGTCGAAGATGTATGGGAAGCCGTCCAACGCCTGATTCCTAGCACACAGAGTAAAGAGGTTTCCCTGTGAGACAGCTACTACGCACAGTAATTTTAGCCCTGCTACGAGTATTTGGCTTGCCAGGCGCATTAAAAGCCGCCCACAAAGCCCGAACAGCCTCGAACATTCCAGGCGCACCACGCATCTTACTCATCCGTCCCGATCACCTGGGCGACCTCATCTTGACAACGCCAGTGCTGCATGCACTCAAAACGCATCTGCCAGAGGCTACCATCACCATGATGGTTGGGCCGTGGTCAAGTGAAGTCGTCGCACGCCATCCCGCCATCGACCGTTTGCTACCTTGCCCATTCCCTGGCTTTCAACGCTCACCCCAGAAACCCCTCGCCCCCTATATCTTACTATTCAGCGTAGCCCAACAATTGAGACGTGGTCATTATGACCTTGCCATCAATCTGCGCCCGGACTTCTGGTGGGGAGCCGTCTTGCTCTATCTGGCACAAATTCCGCATCGCATCGGCTATGCCATCGCCCTTGGCACCCCATTTTTGACCCGCGCCTTGCCCTTTTCATCGCCTGAACATGCCACCGTCTCTAATCTGCGTCTGGTCAGTGCGGCACTAGAAGTTTTAGGGCAGCAGCCACTCGCAGAGCCATTGATGCCAGAACATTACCCATTGCAGTTTATTCCAACAGCAGAAGAACGCCAGTGGGTCATTACACGTCTGGCAAAAGCAGACATTGACACCGACACCCCTATTGTAATCATTCACCCCGGTACAGGCGCAGCCGTCAAACTCTGGCGCGTAGCAGCCTGGTCAACTATCGCCAACGCCCTCCCAGGGTTATTGACAACTTCCCCGCCTCCCCGTATTATTCTTACGGGTAGCACAGGTGAGCGATCAATGCTAGCAGAAATTGCCCAGGGTATGCAAGAGATGGCCTCACCACCATTACTGCTTACCGATATGACCGTTGGTCAACTGGCCGCGCTACTACAACGAGCATGCCTGGTGCTGGGAGTTGATAGTGGACCACTTCACCTGGCAGTCGCGCAAGACACACCAACGCTGCATATCTTTGGGCCAACCGACCCGCGCATTTTTGGCCCTTGGGGCAAAGCCGAACGCCATGTCGTGGTCGCATCCACCCATCGCTGCCCAGACTGTCCCTGCATCCCATGTGGACGCCTGGACTTCCGACCAGAAGAGTTACCAACGCACCCCTGTGTGCGCCTTATACCAGAACAGCAAGTGGAAGCGGCCATCGCCACAATCATACAATCGCAATCAGTTGAATCCACAAACACCATGTAGGAAACTAAATGATGAACTTTCACGCAATAACCAGGCTATACAAAAATCGTGATGAACTTTCACGCAATAACCAGGCTATGCCAAACCGTAGGGCGCGATTTATCGCCGCCACCGCCGATGTATCGGCCCGTCCTGTTGTGAGACTTCATCATCACACTCCTACATTTTTTAGGAAAACATATGTCATATAGAGAAGAACTATTAAGTAATGTCGATGACTATGGCTACCCAATGCCACCCACTACTCGCCGCAAACTGCGCAAAGCAGTCGTCGGCACCAGCAGAGGCATCGTAGGTAAAGGCATCTTCGTGCTCATGAGCATCATCGGCGGATTCCTGTGGCTCAGCAGACGCGGGCAAAAATATCCACCCTTGACACCACAAACCTTCCATCCCACACGTATCCTGGTCATTCGCCTCGATCTCATTGGCGACCTCGTCCTCTCCCTCACAGTGGTACGCGCCTTGAAACGCACCTACCCGCAGGCAGAGATTGACTTATTGGCAATTCCTGCGAGCGCGAAAGTTGCCACCTTTGATCCCAATCTCACTGAGATTATCACTTACGACCCGAATATCTGGCGACGTCCCAGGGCATTACTCCAACCCAAAAACTGGCGCGATGCCCTCAAGTTGCGGCGCAAACTTCATGCACGCCACTATGATCTGGCCGTCAGCGTCTACGCCAATTGGGCCACCACCCTCGCCGTACTGAGTGGCGCACAGCGACGTGTTGGCTATCGTCGCGAAGGCTTTCCTGGCTTTATGACCGACAATGTCCCCGGCGGCATCCCTGGACGTTGGCGACACTGGTCGCCACTGGACAACAAGCACGAGGTTGATTACTGTCTGGCACTGGCAAAAGCTGCTGGAGCGACCATCACCCCAGCAGATCGTATTCCTCATCTGTCTGTCGATGAAAAAACGCGCCAGGACACTGAGCAATTACTCCAACGAGCAGGTGTACAACCGGGCAAACCCTTGATTGTCTGCCACATTAACTCCAATAATGGGCAATCCAAACGCTGGCCTATTCCCTACTGGGCCACACTCATTGACCGCCTGATACGCGAAAAAGATGCCCAGGTCGTCTTGACCGGTGCTCCCAGCGATCTGCCACAGATCGAAAGCGTCATCCGGCGCATGCAGGAGCGGCCCATCAACCTGACCGCCAAAACCAACCTGACCCAGCTAGCCGCACTCTTGCAGCTGGCCGACTTGCTCATCAGTGGCGATAGCGGCCCCCTGCACATGGGCGTAGCCTGCGGAACACCCATCATCGGCATCTATGGCCCCACCAACCCTTCCCTTGGTGGCCCGGTCAGCTCTGAAGCAACCGTTTTACGCAGCACTATCTGGTGCAGCCCTTGTTACAACGCCAAAGCTACGGCAGATTGCCGTTTTTATACCACCCAATGCATGAAAAACATCACACCAACGCAAGTATTCACAGCCGTACAACAAAAATTGATCGCCAATGAGCGTTCCGAACAACAAAAAGTACCCTTGCAAGCACAAGAGCACTTCCTTTCCAATTTAGAATGAGAGACGCCGCAATAGAGGACACTATGCACACACATGCAATTAAATTGGCACCCGATGCCAACATCCTGGTCATTAAAATGGCCGGTATCGGCGATCTCTTGCTGGCAACACCAGCCTTACGTGCCTTGCGCGAAACGTACCCACAGGCACGCATAGACTTGTTGGTCACACCGGCCTCGGGTGGTCTCCTCAATGGCTGGGACGCCATAGATAACATCTTTGTGCTCGACAAATACCTGTTCGACTACCCACAACAGATACTAAAAAATCCGCGTAACCTGTCGCGACTCACTCCCCTCTGGCATCAACTGCGCGACGGCCATTATGACGCTGTGCTCTTGCTCCATCATCTAACATTGCCCTTTGGCCGTTTGAAACACCAGACCTTGCTACGAGCCACTGGCGCGAAATGGCGTGTAGGCCTGGATAATGGACATGGCTGGTTCCTCAATGTGCGTGTGAAAGACGAGGGTTTCGGAGCAATGCACGAAGCCGATTATAACCTGGCTATAGCGGAAGCGGTCGGCGCAACCACCACCAACAAGCGACTCACCGTTCCCTTGAACGAGGATGAGCATCGTTCAGCCTGGCACATTCTCTACGAACACGAAGCTCCCAACGTCATCACTCATCCCATCATCGCTATGCACCCCGGCAGTGGATCGTATAGTACAGCGAGACGCTGGGCACCCGAACGCTTCGCGCAATTGGCTGATACACTCTATACCGACTTTGGTGGCCAACTACTTCTGCTCGGTGGACCAGAGGAAGCAGAACTACACCAGCAAATTACAGGCATGATGCAGTCAGAGATGCTTGTACGCAGCCTGGCGGGTCGCGGCAGCATCAAAGTCACCGCGGCCATTCTGGAACAGGTCGATCTCTTTGTCGGCAACGACTCCGCCCTCGGTCAACTGGCGGTCGCTGGCGGTACTCCCACCGTCACCATCTTTGGCCTGACCAACGCCAAAGCCTGGGGGCCTTATACCGGTGGCAACACCGCACAACAAGCCGCCGTGGTGCGTCTCGACCTCCCTTGCATGCCCTGTTTCTACCGTGGTCACAACCTCGGTATGCCGGAGGGATGCTCCACACGCGATTGTCTGGCCCTTCTAGGCGTTGATCCCGTAGCCGTAGCCGCCCGCCGACTACTCCGCTCCACCAAAAGCCAACCAGCCTCTCAGCTATAGCAACACGGCTTGTGAATTCTTCCTGACGCCCCTGGTGGGCGTCAGGAAGAACATGCAAGAACGGCAGTTCCCCGATCATTCACAAGCGTGCCGTGCTGCATGGTTGACCTTGACACAGTGTCAGCATTCCGTGCTAGAATAAATAACCTACCAGTAATAATGGACAGCATAGTAGCGGAACGGATTTCATGAATCGTACACAAAACGACCAGGGGATAGCGGAACAACGCGTCATCGCGGAACTCCTCGAAGGCAGCGAAGTCCTGCGCCAAACCGCCCTTTGCCTGGCTTCCGATATCGTTATAGTCGCGGAACACATCATCAACGTATTGCGTGCAGGTGGCAAAATCCTGATTTGTGGCAATGGTGGCAGTGCCGCCGACTCCCAACACTTTGCCGCCGAATTAGTAGGCCGTTTCAGGCGCAAACGTCCGAGTTGGGCAGCTATTGCCCTCACAGTAGATGCGTCGATCCTTACCAGTCTCGGCAACGATTTCGGCTTTGAACAGATTTTTGCCCGTCAAGTGCAGGCTCTTGGCCGTCCAGGCGATATCTTGATCGCTATTTCCACCAGTGGTAGCTCAAAAAATGTGCTGGCTGCTGTGGATGTCGCCAACACCATCGGAATGTATACGGTTGGCATGACCGGCAAGGACGCCAGCAAACTGGGAGCGAACGTAAATTTTCATCTACCCATTCCCAGTGCCAACACAGCCTTCATCCAACAAGGCCACATGGCCGTCATCCATACCCTCTGCGAACTTATCGAGGAACGTTTAACAAATTCCTAAGAAACATGCTATTGTAGTGCAACAAAACGGAGGTCGTCATGCACGTTGAGCATCTCTTGGAGCTAATACCTACCCGCAACATTTTAGTGGTTGGGGATGTTATGTTAGATGAATATTTATGGGGCAACGTGCGCGGTATTTCTCCCGAGGCTCCTGTACCAGTGGTGGAGATACGCCATCAAACCTATGCCCTGGGCGGTGCTGGTAACGTAGCGGCAAACCTCTCCAGCCTTGGCAGCAATATCTGGATAGCAGGTGTCGTTGGGGCCGACACACAAGCAGCCAAATTGTGCGATCTTTTTTCACAGACGCCGCGCACCTCCATGCATCTCTTTCCTTGTGAGGATCGTCCAACCACCACCAAGACCCGTATTGTTGCCCATAGCCAGCAGATGATACGTGCCGATAGAGAAGAGCGGCATGGTATTCCCGCCACAGCCGAAGCCAATATACTCAACTGTGTTCGCGAACGCTTGGAAGATCTTCACGCCTGCATACTCTCGGACTACGGCAAAGGCGTACTAACCGATAGCCTCATCAGTTCCATCATTACGCTCTGTCAGCAAGCCAATATTCCCGTCATTGTTGACCCCAAAGGACACCGCTACTCTCGTTATCATGGTGCCACCGCCGTCACACCCAATACAAAAGAGGCCAACAGCGCGGCGGAAAATGGCGATGGTCGCATGTCTATCGATCAAGTCGCGGATCGTCTCCTGAACGAGATTGGCAATGGCACACTCTTAATCACCCGTGGAGCACAAGGCATGTCCCTCTACACCCATAACGCTCCACCCGTACACATCCCCGCCCAGGCTCGCAATATCTATGATGTCACGGGTGCGGGTGACACCGTCGTAGCCGTTCTTGCCCTACTTTTAGCCACCGAGTTAGATATAATCTCCTCCGCGAAGATAGCCAATTACGCCGCGGGCATTGTCGTCGGCAAAGTCGGCACCGCCAGCGTCACTATCGAGGAACTGACCGCCGCATTCCGCGGTAACTGGGAGCTCTAACTATTCTCCAGCACTCCTATTTACACAGCACAATGAGGTAGTAATTCATGCCACAGCAACACATCAATATTCGTCAAGCCGAGGTTCGTGATGCTCACATCGTGGTAGATATGGTGCAGCGTCTTCTTCTGGAACTGGGCGGCTTCCAGGCATTCGACACTCCTACCATCGTTTCTCTCTGCACACAACTGCTCTCAACCGATCTCTTCACAGCATTTCTCGCGGAGAGTCCCACCCGTTCGTCGCTTGGCGTAATCACACTGGCTGAGTGTCCTGCCCTCTATGTCTCAGGCCGTATTGGCTGGATACAGGAACTCTATGTTGCCCCGGAAGCTCGCTCACTCGGCACCGGACACCAACTTATAATAGCAGCAACCAACTATGGGCAAAAACGCCAGTGGCAAAGACTCGAAGTGAATACCCCCGATGCCAGCGCATGGCCTCGTACAGTCAGTCGCCTTCTATCGGCAAGAAGGCTTTGAGGGCGGCTCATACCACCTCAGAAAATTTCTGTAGGGCGTTTGCCATCATTACGGCTGAGCCGTAACTTCCCGCGCCACTCGTTTCACCGGGCGCGTAAAATTGCCGATTACTACATCGGGCACTTCCCGCCGCAGTGTCTCGACCAACGTGCGCATCCCCAACGCTTTGCCCATTGAGTCCAAAGCTGGCATGCGTGGCAGTAGAACCTCTGGGTCAATATTCAGGTTACGCAACTGTATCAAACGCAAACCAGTCTCCTGGATAAAAGTCAACAGAGCCTCAACCTCGCGCTCGCGATCAATCATGCCAGGGAAGCAGAGCAGATTAATTGAACTATACACCCCCGCGTCCTGCGCTCGCTTTAAAGATTCTTTGACATCCTCAAAGCTATATCCCAACGGACGATAGTAAGCAGTATAGGTCTCAGGATGACCGGAAATCGTGCTGACACGAATAGTATCAAGACCCGCGTCATACAGCCGCTGCAACCAGCGTGGATTGCTGCCGTTGGTGTTGATATTGACCACACCCCGCGCAGTACGCAAACGCATCGCCTTAATAGATTGCTCGATGCGCCGCCACTGCAACAGAGGTTCGCCCTCACATCCCTGTCCAAAGCTGACAATGGCCTCTTCCGCCTGCTCTAAATGCGGCACCGCCACCTCCACAATCTCTTCGATAGTAGGAATAAACGTGAGGCGATCTTGTGGTGAGATCAAGTCTTCCTCTTCTTGCTTGGAGATGCAGCCAATGCAACGAGCATTGCAGCCAGGAGAGACAGCAATCGCCATCTCCCAACGTCCAAAAAAGAGATTGCTGGCCGTAGGACACGCGTAATCCAGCGCACAGTGCGCGTGTTGCGCAATCACCCGATTCTGTGGAAAGGCCGCTTGTTTCTCTTGTACCAGTCGCGTCAATATGCGTTTAGGAAAGGCACGCGGATGCCATTTATGCGGGTCATCAGTCTTGATGGCCGCGACATATAGACGCCCATTCATGCCAGCTACTGCGCAATAGCCAAAGAAGGGCAGTGGCTCTGTCCCTGGCACTTTTTCGTAGGCCGGCAACAAGGTGCGCGTATAGCCAATCGGCAAAAGGGCTGCCGCAGCCCAACCACGCGTACCAGGTACGATATGTTGTTCTCCTGTACGCGCCTTCCCCACAGCCAGACGATCTGGCATCATGGAGAGCGTCACTCCATCGGGAAGCGGTATAAGATCGCTAGTTGTTAACGGTTGATTTCCAAAAGCGAGGGCCTGTAAACGCGGCTCCTCGCGAATATCCCCCTCCGGGGTACAATAAACGAGATATGGAGTAGCCATTCTTTTCCTTAGAGATGTAGCCTATTGGTCACAAAGGCTTTATGCGCAGCACATTGACGATGCTTACGCTTACTTAATGCATGGGCATTGCTGGAGGTGTCGCCGGAATACGTGGATTGGTTGGTCGCTCATCGGGAAATTCATCATCAAAAAACCTGGGCAACGGATTCGTCGCCTGCGTCTGTAATGAAACCCGCTGCTCTAATTCGTGCGCTTCCTCGTATACAAAACTGAGCAAGATATGCTCACCGCGTACGCTTTGACATGTTTGACGAATACGTGGGTGTTCTGACTCCATCCAAGCGTTGACCATAGCTTCAAGCGCGGACATGCTATCTCCACATTCTGTGCTATCAAAGCCCTTGAACCTATACAACGTGCTTTCCTTTCACCTGCAAAAAACGGTCGCTCCTGTTCGTCACTCAACAGCCCATCGCCCAATAATCAAAGGTATTGTATCATTCTACGTTCTATTTTACCATAGTGGCAAACTACCGCATCACCACTCCAAGTGTCCGCAGATCCTCGAAAAAGCCTGGATAGCTCTTCGCGATATGCTCAGTACCCCGCAACGTCAGCCCACGACGGCTCCGCAACGCCACAATCGCCAGTGCCATCAGCAAACGATGATCAGAATGTCCATCGACCTCGACACCACCTTCTACCCCTTGCGGCTGACCACGTACAATGATCGCATCCTGTTGCGCCATGACCATGCAGCCCGCTTTGCGCAGTTCCGCACACAGGTCATCAATGCGGTCAGATTCTTTATAGTGCAGGCTTTCAATATTAGAGAAAACACTTTCACCCTCGGCGAAACAAGCGGCAGCTACCAGCACCGGAACACAATCAATGGCCTTATCCCCATCCATTTCTATTCCGCGCAATCTTCGCCCACCGCGCAACCTGACGCTATCCCCCTCAACCCGCATGTTCGCCCCCATATCCCGCAAAGCCTGCAAAAGAGCCTCTCCATCTTCTTCGCCAGCACGCAAGCGCGACAGGAGCAGCTCACTACCAGGATCAGTGCTACTCGCACAAGCAGCCAATAATGCCGCCGCCGCGGGATAATCGCCCGGTACCACATAGTCGCGTGGCACATAATGTTGCCCGGCAGCAATAGAAAAATGTCGCAAGGCATCATCATGTGTAATAACGATACTCGCCTCTTGCATAACATTGAGCGTGACATGTATTAACGCTTGTGACTTCAAACCATCCACCACTGCAATTTCAAGTGCTTCATCAAGCAACGGCGACAGAAACAACAACGAGCTCAAGTACTGCGAACTGCGCTTACCTGAAACCGTCACACGTCCACCGTGCAAATTGCCTCCATGAAGCGTGATTGGTACATAGCCTTCTACCCCCGTCCCTTCACATTTCACCCCCAGCGCGGTCAGTACTTCCAGCAGTTCACGATTGGGCCGCTTACCCAGCGACTGCGGATGATCCGTAACAAACGTCACCTCAGGCAAAAACGCACCCAGTCCAAGTAGTAAGCGTAGCACCGCCCCCGCATTCCCCACGTTAATAGTAACTGGCCCTGCATGGTACGGACGCCCCACGCCTTTGACGCGCAACACACCTTTGCGTGCGTCATCCCACTTCAGTTCTGCTCCTAACGCTCGGCACCCACGAAAAAGCGCATCACTATCATCGCTTAATGCCGGTAACGTAATAGTACTTTCACCCTCCGCCAATGTAGCCGCTAACAGATAGCGCAATGTGTAATACTTCGAGGAAGGCAAGCCTGGCTCACCCCGTAACAAACTCGTCGGCGCAATATACAGCTTTTGTCCCACGATCTCAGTAGTATTCATGATTTCTTCTTGCATCGGATCACTTTCAATAAATGTTGAGAACATGCCTTTCTCTATATTACATCATGCTATCAAACGCACCCCTCACACTAACCTTCTCATACATTTTATCACAGCAAATGGGCATACATATTCATTCCTATGTCTTCACAAAATATAGTGCAAAGAAATACATAGTATTCAATATGTAATATGTCTATAAAATTTGCTTATATTGTTGACTAACAATCTATATTCTGCTATACTCCACACTATCAGGCACGAAAACGAGAAAGAGGAAGAAGGTATCATTGTGCGTCAACAACGAGTTGTCATTGTAGGGGCTGGTATTGTTGGGCTTTCGACCGCCTACGCGCTACTCGCCCAGGGGATCAAACACGTCATTGTCTTGGAACAAGAGGCCGTCGATCATCGTAGGGCCGCATCGCACGGAGTTTCGCGCTTGCTACGCTTCGAGTATGGAGCGCAGCTCTTCTATTCAGAGATGGTTCGTCGCAGCCTGGATCGTTGGCACGCGCTTGAACACATCACCAAACGGACGCTCTATACACCCACAGGGCTACTTGTACTGGGAACAGAGCGCGACAACTTCGCACAACCAAGCTATCAGGTTATGCAGGAATTACACTTGCCAACGGAGCGCCTCTCCAGGCAAGACTGCCAGCAACGTTTTCCACAATTCTCAACCCAGGGCAACGATATTTTCACCTATAATGCTGAAGGTGGCATCCTCCACGCCTCCGTTTGTGTACAAACCTTGAAGGACTTAATTATTGATCTCGGTGGTACAATCTATGAATCATGCCGCGTAACTGCTATCACCCATGATAATCTCTCGCGCCCCATACGCATCCACGTCAGTACAGGTGACACACTTATAGCCGACCAGGTTGTGTTGGCCACCGGTGCCTGGGTACATCGTCTGCTGGTTGACCTACGCCTACCTGTACAACTTACACGGCAGTATCTGCTCCATTTCGCGGGTTTACCCTCTACATCCTTCGGCAACCACGCCTTCCCTGCCTTTATCACCGCCGACCTGTATGGTTTCCCGCTGCATAAATCCCCTGGCTGTCAGGGGTATTCATTCTTTAAAGCTGCTTCACATTCATTTGGCTCGTCCATTGACCCGGACGACATTCTCCCACCAGAAGAGCGCGTGCTTGCACGAATTACTCAAAGCTTACAGGACTTGCTACCTGCACTTCAACAAGCAGAACTGGTGCGCGTTGACTCGTGCATGTATGATGTCACACCCGACGAAGACTTTATTCTTGATCACGTACCCTATGATCCACGCATCACTTTCGCCACTGGCCTCAGTGGTCACGGCTTTAAGTTTGGTCTACTACTGGGCGAAATGCTTGGCAGCATGGTTTGTGGTCTATCTTCGCCGATATCGTTGGAACGTTTCCAGCTAGCGCGTTTCTCGCGCCAGCGCATCTCCGTGGCCTGACGTGCAGCAACAAACGTAAAAAAGCTAGATGATCACATGTTCAGCGTGAATCACGCCGCGCTTGCTCTTTTTACCAGTCACCACAATCGACTCGCCCTCTTGCAGTTGTTCCAATGCGGAAGGCGCAACATGTTGGCCCGTCATGTTCGTAATAGCCGTCTTGTGGTCAATCAGTACCGCCACCGGACGCGAATCGCCGGTAGCTTGCTTAATTTCTCCACCAGCGAGAATATAGCAGTGCCTTTTATCCGGGTTTGGCGCACCACCAATGACGATTACCTTACGTCCATTATCTAGCAATGCCTCCAGGCGCGGCTGCTCTACATCTGCCTTTATCCGCTTCTTTTTCGCCGCCTTTCCATCCTTTGGCGTTTCAGTGAAGACGCTCTTTGTCTCATGCTGTACAGTAGTAGCATCATCGGGCTGATGCTTCCGAAAGAGCGTATCGTCGTAGTTGCTCGGCACCAGCATTTTAACTGCTTTGGGAAAGGCATCGAAGCGATAATTGACGATCACACGTCCCAATTCCTCTTTCTGCAAAGCCTCTTCATCTGACTTGCTGATATAATCTTTGAGCTTAACGGTACTGCCATCAAGTTGCAAAAGAATGCTGGCCGGAACACGAATGGAAAAATGTGCACTACGAAAGTATTGCGTATTCACATCGTCTGGCTTATGCTGCAACACTATCGATGTGAACTGTCCAATGGCCGATAGTGGATCACCGCCACTAATCACGCAAAGATCAATGACACCGTCGTCGAGTGTGGCATCGTCCGCGATCTGCACCATATTGGCATACGTACGGGTATTCGCCACAATAATTTGCAATGCGTCGCCCTTCCAGAGCAATTTGGCCTGCTCTCCAACTCCACCATCCCATATCTCAACAGGAAAGCTGTGCTGCTTCGACAACGTTTTCGCCGCCGCGATATCAAACGCCAGAGGACCTATTTTATGCTTGAGTTGGTTGGAGGTATGGCCGATCACCCGCGCATCAAACCCTAATCCGGCCATCATTAAAAAGTCGTGCTTCGCTTTAGACGAACCTTTTTCTTGCTTCCTACCTCCCTGTTTACTCCCCGGAGTATCTGAAGGTGTAGCAGATTGGCCCTTCTCCGCAGCGGGAAAGATCAGCTCTTGTACATCAACATGACCCACGTCAACATTGCGCAATTTGCTATTGACCAGGGCCAGAGCCGCCTTCACCGGGTCTGCGGGTATGTGCATTTCTCCAGCCCACTCGTTGGCTGTACCACCAGGTATCAGACCCACAATGCTCTTTCTTTTAGACTGCAACACACCATTGACGACCTGATTCAGCGTCCCATCACCGCCATAGGATACCACCAGATCCGCACCTTCCTCCACCGCCTTCATACCCAGACTGACCGTTTCTCCATAATATTTTTTCAATAATAGTCGCGTGTCCCAACCAGCCGCCGCTAACACTGCCAGAATATCGGTAATTTTTGCGATATTTTGCCCTTCCCTGGGATTGATCACCAGGGAAACCTTTTTACGACGCATAGAACATCTCCTCATATAGCAATAGAAAATAAGTAACTCATCTTGTAACTGACACGAGAAAACATCTCGTGACGTTTCAGCAAGCAAACAACCATTGTTCAGCTTGACTACATACATAAGTCGTGCAATACTTTGCACAAGCTGGGAAGTATCCTGAGCAGAACGCTATTCTCATCCCAGCACATAGTGAGGGCTTTCATACATGCAAACCACGGAAAGTACCGCGAATGAGCAATTAGCAGAAACCATTCGCCAGTTTTTTGGCTTCCTGCCGCCCATTTTTGCCCCGGCACAACAGACACCTCTTGTACAACAAAACCTCTATCAGCAAACAATCTCCGCCTATATCCACAATCCCCTTCCACTCTTGTTCAAGGAACAACTTTTTAGCTATCTCTCACGTTACTGTAGTGTACGCTACTGCATCGTCTCCCATAGCTGCGCCCTTCGTTCCCTGGGTATGACCGCCAGTCAAGTACTCACATTGCTTGAAACACCTCCACTAACCGATCTGGAAATTGACACATATATACACATTTTGGCGACTATCACAAGCCCAATTCAAGACTGGCCAGAGCCGCGCTCCGAAGCAGAACGCAGCCTGTTCTTGTGCGCTATCTTTCTCTTCTTGCTCCCTGGGCGTGCTACACATTGTCGCAATGTCGTGCGCCAATTCCTGGGCGATACCTATCACAACGCCCTGATAGAGTTTCTCTCGTACATAAAAACTTGCCACTTCTGGCTAGAAGCCCATCCAGAGCTCTCGCAGGAAACAGACCAGCACATCCAGGACCACCTGGCGGCATTAGTAGCAGACGAGCCAGAGTTGACCAATTTCTTCAATACCTATCACGAAAGAGCCGCGCTGGAAAATGAACACATTATGCGCGATCACATCGCCCGTAAACATATGGAAGAGAAATTGCGGGCATCGGAAGGCGTGGCCAATGCTAATACGCAGCAACTTGAAGCTACCTTTGAAGCAATGACCGATGGCGTAGTGGTCTACGATGCCGCGGGGAATATGCTGCGCACGAACTCCGCGTACCGCGGAATGATTGCCCTTGATCTCTATCCCAAACACGCGCAGCTCTCTCCTGACGAACGCGGCGATATGTTGGACTTGCACAACGAAGCTGGTCAACCTCTTCCCTTAGATCAACGCCCAGTCGCGAAAATGCTGCGCGGCGAAGTGATGACCGGGAAGAATATGATGGATATTATCGTGCGCTCATTCGATGGCAACCGCAAACAACTCAATGTGAGCGGCGCACCTATGCGCGATCAAATGGGTAATGTTGTCGGAAGCGTCATCATCTTCCGCGATGTTACTCAGCGACGACAGCTCGAACGACGCACCCATGAAACCCTTGAAGGGTTGCTGACAATCGCTAAAACAATTGTGTATCCCTTTGATAGCCACCTCCTACCCCTACCTCCTATACAGCGTAGCGCACAACCCGATCAATCAGCCTCGGCACCCGCTAGCGAACGTCTGGTGCAGTTGACCCGCGATATCCTGGGCTGTCAAAGAGCAAGCATCATCGCTATAGAACCTGAAACGGAAATAATCCATCCCGTCGCGGAAATCGGCCTTTCACCAGAGCTCCATCAACTCATGTGGACAAGCATGAATGGCATCAAGCTCAGTGATATTGTCCCGGAGCCAGCACTCCGTGCGAAGTTGCATGCAGGACAAGAATACATCATTGATACCTCAAAACCTCCATATAATGGCTACCCCAACCCATTCGGCAGTGCTAGTATCCTCGTCGCTCCATTATGGATAGACCACCAGCTTGTCGGCATGCTTTCCTTTGATTTCTCTAACGTAGCGCACGAGTTCACACCAGATGAGAACACCCTGACCATGGCCATCGCCAAGCTCACCACCCTGGTGATTGAACGCGAACGTCTGCTGCGGGAACGTACAGCGGCCCAAGCCAATGAACTGGCCCTCCTCGAAGCCAATCGACGCATGGACGAGTTCATGGGGATTGCCAGCCATGAACTCAAAACACCCCTCACCACCATTAAAGGCTATGTCCAACTGGTCGCTCGCCGCTTGAAAAATAGCAGCCGTAACGCTGAGGTGCAGGATACCCCCCTCAAACAAATTCTCGAAGGTGCCACGGAACTCCTCGAACGCACCGACGGCCAAATTGAACGACTGGGACGCCTCGTCAATGAACTGCTGGATATCTCCCGCGTGCAAGCCAACAAGCTTGATTTTCACCTGGAACACTGTGACCTCGCCACCATTGTGCGCGACGCCGTCCAGGATCAACTGCTAGAGTCCGATGCAGTAAAACGAACTATCCACGTCAATATCCCAGCAGAACAGGGCGTCCCCATCATCGCTGACGCCGACCGCATCGGGCAAGTCGTCTCCAACTATCTATCCAACGCGCTAAAATATTCCGCTGAACAGCAGCCAGTAAACGTTTCCTTACAGCTTGAAGGACCAGCGGTACGTGTGCTGGTAAGCGATCAGGGGCCAGGATTGCCACTTGCGGAGCAGCAACATATCTGGGACCGCTTCTACCGTGCGCCAGACATCGAAGTGCAAAGCGGCTCCGGTATTGGGCTGGGCCTCGGCCTGTACATTTGCCGTACCATTATTGAACGACACAACGGCCACGTCGGTGTAGAAAGCATCCCCGGTCAGGGTTCCACCTTCTGGTTTACCTTGCCCCTGGCAAATGACCACGATCAATGAAGCCACATAAACAGCGCAAACGTGGCAATAAAGAAGTGTTTTGAAAGCAAAAATATTGGCTATTTTGGAGGGTAAAAACTATGACACACATACAAGGTGTCATCCTCGATGTCGATGGGACACTGGTGGATAGCAATGATGCCCATGCGAAATCCTGGGTTGATGCCCTGGCAGAATTCGGCTATACCGTCCCCTTTGCGAAAATCCGTCCCTTGATTGGCAAAGGAGGCGACAAAGTCCTCCCAGAAACCATTGGCGTGCAAAGTGAAAGCGATACAGGACAAAAGATATCTCAACGACGCGGAGAGATATTTAAAGAACGCTATCTACCAACCGTCCATGCCTTTCCTCAAGCCCAGGCTTTGCTCGACCATATGCGTGCATGTGGTCTCAAACTGGCAATAGCCAGTTCCGCGAAACCTGATGAGTTGAGAAGTTTACTCCAATTAGTAGGTGCTGCCGATCTCATCCAGGAGCAAACATCTTCAAAGGACGCAAAATCCTCGAAGCCTGATCCCGATGCCGTCCAGGTTACGTTACATAGAATGGACATCCTACCGCATTATGTTGTGATGGGCGATACCCCTTACGATATAGAAGCAGCCAAAAAAGTTGCTGTCCGTACCATCGCTGTCCGCAGTGGCGGCTGGAAAGATGCGAATCTGGCAGGAGCAATCGCCATCTATACCGACACCGCCGAGCTCCTTGCCCAGTATGGCCATTCACCATTGGCATAGGAATATTAGCTCTGCAACTTTTTGCTAATCTGAGGCGTGTAGAAGATAATGAGCAAGTCATCACTGGTTTGCTGTGCCTTTATACACGCACTATTCGTTATACACGCTGTACAGGCACAATACAGCTATATTTATCATGGAATACATAGTACGACATATTCCAACAAGAGGTATTATGAGCGTAGAACAAACTGGCTTGCCTCCTACTGATACAAACAATCCACTTGGGTCAGAACAAACACCACCCAATTCTACCAAAGATGGCTCTACCCTTAAACGCTTCACTCAACTCTGGCAAGCAAGCTACCATTGGTTTCTGACCCATACTTTCACCCCTTCCTGGCTACCCAAACGCTGGCGTCACATCACTTTTGGCTACGCCATCGCTATTCTTTTACAAATCTTGGCCATTTCGCTCACTGTATTCCTTGTCAAAGTATTTCCCTCCTTCGCTTTTACCGGTCTGTTAGAAGTACTCGGTATAGCTTTGATCGCCTTAAATTGGGGCGCAGGCCCTAGCGCGGTCGCAACGATTGTGGGTGCCGGACTTTTAGATTTTTTCATCCTCCCACCAAGCTTATCGAGGACGCTGGATAGTGCCAAAAGTATCGTGGAAATACTCCTCTTCTTACTCGTCGGCTTCGCACTCACCATCGTCGCTAGCCGCATTGAGCGTGTTCGACAGGACGCGGAAACACTATCCGCCTCCTTAACCACCGAACGTGTACGCCTTGAAGCCGTCATAGAGACCGTACCCGGCGCGGTCTCTATCCACGATGCGCAAGGCACCATTATCAAACTCAACAGCATGGGATTGCAAAATGCCGGTGCTGATCGCAGTGATGCAACACTGGCTACTTACCAGGAAACTTTCGCCGTTCGCACTCCCGCGGGCGCAACTCTTTCTCTTGAGGATTTTCCCGTCACACGCGCCTTACATGGCGAAGCAGTCACAGACATGAAGGTACGCTACCTGGATGCCGCTGGACAAGATAGATTTAGCTCCATCAGTGCCGCTCCCCTCCATGACGCAGAGGGCGCGATCGATGGTGCTGTCCTCGTTACCCACGACATCACTGACCTGTATCTGTCGGAGCGCGAAGCCGCCGCCCAGGCAGGTGAGCTTGAAGCCATCTTTGAGTCCATTACTGATGGCGTCGTTGTCTTCAGCAGCAAACAGCAGATTTCTCGGATGAACTCCGCGTTCCGCGAACTCATAGGTATTACCTCCCCAATTGAAGCAGAACAGCTCTTCCACCCCAATGACGAACGCCGTACACAAGTGACCGCACACGATGAAAACGGTCAACCACTCTCGTATGACCAATTGCCGCAATCGCGCATTTTGCGCGGCGAGGTACTCAAAGGTGCGAATGCCGCCGAAGTAGTATTTCAAACACTTGATGGTCATACCAAGGAAGTGAGCGTCAGCGGCGCACCCGTGCGTAACCAGGATGGACAGTTGATTGGTGCTCTCTGTATCTGCCGCGATGTGACCGAACGCCGTCAGCTAGAGAGACGCACGCAAGAGACTCTTCGCGCCCTACTGGCAATGGCGGAAGCACTCGTACTCACCCCGGAGCATACTTCTCTCAGCGGCGAACTAACCACGCAAAAACTCGCATGGCCAAACACAGCAAGTAAAGTAGCACACCGTATGGCAGAGTTAACCTGTAGCGTGCTTGGCTGCCAGCGTGTCAGTATCACCGCCGTCGAACCAGAGACAGAAATTCTTTACCCCATTGCCGTCGTAGGCCTTCCTCCAGAACAGGAACGCCAGTGGTGGGCCGAGCAGCCGCAAAATGCACGATTGCACGACGGCCCCGATCCAACCCTTACTGCCCGCCTGCTCGCCAATGAAGTCCTACTCATTGATATGACACAACCGCCGTTTAATGCTGCACCCAATCCTTATAATATACATACTTTACTCATTGCTCCTATGAGCGCGGGCAACCAGCTCATTGGCTTCCTCTCGTTAGACTATGGCCGCACAGAACATGTCTACACGGAAGAAGAGATTGCTCTTGCCAAAGCTGTCGGCCAACTTGCCGCCCTCGTCATTGAACGCGAACGCCTGTTGCGCGAACGAGCCGACGCCCGCGCCAGTGAGCTAGCTTTGCGTGAAGCCAATCGCAGAATGGATGAGTTCCTCGGCATGACCAGTCACGAACTCAAGACCCCGCTCACCAGCATCAAAGGCAATACACAACTCACCGTCCGCCAACTTCGTAACAGCATGCAGAATATGCAAAAAATGCAAGAAATGATGGAAAGCACCGACCGCCAGATTCGCCTGTTAGATCGCCTCGTCGATGACCTACTCGATATCTCACGCACACAGTCACAGCAATTACAGCTCAGCCTCGCCCCTTGCGACCTCTCCACCATTGTCCAGGACGCCGTAGAGGAACAACAACGCGTCTGGCCAACACGAACCATTCATCTTACCCTACCAGCTCATCGCCAAACCCCCATTAACGCTGATGCAAGCCGTATTAGTCAGGTCATCACCAATTACCTGAGCAACGCCCACCGATACTCATTCGATGATCGTCCCATAGACGTCACAGTGCAGCTACTAAAAGAAGACCAGCAGGTACTGGTCTCCGTCGAAGATCAAGGCACCGGTCTCTCGCCAGAGGAACAAACCTACATTTGGGAACGCTTTCACCGCGTCCACGGGAGCGGGAGCGAAGTAACCGCTAGCACACAGAGTGCTCATGCTGGCCTGGGACTCGGTCTATACATCTGCAAAACAATCATTGCGCAGCACGGCGGCAGCGTCGGCGTGGAAAGCGAACTGGGCAAAGGCTCAACCTTCTGGTTCACCCTACCGCTCCTCCACGAGGAAATAGCCAAGCCATAGAAGAGAAAAAACTATTGACATTCCCCCGCTTCCATGATAGTATATCTGTCATGGTGCTGTGGTTTAAAGCCGTAGTGCCGTAATATTAGAATGGTTCAACGATTGAACCAGCCTATAGAGCCAATTCGGAGAGGTCGCATAGTGGCCTAGTGCGAGCGATTGCTAATCGCTTGAGGTTAATCGCCTCCGAGAGTTCGAATCTCTCCCTCTCCGCCATCTCCATTTTGATTGCTGCCTCTCCTGCTAAATCTCATAATCCTCAGCCCAATTAAACCGGGGATCGTTGATTTCTTCGAAGGGTACAGTATACGTTTTCTTGTGATTCCCTCGTACTAACCCTGCGCTTTTGAACCGAAGGGTCATACCACCAGCTTTTGGAGCCTCATCAACTGAGATCATATAGACTTTTCCATTATCTGGCAGGTACACCGCGAAGTACTCGGCCTTTCCCACGTATCCCTGTTTGCGGTGAATAGATCCCTTGGTATTAGTCGTCACAGAGACAGTGTTAAACTCGATACAAGCTCCATCCTTCGTAAGACGCCCCGTTTTGACCTGTATACGAACAAGTCGACTCTCTTTATGAACAAAGAAGCCGAAATGTCGTTCTGTGGTTTCCAGATAGTACGCCAGATCATAGCCCAAATGATCCGCCCAGGGCAGTAATACCTCAAATCCTAACTGTACCAAACGATTCAATACAGCGGTTTGGGAAATCAAGCCTTGTTGTGATGTGTCCTTCATGATCTACTCCTTGTTGGGCAGCTCAACATTTCTACAGCAACAATGTGCAAAAACGCTTCTTGTCCTATCCTATACTTGTACAATTCGTAAGTATTCCAGCAAGGATACCAACATCTCGGCGTAACAGATCTTCAGATAACCAGCCCTCAACGGCAATCTCCGTCAGGTTACGAACCTTCCTGCTTATCGGGTGGGGAAAGAGTACCGTATTAAGATTGTTGATTATGAACGTTTCCTACAACAGCGAAGAACAGTCGATGATGACATGCATGAGGAAAAATGACCTTGAGTTATCTGCGGATTGACGCACACATCATGGCATTGACAAATTCTTCTCACTCTGCTATTATCATGGCACGGATAGAGGGGAGTAGCTCAACTGGCAGAGCAGCGCTCTCCAAAAGCGAAGGTTGCGGGTTCAACTCCTGTCTCCCCTGCTTAAACTCCTGAACAGTAATGTTCAGGAGTTTTTAATTTATCCAACTATTCATGCTATATTAATAGCCTTAATCAGGCTCCTTTTCCACAATACTAGCTTCTGCCTTCTACTTCTTCAAAGAGATCGTCAATGCTCACATCGAGAGCTTTAGATATCTTCTCAAGAGTCAGATATGCAACATTAATACGGTACGGCTCTCTATATAACCCCTGAACAGTTTTCATATTCAAATCAGCCATACGCATGAGCTTCGATTGAGTTATCCCCCTCTGCTCTGCTAGTTCCTTAACTCTTAGTCGTCGCATCTGTCTCACCTCAATTTCGTTCATTTTGCGCTATTCTATCACGAAGTATTGACAGAGGCTAGTGTACAGGGTATATTAGTATAGGATACTAATATCAATGATTAGTATCCTATACTACCCAGCCTATAACAGTGCCCTGCACGAAAGGGGTAAACAATGACTATGCAGACCAGCTTGGGCCTCGTCAAAGTCACCGATTTGGCAACCATTGTAGGAAGAACGGACAAAGAGTTCACAGATGGCGTATGTAGCGGTTATTTAACATACTACGACCAGTACCAGTGCAAGCCGCTAGCTGATTTGGACGTGTACACATTCATCGCTCAGAATATCATGAATGTTCACGGCAGTGATGCATTCAATGCAGGTTATTGTACAGGTTGGATAGAGACACTTTTAGAAGACAGAAAGGTGTTGAACTAGCATGACTACACGAGCAGAGACACAGCCATTAGTCCAGATCACCGACCCGGACTTTCAGGTAGGTTTTGAAGAAGCGCAAGAACCGTGTTATGCTGACTGTAAAATAGGCACTGATATGGGGCTTGTCGAGGTAGTACAGGCAATGCTCACAGAGTATGCTGTAGAGATGGGTCTCTCCGAACAGCAATTACGGCGCAGCACCGGTTTTATCATCGGAATTCTGAGCAAGGATTAATCGCGGTGGAGGGTATCTGAGTAGAAATGTCAGATACCCTCTTTTGTGGAGGTTTTTCAGTTATGAAAAAGATTTGCTCTGGCTGTGGCGAGATGAGAGATATTGAAAGAGATTTTGCATGGAAGAATATGGCAAAGGGAACACGTCAAAGGTGGTGCAAATTTTGTCAAGCTGAGGCAAACAGAAAGCACTATCAGAATAACAAACAGGTATACATCGAACATGCACATGAGCATCATCAAAATAATAGGGAGAGATACATCGACCTAGCACGCAAGCGGGCAATAAATAGACATACAGAGAATCGCCAGAGGCTATACGAATACCTGCTTACCCATCCATGCGTTGATTGTGGGCAAGATGATATTCGTGTGCTTGAATTTGATCATGTACGCGGGGGAAAAAAGAAATCTATTTCCAGATTGTTAAGTATAGATGCTCCCTGGAAAGCCATACAAGCCGAAATAGAGAAGTGCGAGGTACGTTGCGCGAACTGTCATCGCATCAAGACAAACGAGCGTGGAGGTTTTTGGCGTAACCTTCTGACTAAGTTTGGCAGTGATAGTATCAACAAGAAAAAACAATTGCTTCTTTACGAATACCTGCTTACCCATCCATGCGTTGATTGTGGGCAAGATGATATTCGTGTGCTTGAATTTGATCATGTACGCGGCAATAAGATAGGAAATGTTGCATATATGGCTAATAATAACAGTTGTTCTTGGCTTGAAATACAAGCCGAAATAGAGAAGTGCGAGGTACGTTGCGCGAACTGTCATCGCATTAGGACACTTGACGATAGAGATTCCTGGCGTAGCCTTCTTAGTTAATAGTCCTGTCCATTAAGGCGCGGTTCTAACCTGATTCCGAAAGGATTAAGGGACAATAGCATGAACCGAAAAGTCTGGTTCATCAACCTTTCAAGATTGATAATCAGGCAGCCAGGCCAAGCATGGTAAAAGCTGAATTGCTTGAACTCTAATTGTTACTCATTATTCAGGATTGTCAATCGCGTTTTGGAGGATTGGCAAATGCTTCATCTGTGAGTGACGGTGAATGGAGTACCTGTACCTGGACCAGAACAAATGTGTAACCTGGGGATCGCCTAAACACTGTAAAGTGCATGGCGACGGAGTATCCATAGTACTCAAATGCTCAGGGTAATGCCTGAGACACGGGGAAGGGATACAGGAAGCTTTATAAAAGCTTCTGGAGAGCCGGATGCATTGAAAGGTGCAAGTCCGGTTCGGAATACACGGGTTGTTGAAGGTTCGATTCCTTTCGCCCCTGCCAAAGGCTCCCGAACGTTAACGTTCGGGAGCCTCATTTTACCTAAATTGCCTTAAGAAACGTATGTGTAATTCCCCACGTTACCGCTGCAACACCTTCGCACGCTCCTCCGCGAGCATAAACTCCTCCTGCATCGCCGCGTCGTGCATCGCAATCGCGGGAACATCGGGCTGCCGCAACGCGAAGTGATGCAAGTCAATCAGCGTTTGACGAGCAGTCGCGTCATCGCTCGTCACGCCATTCCAGATAAAGGGGTGCATCGTGGCCGGACGCAGGTAATTTTGCGACACCCAGGCGGCATCACCTATCAAGAACAACCGCGTCCCATTCGAGCGATTGATGAACATCCCAGTATTGCCAGCCGTGTGTCCCGGCAAAGGCACCAGAACGACCGAACCATCGCCAAACATATCGTAGCTTGAGCGAAAACCTTCATAGGTCGGCCCATGACAATCAAACAACTCGATGGGATTATCGCTCATCAATTGTCGCACCAGACCCTGGTTGGCATCGAGTAAACCCAGACGCGCAGCCTCGTATTCGACACGGTTGATACGCAGCGGCACACCCGGTATCTCAGGAATACCACTGACATGATCCCAGTGGAGATGGGACAGCAGCGCGAAATCAATATCGCTGGCATCCATCTCTAGCTCTTGCAAATGGCTGCGCAGCGATTGCTCAAATGCAAAATTGGCCAACGTCTTACGAAACAGGAGCGATTGACCAATGATATACAAATAGATATCGGCACAGAGGCCCGTATCATACAAAAAAGTGGCCTGGGGATGGCGCACCAAAACAGCACTATGAGAAATCATACGCGGGGCCAGCGTCAACGCACCACGCACAGCTATAGGTTCAGGAATAGTAACCGAGCCACAGCGCAAAAATGTGACCTCTATTTTAGGCATAGCCGAGGTATCTAAACGAGACGATTTTGTCTGTATGTCATCCCACGCGGTAGTATTCCAGCGTTGTGGCAAAAAACTTTTGATCGCAAAACCCGCACCTACGGCACCCAAAGCGATGCTTCCAGCTGTCACCAAACTTCGTAACTTCATCAATCCATCCTTCCTTACTTAACCACGTCCTTTGTCAGTAAACGAGAATCGTGTTCATGGTGCAAAGCAAGCAATAAATCGCGAAAGACATCCACAAGCTTGTGATTAGCCAACCGGTAATACACTTCATTGCCTTCTTTGCGCGAATGCACCAATTTGGCATTGGCCAGTTGGCGTAAATGCCCCGAAATGGTGGCAGGAGTAAGCCCTAATTGCTTGGCAATATCAGTAGAACGACATTCTACCGTCTCGTGCTCAGTACGTTCTTGCTCAAGTGGATCAGCCAACAATTCCAAGATTTGTCGGCGACTGCGATCACACATCAATGACAAAAAATGATCAACAAACTTGTCAACCTCTGGCGGACGACCAGCCGGTAAATACGATGAGTTGCTTGCAGGCATATAATATATGCTCCCTTTTCTCCGATCAGGTAAGCAGTAGCTCACCCACATCGTTGTAGCTCAACTGATCTTTCATGGATTATACTCTAAGCACAACTAGCAGTCAAAGCAAATGTTCCCCACTTTCGCATGCCAGAAAAACTCACCACTAGAAGTTATAGAACTTGGAAGATTATAATAAAGAGTAATTGATACACCGCCCTTGAAGGAGCATCACCTATGGACTCCCATCCTACCGCACTGCTCGCAAACTTCTGCGCACATCTGCGCGGCTCAGATATACCGGAAACCGTGCGTACTCGTGTACGCTACCTGTTGCTAGATCATCTGGCGGTAACGATACGCGGCTCCGTGCTGCCATCCAGCCAGGCGACCTACCGCATGCTACAAGCCATGGCCGCGTACAGTCGTGCTGGTGTCACTATCCTGGGTCGAGAGGAACGAGCGGAGGCCGCATGGGCCGCGTTAGCCAATGGCGTTGCGGCCCACGGCCTGGAAATGGACGACGTGGAGAACCGCTCCTCCCTACATCCCGGTGTCGTCGTCTTTCCGGCGGCATTGGCCTTAGCCGAACAACTGCATGCCTCAGCAGAAGATTTCTATGCCGCCATCGTTGTGGGCTACGAGGTAACGCTTCGCGTGGGTGCCGCCCTCAATCCCGCCTCGGCTTACGAGCGCGGCTTTCATCCTACCGCGATTTGTGGCACCTTGGGCGCAACAGCAGCCAGTGCGCGACTGCTGGGCTTATCTTCAGAGCAGATGCAGAGGGCTTTGGGCATCGCGGGCAGCATGGCCGCCGGTTCTATGGCCTACCTCAACGATGGTGCGTGGACAAAACGGCTGCATCCCGGTTGGGCCTCGCACGCTGGCATTATGGCAGCACGCCTGGCCACCGCGGGGTTTGTTGGTCCCACCGCCATCCTGGAGAGCCGCTATGGCTTCCTCTCCGCGTATTCCTCCATGGGCGATAGCGACGCGCTGCAAGTGGCCCGCCATGGCGATTTCGCCATCATGGATGTCTCGCTCAAGCCCTATGCCTGCTGCCGCTACATGCACGGCCCCATCGACTGCCTGCTTGAGATCAGGCAAAAGTATACACCTGATCCCGCGCATATTGTCTCCATTCGCTGCGGAATATTAACCGGCGGTCGCGGACTGATCGCCGACCCCATTGAACAGAAGCGACAGGCCAGTAATGTCGTCGAAGCACAGTTCAGTATGCCCTTTGGCGCAGCCATCGCCCTGCTCACGGGCCAGGCCGGATTGTCAGTCTTCAACGAGCAATGGTTGCAAAACGAAGAGCTGCGCCAACTCATGCAAAAAGTTACATGCTACACCTCGCCCGAATTGGACGATCACTACCCCGCGGAATGGCGTGCCTCGGCCAGTATAGAAATGGATGATGGGAGAACATACAGCGCACAAAGTCGTTATGCCCTCGGTGATCCCCATAATCCCTTGAGTTGGCAGCAACTGGAAGCCCGTTTTCATGAACTGGTCGCCCCCGTGCTACCCGATGTACAGCAACGAGAAAAACTCATCGCAAGGGTAAAGACGTTAGATCAAACAGCTTATTTCACCTGAATCATCACCTCGTGATACCCCGTCGCACCATTTGGCACCGTCCCCTGCTTCTTACTCGTCTGCACCGCTCCGGTACCATCCGTCGCACGCGCCGCCAATATCGTGTTGCCAGTAGCCGTAGGTGTCCACTGCCACGACCAGAAAACCCAGGAATCCTTGGAGAGCGGTGCTGCTAACGTTGCCACATTCCAGGTTATCCCATTATCCGCACTCACCTCCACCTTTTCAATGCCCCTATTACCAGCAAAGGCAAAACCCGCGACCTCTACAGGCTGTCCCATAGCCACCTGACTGCTTGGACGGTCTATGCGGTTCATCGTATGTAGCGGGCCGTTATACCACCCCTGGTCCGAATACAATCCTCCAACAAAATGGTCGGTCAATTCAATACGCGTCAACCACTTGGGCTGCTCTTCTCCATATCGGCCAGGAATGAGGGCGCGTACCGGGAAGCCATGTCGCACTGGCAACTCTTCTCCATTCATACGCCAGACGATCAGCGCGTCCGCCTCCAATACTTCGTTCAATGGCAGACTGTTATTATACCCATCGACGCTGTAGAATGCTACATGGGTCGCACTCGATTGCGCCTCTCCGTGCCGTGCCAACAGCGAACGCAACGTTATGCCCTGCCAGACCGCCGTACTGATCAATCGTCCACCGACATATATCCCATTCGCGATACATTCAAGCGTAACCGCCCGTGAAATGGAAGGTACATTTTGCAAATCTTCGTAGCTATACGTTCCGGCATTGCCCACCAAGCCAGTGACCTCCAATCGCCACGCTGCCGTACTTGGCGTTGGATCAATCGGATTCTGCGTCACCACGTAGTGTTCGCTATTAGGTGTTATCGGGTCTGTGTGACCATTGTGCGTCACGGTAAACATACCATCATACGAGGCATAATTGCTCAAAAAGCCGTTCACCAGTCCTATGATGCCCCCTCCCGCTCCCACGGTCACAGCGGCTACACCCGCACGCGCCAACAACTGACGCCGCCCCTCGGCCACAGCTGAGGAATTTTCTCGCGCTTGCTTGGGCAGCAATGCCCGATACGCCAGGCAGAGCGTCAAACCATACAAACCAAAGTCTGCCAGCAAAGCGAGAATGGTCACGGTTATCGCCCAGTTGATCGTCAACCCAAAGAAGTTTTGTCGTAGTTCATCCCAAAAGAGGATAGTACCGGCACCAGCCATCACCAGGGCAAAGATCGCGCCAATCATCCACTCACGTCTTCCAGGGCGATAGCCCCGTGCGGGCCATGGCACACGAGCCAATGCGGCATACAATACACCTAATACCGTCCCCAGACCAACCATGCCCAACAACGCGAAGAGGAGCGGCGTCTTCTTGGCATTTGGCCCAAAGGTGAGCAGCAGACGCAAGAAGGTGTCCACCGAAATATGTTTGAGAATAAAATCACCAAAAAGCTCTACCGGGGTCGGTACTCCCGCTGCCAGTCGCAGTATTCCCATCAACAAGACAGCCATTAAACTGGCTACGAAACCGGAGATGAGCGACAATAATACCATCGTCAATAATCTTTTGCTACTAAAACGCTGCTGTGGTTTAGCAATTACTTCGACAGCGTTTTCACTGGTGCTTTGCTTTGCCATGTGCATTTCCTTCCAACGTCAACCTGTGCAGGTGCTTTACCTCGCGCCACAAGCCTATGGCGAGAGCTATGCCTAATCCCGCCATTACAACATCATAAACATACGCGTAATAAACATGCCAATCCGTCGTTGCATTGAAAAAATACTGTGTCAACGAAATACAAGTAAAATACCACGCTATCAACACGGCCAATCCTTTTCCGCTTAGTCCTCCCTGCCGTGTCCATACGGGACCAATCAGCACAGCAATCCAGGGCAATAATGCCGTGGTATACCAGGGGAAAACATGCGATGAAACCGCCAGCACCGTACCCATCAAGACCATTGTAGCCGCCTCCATACTGGTACGCTTAAAGACGCGCATCACCAGCACCGCCAACGACATCACCCCCAGTACCAGGACATCCACAATATGCTGTTGCAAAAGTGCCGCCCTCGTGTAGCCCTCACCAAAACTGAGCGCATAAGTCACTACTTGTACGATACCCGCGTTCCCACCTTCCTCACCTGAATACGTCGCGAAATAGCCCAGCACTTGCCCATGTCCCAGGATCAGATACGGCATATAGCCCACAATGATCGTGCCAATACAGGCGGCTAGTAAAGCCCAATCCTTGCGACGCATGACAACTAATAGCAAAAAAATTGGATAGATTTTTGTTAGCGTCGCCACACCAATCAAAATACCCGTCAAGACTCGTGCTCCCCGCCTTGTACTGGTCGCGCTCAACACAGCAAGTACCATGAAGGGCAGCGTAATGACATCCACATGCCCCTGTATCGCAAACTCAATAATAGGCAGTGGACACCAGGCGTAGATAATTACGCGGCGCGCATCCAGACCCTTGCGCACAAGCAAAAAAGCCAATGCTCCACACGTCACCATGTCGAAAACGATAAATATCCCTTTGAGAAAGAAGAGATTACTGGGTGCCAACAGGTAGCTCAAGAGATAGACAGCCTGCGCTCCCGGTGGATAGATCGATGGAACATTACGAAAACGACTGTTGCCAAAGATCAAGCCATCTTGCAATGACTTGAACACTTGCGCATTCGGAGGATACACATATGGACTAAAGCCGTGCAACGTCACCCGCGCATCCCACAGGTATCGCCATGAATCATGCGACAAATTCGGCGGCAATGGCAGGAGCAGCGCACGAAAAAACAATGCTCCGCAAAAGATAATACCCAGTTCAATCCAACGCCAACGCCCGTTCAAAGGCTTCGTACATAAAACAAATAAGCACGCAGACAAATAAGGCAGAAAACAAAGCATCCAAAGCAGTAAAAACGGCGTGAGCGTCGATGCATCCGGTTGTGCTACCGTCTCAAGGAGAGTATATAGTACAATTGAAAGAATGAGCGTTACAACCAGCACAATTATACGCCACCATGGACGCTTTCCCAAATAAGGAGTCTCGGGTACCTTTGTGTGGTGAGATACTTGCAATATAGACATATCTCTCGTTTTGGCCTTTCCAACGGAACTTCGTTCTCGCTCTTTACACGAAAAGTAATAGCTTTCTTTTTCAGTATGGATGGTACGCAAATATGTATTTTATACTCCTCTTTCATCTTTTTGGTCAACTTGTCCGTGTCTATAGTGGATATATGTCCTGTGCGCATATCCTATCAAGATAAAGGAGCACACCATGCCAAGAAAAAAGAAAGCAGAGCCTTTGAGTGGCGTAGGCGATAAAGAAGAAAGAATGTACGAACACATCAAAGCATCAGCAAAAAAAGTGGTCGCTACGGAAATCGGGCCGAGGAGGTTGCCGCACGAACCGTGATGAAGCATCACAAGGAAGAGGGCCATAAAAAAGACCAATAACCTGCTAAAGAACATGAAACCATTGCGCTTCCTATGCTATCGTTAGTATAATAACTATCGTTTGGTAAGCAATCTTGGTTCCGGGTTGCGCATAAACCGCACACAACGATCAGCATAAGGAGTTACTATATGCGATTGGGATTACAGGTCCCGATTTTTACCTGGCCGAACGGCCAGAGCCAGTTGGGGCAGACATTTGGGGAAATCGCCGAGCGTGCCGAGCGGGCAGGCCTCTATAGCCTGTGGGTTATGGATCATTTCTTCCAAATTGCTAATGTCGGGCCACCGGAGAACGAAATGCTTGAAGGGTATGCAGCCCTGGCCTTCGCAGCCGGGCGTACCAGCCGCATCAAACTCGGTACCATGGTCACCGGTGTCACCTACCGCTACCCCGGTATCCTGGTGAAAACCGTTACCACCCTGGATGTACTTTCCAGTGGGCGTGCCTATCTCGGTATTGGAGCCGCCTGGAACGAGCAGGAACACAAGGGCTTAGGCGTCCCCTTTCCACCGCTCTCCGAACGTTTTGAGCGTTTAGAAGAGACACTGCAAATCGCCCTCCAAATGTGGTCTGGTGATGAAAAACCCTATGCCGGGAAGCACTATCAACTGGCTCGTCCACTCAATTCGCCGCAATCTGTCCAGCGACCACACCCACCTATCCTTATTGGCGGCAGTGGTGAGCGCAAAACCTTGCGTTTAGTCGCCCAATACGCTGACGCTTGCAATCTTTTCGCTCGGATGGGCGATGAAGTGTTGCAGCATAAGCTGGATACGCTGCGCGAACATTGCGAGGCAGTTGGCCGTCCCTACGAACAGATCGAGAAGACCGTCCTCGACCATCTCAACATCACCTGCGACGGTAGGAATGGTAGCATGACTCCCGCCGCCGCCGTTGAACACTTCGCGCACCTGGCTTCCATGGGCATCGACCAGGGCATTTTTAACCTTGCTAACGTGAGCGACCCGGAGGTCTTCGACCTGCTAGCTACCGAGATCGTGCCACAAGTTGAACGCATTCAGGTAGCCGGTCGCTAATCTTCTTTTGAAAGTGGCAAATGACCAAGCGTACTACGTTATCGGAAGCCGAGGCGGCATTTGTGCATACACAACGTGTCGCCCGGCTTGCCACTGCCGACGCAGACGGGAATCCTCACGTCATTCCCGTCTGCTACGCCTTTGATGGCACCCGCTTCTATATATCCCTGGATGAGAAGCCCAAACGGGTCGCTGGCAATCAACTGCGCCGTGTTCGCAACATCGAAGTACGTCCAGAAGTTGCCTTGGTCATCGACCAGTACAGCGACGATTGGTCACACCTTGGCTATATCTTGATTCACGCCCATGCCGCACTGATTCCACCGGAAAATACGAGCATTCATCCGCAAGCCTTAACCCTGTTACGCGAACGCTACGTGCAGTACCGCACAATGGCCCTCGAAAAATATCCCATCATCGCTATCACACCGACACAAGTCATATCCTGGGGGCCTGCCTTATTTTCTGTCTAAACGCTGCCGCATAAGCTCCGCCGTGTCAGGACTCATTGCCTCACCTAGCGCAGCGATCACCCTCTGCTGATCCGCCGCAGAGCGATTCTGGCTCAACTTGAACTTACCCTCCAGGCGCGTTATCTCGATTTCAAAACCAACGATTGCCTTGAGCTTCTTCTGGAGAGACTCGTCCGGCATCTCCAGGTGCCAGGGTCTGGCAAATTGCGCCTCGTTCTCATCAACACTTGCCTGCAATATCCTCAAAAGTTCCGAGCTATCCTCGATCAAACGCGGCATACCATAAGCATGCACGGCTGCATAGTTCCAGGTAGGCACGCTCTCCTCCACATCATCTCTATACCAGGAAGGTGAAACATAGGAGTGTGACCCCTGGAAAATGACCAGCACCTCCTTCGTCTCATCCAACATGCGCCACTGCGCATTCCCCCGTGCCATGTGCGCCCTCAGCACACCTTGCGAACCACGTCCAGCGTCCAAAAGAAATGGCAGATGGTTCGCGACTGGCACCCCTTCACGTTGTGTCACCAGAATGCCAAAACTATATTCCTGGATAAATTGGTGCAATGCGTTGATATCATTTTCGCGAAAATGCGCAGGTATATACATCTATTTTCCCTCAACCGTGCTGTAGAATAGCTAGTATCTGTTATATGATTACAACAATAACCGATTACCTTACATAGTGCTACAGCCAACTTTGTTGTAAGCCATTTCCTTGGCTCTTGTGATACAAGGAGACTCCCATGCCAGAAAAAAATTACCAGGATCGTGATCTCCTCGACAAGCTGAGCATTAAACCAGGCCACGCGGTAGCCTTCGCTACCGCTGCTCGGGAAATCGATCCGCATCTGTCCCAACACATTATCGAACGAACAGGACGCCCTCCTGCAACAGAAGACGAAGCTCTTGATATCGTTCTGGCTGTTATAGATGAGGCAAGCGATGCCACTGCGTTGCTTAAGAAATGGCGACAGTACCTCGCGCCGAGCGGGGGCATCTGGCTCCTCACAGCCAAACGCGGCCAGCCTGGCTACGTGGATCAGCGCGTATTGATTACCGCTGGACAGCAAGCAGAGGTCGTAGATAATAAGATCTGCTCGGTTTCTCCTACCATGAGCGCGATGCGCTTCGTGATCAGAAAAAAGGACCGACGAGTAAAAAACTTACCTTCAAATAATCCAATAGGCCCTTTGCATTGACCAGGTAATTGTACGTAGTGTAAAGTAGCACAATGAGCCTGACACTATCAGCAAAGCAAAGCACTAGCGCAACACAAAACCAGAAAATACGTGCCAGCATACGCCTATGGCTATGCACATGGGAACTCGTTCCCATTCTCCTGGTGGCGGCAACACTGCGCCTGGGTGGACTCAATACCACCACCTTCGCCGGTGATCAAAGCGTCCTCTACACGCTGGCCTATGACGCCGTACATCATGGACTCATCCCTACCACCAGTAACAGTGCTTCAATCTTTACCATGCATCCACCTCTGGCAATCTACTTCCTCATGCTACCCGTATTTTTCAGTGCGAACCCATTGTGGGCCGCCGTCATGACCGCCCTGTTCAATGTCGTCGCCGTTCTCCTCGCATATATTTTCACGCGCCGCTACTATGGACGTTTGGCCGCGACCATTGCCGCCTTGCTCTTCGCCACTGCCCAAACCTCCATCGTGTTCAGTCGCTTCATCTGGCAGCCAACGCTGCTCAGCCCATTTGTGATCCTGTTTCTCTTCGCACTCTTCCGTGGCGTCGTCGAGCGGAAAAAAGGTTGGCTCCTGCCAGCCCTCGTGCTGCTCGGCATCATGTACCAATTACACGAAATTACCTTACTCATGGCTCCCTTGCTCATTGTCGCCTTGCTACTTGTCCCATGCACCATACGTCTGCGCGATTTCGTCCTGGGTTTCGTCTGCCTTCTGCTAATCTTCACGCCGTACCTCGTATGGGAACTCCACTCCAAATTCGCCGATATCCACACTCTGCTCGCCCTCACCAATGCACACGCACACCTTGATAGCAAAGCCATTACCTACTATCAACGCTTCCTCAACGCCTACTACTACGATGATCGCGTCCTCGGTTCCACCTACTACGATCCCGTTGGCAGTGGAGACTCGATAGTATTTCGACTGTTGCCACTGTTGATACTCGCACGTTATATGCTGACATTTCTGCTGCTTGCCGCCTTTGCTATGGCCGGAATAATGATTGTGTACTCATCTAACGCAGCCACACAAGCCATTTCCCCTGCGAAGAAACCATCGCACATCTCCCTCCTATTTACTCGCCTTTTTAACTGGTGGACAGAGCTACGCGCAGACCCATTCAGATGCGGCCTGATCTTGCTCGTGTTGTGGCAAATCGTACCTGTATTGGCACTCTCGCGCCATTCCGCCACCATCCACCTGCACTACCTGCTGATGATCCTCCCTGGACAGTTCATCCTGATCGGATTCTTTCTCTCCCGCGCAATCTCATGGTTCCAATTACAGCAAACAACGCGCATGTGGCAGATAGTACGCTACGGAATAGCTCTAGCCACCACACTGCTACTCGTCACACAACTCGCAGGCAGTACCGCCTCATTGCTAGATACCACGCGTGGTATCAACAACCATATCTTTGGCTACAATGACCTCGGCTCCCTCCAACACGCGCTACAAGAAGCTGACCAGGTAGCGCAAACCCATCATCTCAATCGTGTGTACATCACTATCTCTCTCAAAGATGACTCGCTCACTGCACTACCCTATCTCGCCGAACAGATGCATACCCCCAGCACCCTCTTCGATGCCACCGCCTGCTTGGTGCTACCATCTCTTGCTTCGGGACCAGCTGTCCTGCTCATGCGTTCCACCGACACCCTCGGTGTTACCCTGCTTCGGCATTTTGCTACCATTACCCTGGTAGACAAGCCTCCATTACTGGGAACATCCCCTTTCCTGCTCTACATCGTCACGCCCACCTTACTACCAACCTCTACCCAGCACGGCTTTGCCAACCACCTCCAACTGCTAGCTCCAGCGCAACTATTCATGCAAGGTACCACGCCGTTCCTGGCAACCCATTGGACACTACTCAATAACGCACAACCCGGCTCTTTCAAAACCTATACTTACACTGTGCGAGCCAAATCTACTACCCCTTACATAAGCACCAAAGGCACCATCCGCAGCGACTGCCTCTTTACCGCCATCCGCGCTCATGACCAACTCATCGCAAGCTTCCCACTGCCACATAGCAGCGTCCCACTATCACCATCATCATTCAGCATCACCGCCCAATTTCTCACTACCTCACCATACACATTTGCCCAAGGACCCTTCCGCTTCGAGACATATCGCACCACCAGCACGCTCGAAACCCTCCATACCCTTGACGGCAGTAACACGCTCACTCTTGCCAGCACCACAACGAGCTCACCATCATCTAAAACACTTGCGAGCTACCGTAGGTAGCGAGAAATCAACAAGGGCCATGAGCACAAATTTCTCATACCTCTTTAAAAACCTATCTGAAAAGCTACGAATATGCTACACTTAGAACCATCGTACTATTTGACGAGAAGAGGTAGTAAATTGACGCTAGAATCACGAAAATCATCAGCCGGATATACTCGCAACAAAGAAAGAGTAAACTTCTTTGGACAGCTCATGCTCAAAGGCTCGTATACAGAGATTGAACAGGATCGATTTAATCCACAAACTCCTACCCTTTTCTACTCTCATCCACATGGTGAAATCTGGACAGGCGACGCGCTTGCGTGGCTTCGTTCGCTAGAAAGTGCCTCTGTTGACCTCATCTTCGCCGACCCACCTTACAACATCAAAAAAGCCGAATGGGATACCTTTGAATCACAAGAAGAGTACGTTTCCTGGTCTATGCAATGGATAGAGCAAACGGCCAGGATTTTAAAACCCACCGGAACACTCTACATATGTGGTTTCTCCGAAATCCTGGCCGACCTCAAACTTCCCGCGTCACGTTTCTTTCAAGGCTGTCGCTGGTTAGTGTGGCACTATAAAAACAAAGCCAACCTTGGCAATGACTGGGGACGCTCCCATGAAAGCATCTTGCATTTTAGAAAAACCAAAGCATTCACGTTTAACGTAGATGACGTGCGTACGCCTTATGGAAGTCATACCCTTAAATATCCAGAGCATCCACAAGCTGAAACGAGCCAATATGGAGGGAGCGATAATAAAGACCACCTCTGGCACCCACATCCCAGAGGTGCTAAACCTAGAGATGTCATAGAAATTCCTACAACGTGCAATGGCATGCACGAAAAGACCGCGCACCCCACACAGAAACTCGAAGAGTTATTGCGGAAAATTATCCTCGCCTCCTCAAACCCAGGAGACATAGTCATCGACCCCTTTTTAGCATAGGTGCCGTAAGCCCCCTGGCGCAGAGACATGGGGATATAAGGCACACTGTTGTTTTTAGGTAACACTTGCAATCTATCTAAAAATGTGCTATACTGTACAGTATGAGAAAGACG
>JBPCJY010000045.1:0-27987 GCA_051004815.1 Ktedonobacteraceae bacterium
CTTCGTTGCTCATGCATACATTGTAGCACCTTCATGCATACATGTCAAGCCATACCCATCACGCCCCGAAAGGACTCGCTTGTATCCCCATGGCTGAAGCCAGGGGTCTTACGCTCGAATTGATAAAATCTTTGGCATATTTGAATCTTGCAAATCATACATGTCATTTTACCGTTCTTCTTGTTCCTATGAGACTCTTTCCTTTATCTACGTTCAATCGCTTTATACGTTTCATCAAAGATGTGTATGACCCACAGTGAGTCTCCTGAAAAATCTTGCAATTTCGTCCGTTCCTCTGGTATTGTAAAAAGGGGTTTCGCGGATTAGTAGAGAAAATGGTCGCTGTTGCTAGACGGTTAAGGATGGTTATGCATTTTGAAGGATGGCTGTTTGTTTCCTCGTTGCTGCTCCTCTTAAGCATTTTTGCCTGGAAAGTCTCCAGTAAACTTGGCATTCCAGCACTGCTGCTCTTCCTGGGGATCGGCATGCTGGCAGGTTCTGATGGGCCGGGCGGGATTTATTTTGATGATGCGCTCTTGGCGCAATCGGTTGGGGTGGTCGCCCTCGCCTTTATCCTCTTTGCTGGCGGATTAGAGACCGAGTGGAAGGTGGTGCGCCCCGCTCTGGGCGGTGCTCTTTCGCTCTCAACCATCGGGGTACTATTGACCGCCGTAATAGTGGCGGTCTTTGCCCTCCTTGTGTTCCATGTCTCGTTTCTGGAGGGATTGTTGTTGGGCGCGATCATCTCTGCCACCGATGCCGCTGCCGTCTTTAGTGTGTTGGGGGCCAGGAACGTTCAACTCACGGGCAAACTCCTGCCACTGCTGGAACTGGAATCGGGCACGAACGACCCGATGGCCGTCTTCCTCACACTCGGATTGACGCGTTTGCTGAGCAGTCCGCACGAGTCGGTCTTCGGGGTAGTGTTGTTGTTTGTGCAACAAATGGGTATTGGAGCCATTCTGGGAGTGCTGATTGGGTGGGCGGCGACGTGGCTCATTAACCGTCTGAATCTCGATATCGAAGGACTCTATCGTGTGTTCACGATTGCGCTGGTCCTCTTCACGTATGGCTTGACCGCCCTCCTTGGTGGGAGTGGATTTCTGGCGGTCTATCTCGTCGGATTACTGCTGGGCAACAGCTCCATTCAGGGGATAGATCGACTCTCGCGCTTTCATGATAGCCTGGCGTGGTTGATGCAAATTGCCATGTTTCTGATCCTGGGCTTGCTTGTCTTTCCCTCACACCTTCCGACGGTCGTGGGAAGTGGACTACTGATTACCGCTGTGGTCGTCTTCCTTGCTCGCCCGGTGAGTGTGCTGATTGCACTACTGCCGGTGCAGATGTCTTTGCGGGAAAAGCTCTTTGTCTCCTGGGTCGGATTGCGGGGAGCCGTTCCGATTGTATTAGCGACGTTTCCGCTATTGGCTGGCGTGTCTCAAGCACCGTTGCTCTTCGATCTGGTCTTCTTTGTAGTGCTTGCCTCGGTGCTGCTGCAAGGAACGACGGTTACGCTCGTCGCAAAGTGGTTAGGGGTGGTGAGCCATGCCGAAAGTAATGCTTGAACATCCATACATATCACTGAAAGGCAACAATATGACGAACAGTTTTTTGAGTGAGCAATTTCACATTATTAGCATTCATGAGGAATTAGTGGAAGCCAGTTACCCTTCTAAAGGGTTCTTTCAACTGCTTTTCGCGCTTACCACGACCAATCGGTGACTGTTCAGACTCAATGTGCTGCCATTCAATCCGCCGTAGTAAGCCTGGACGTGTAATCCAGCCAGGGTCAGGAAAACTACCCGCGGATCATACGTATCCAGGGCTGAGAGCCGTGATTACAAGCAGTCCGAATGCTGTCAATTCTCCACTTGTGAAGCTGACGAGAATGTGTTGTTAGGTTTTCAAGCTTCATCTGATACGTGAAATCAGGAAATGCTACAATACTAACGCAGTAGTATTAGCTAAGAATGGAGAGGACATATGAATTGGTTTATCAGCATCCTTGTAGCTTTACTTTTGGGTTGTACTGTTTTCTATTACATGTGGAAAAACGATCAAACTCGTAAGAGAAACTAGCTTCATTGACGTAGGATGCTTCTGACGGCATCAATATTCGCTGCTACTGCTGTGTTGGTAGCGGATGGGGGGATGCCAGTATGGGTATCTTTGAGAAGGGTGCCGGTGAGAATACCAACGACGCGATCATCGCGCTTGATGATGCCGCGTTCGACAAGCTTGCGCATGCCAGCGAGGGTGGCGGCGGAGGCGGGTTCGCAGCCAAGGCCCGAACGGTCAATGATAGTTTTGGCGGCCAGTATTTCTTCGTCGGTGACTTCCTCGACAACACCATCGGTCTCCTCGATCACGCGGCGAGCACGCGTATAGCTGACCGGATTGCCAATTTTGATGGCCGTGGCAATGGTATGGGCCTGGATGTGCTCTTGCTGCGCAAAGCCTTGCTTGAAGCTGCGATAGAATGGATTAGCTCCGGCAGCTTGAATAGAGGCAATGCGTGGCAGGTGACTGATGAGGGAGAGTTGATAGGCTTGACGAAAAGCCTTGCCAATCGCCGAGGTGTTGCCAAGATTCCCCGCCGGCAAGACAAGCCAATCGGGGGCTTGCCAATCGAGTTGTTGTAATAGCTCAAAGCCAATGGCTTTTTGGCCCTCCACACGGAATGGATTCAGCGAATTGAGCAGGTAGATGCCCAATTCGGCGCAAACCTGCTCGACCAGATGCATAGCTGCATCAAAATCTCCATCTATCTGAATGGTCGTGGCCCCATAAGCCAGCGATTGTGCCAATTTGCCACTTGCCACATTGCCAGCCGGTAAAAAGACAAAACCGCGCATGCCAGCCTGGGCGGCATAGGAGGCCAAAGAAGCCGAGGTATTGCCCGTGGAGGCACAGGCGACTGCCTGCACCCCCAAGACGTTCGCCATCGTCACGCCCACGGTCATACCACGGTCTTTAAAACTCCCCGTTGGGTTCTCCCCTTCGTGCTTCAGATAAAGACGTTCCAGACCAGCATAGAGGCCGATTTGCCGATGACCAACGCGACCGGGGCCGCAATTCTCCATACCAACTGGATAGAGGCTGGTATTGCCTTCTGGGCGACTGATGATATAGTGTTCAGGCACCGGCAAGATCAACTCTCGATAACGCCAGACTCCGCTATAATCGAGCAGTAAGTTATCCGCGCCAGCAGACCAGATGGGCGGTGTGGTGGCACGCTCATCAAAAAGCTGGCGCAAATCGCTACCGGCAGCCGGTACCAGGTCGCCTTCAGACTCGATGCTTGACAAAACAGCAGAGATTTCCTGTGATGCAACGACAGGGGGAGAAGCAGAAAGAGACTGCATCTCAACATCGAGCACGCCACCACAATCACAGCGATAGCGCGGCATTCCACCCTCCTCGATACTGGGATAGAGGGCAGAGCATTCCACGCAGCGCAACGAAAGCGTATCCAGGATGGTACTGCTTGAGGATGTACGTGCATCATTCATTGACGGAAAGTCCTTTGCCTGACCTGGCTGGTGGCCAGTAATATTGATCTTGCGCTCGAATACCCTCTCCTTTACGTGTGCGACTGCGCGTTGCACGCAGGACGCGTGCTCCAACCTGGTCGGCCCGTAAGATCATTCCGGTACCATCCACGCCAGCGACAAGAGCCGTTTGCTGCATAGCTTGTAGTATCTCCTGGAAACGAGTACTGGCGAGGGCAATCAACGAGGAGCCGCCGCCGGAGAGGCTGGCCCCATGCGCACCGGCGGCGATTGCCGCGCTAATAATTTTCGGCATCGCCGGGAAAAGCACCTGGCGATACGGCTGATGCAGACGATCCTGCATAGCCTCGCCAATCAATTCATAGCGTCCAGTCTGCAATGCTGTGAGCAGCAAGGCTACCCGACCGGTATTAAAGGTTACATCCGCCTTTGAATAGCTGGCCGGTAGTAATTTTCTTCCCGCCACGGTATCCATAGGGAAAGAGGGCGTGAAGATAACTGCCTTGATTGCATCCGGGAAGGGTGTTTTCACGGCATGAATCTTTCCGGCGAGACTTGTCGTAGCGACCAGACCACCCAGCAAAGCAGGAGCGACATTATCGGGATGCTTCCCCGCCTCCATTGCAACGGCAAGTTCGAGCAAATCTTCTTTGGGGACAGTTTTTCCACGCGAGCGCAGCAGTTCGTTCGCGACCACCAGACCACCCACCACCGCGGTAGCACTGCTGCCCAGGCCGCATCCGGGCGGAATAGCGATCTTCATGCGAATACGTAGAGCGGGTAATTCTACCTGCTGGCGTTGAAAAAGGGCAACGATAGCCTGGTAAAACAGGTTATCTGGCCCGGTGGACAAGCCAGCACCCAATGCACCTTGCACCTCAATTGAGGGAAGGTCAGGGTCATCGCCACTTTCTTCGACCACAAAACGATTATAGAGTTGCAATGCCAGGCCGAGACTATCAAAACCGGGTCCCAGATTAGCCGATGTAGCTGGCGTTAAGACGGTGATTGAAGCAGGAAATACCAGTGCCATCCCCAGTACCCTGCCTTTCTGTTGAAACACGCATATGTTCTTTCCTTCTCTCGTAAAACTATTTTAACATCTTTATTGCCAAATGCAATCCATTAGGCACGAAAATGAACGAAGATGAATAATTTTCGGCGGTATGTTAATACTCAGCCAACACGGCACCCGTATTTGCGGAAGTCACCATCGCGGCGTAGCGACGCAACCAGGCACTTTTTACACGATCTCGCGGTACATCGACCTCACTTAAACGTTGCTCAATCTGCGCGGGGGTGAGTTCAACGTCGAGGCGACATTCGAGCAAATCTATGTGAATCATATCGCCATCTTGCAGTGCTGCGATAGGCCCTTTGGCGGCAGCCTCCGGTGAGACGTGGCCGATGCACGCGCCGCGTGTTCCACCAGAGAAACGCCCATCGGTGATCAAAGCGACCTTCTCGCCGAGGCCCATGCCCATGATATTCGCGGTTGGTGCCAGCATCTCCTGCATTCCCGGCCCTCCACGCGGCCCTTCGTAGCGAATTACCACCACGTCACCTTCCTGAACCTGTCTGTTCAGAATACCAGCACTGGCCTCTTCCTGCGAATTGTAAATGCGAGCCGGGCCACAATGTTGCAGCATCGCGGGAGAGACTGCCCCAACCTTCACCACAGCTCCATCAGGAGCAAGATTGCCAAAGAGGATCGCCAACCCACCGCGCTCACTATGCGGGTTTTCTACGGAGAGAATCACCTCTGGGTCCATAATCTTGGCGGCGGCGATATTTTCGCCAATGGTCTTGAGCGTGACCGTGGGACGATCCAGGTTCAATGCGCCCGGTTTTTTGGATAGTTCCTTTAAGATAGCGCTGATACCACCGGCGCGATCAACATCCTGCATATGCCACTTGCCCGATGGGCTGACCTTACAGAGATGGGGAGTGCGCTGAGCTACCTGATTAATGCGTTCCAGGGAATACTCGATACCGCCTTCATGCGCTATGGCCAGGGTATGTAAAACCGTATTTGTCGAGCCGCCCATGGCCATATCCAAGGCAAAGGCATTATCGATGCTCTCGACGTTGACGATCTGGCGCGGCGTGACATTTTCCTCCACCAGGCGCATAATCGCTCGTCCTGCTTCGTTGACCAGTTCTTTGCGGGCCTCGCTGGTAGCCAGGTACGAACCATTGCCGGGCAAAGCCAGGCCCAGAGCCTCCATCAAGCAATTCATCGAGTTGGCGGTAAACATGCCGGAGCAGGAGCCACAGGTGGGGCAGGCTTGTTGTTCAAGCTCCAGCAACTCAGCATCACTGATCTTACCCGCCTGATAAGCTCCAACGCCTTCAAAAATACTGATCAGGTCAATTGCGCGACCATCGGCCAACTTTCCTGCCGCCATCGGGCCACCGCTGACAAAAACCGTGGGAATATTGATACGCATGGCAGCCATCAACATGCCTGGCACAATTTTATCGCAGTTTGGTATACAGACCATGCCGTCAAAGCGGTGCGCCTCGACCATTGTCTCTACGCAATCGGCGATCAGTTCGCGGCTGGGCAGCGAATATTTCATACCGATATGCCCCATGGCGATGCCATCATCGACGCCAATCGTATTAAATTCAAAGGGTACACCACCAGCCGCCCGAATAGCGGCTTTGACGAGTTTGCCAAAGGCTTGCAGGTGGACATGTCCCGGTACAACATCCACATAGGAGTTGCAAACAGCAATGAACGGCTTATTGAAATCGTTTTCTCCTACCACGCCGGTTGCGCGTAATAGGCCGCGATGTGGTGCTCGTTCAAAGCCCATTTTGATTTGATCTGAACGCATTACTCTTCCTTTCGATTTAAGCGGCCCCTATTAGTAGACCGGAGTCCCCCAGGTGCGGTAGGTTTCATTTTCGCCACGGCAGGCGGCGAGGTAAAGGGCTTGTAGCTTCATGGTAAATGGCCCTGGTTTGCCTGTACCTACCGGGCGGTGATCGACGCTGCTTACTGGCGAGACCTGGACGCCGGTTCCACAGAGGAATATTTCTTCGCTGGCATATAGTTCGGTACGGTCAATACGCCTTTCCTCGACTGGCAGGCCAAATTCACGCTGGATGAGATCAATCAACGCGCCGCGGGTGATACCTTCCAGGATATCTTCCGAGATGGCGGGAGTTGAAAGCTTGCCGTTGCGCAGGATGAAGAGATTACAGGAACTGCCCTCCGAAACGGTGCCATCATCAGTGAGCATAATGGCCTCGTCAAAACCGGAAGTAGTGGCATCATCGACGGCAAGTGCGCTATTAATATAGGCACCTGTCACCTTGGCGCGAATGGGCATAGCGTTACTGTTGGCACGTCGCCAGGACGAGGTGCAAACGTTGAGACCAGCACTGATATCCACATAGTTGCCCATCGGGAACGTATAGATGGCGACGGCATCTTCGAGGGAAGAGAGCGTGAGTTTGATGGTACGCGACGCCTTATAGGCCAATGGACGCACATAGACATCTTGACGATAACCGTGCTTGCGTACCAATTCCACGGTGATACGGCACATGTCGTCAATCGTTTCTTTTGGTTGCATGCGCAAAACATTCCAGGAATGTGCCATACGTTGATAATGCTCACGCAGCTTCAGCAGGTAGAGCTGCTCATGCTCGGCATTCCAATAGCCACGGATGCCTTCAAAGCAGGCTGTACCATATTGCAAGGCATGGGTCGCCACGCTGACCTTAGCCTCGCCCATTGGCACAATATTCCCCTCGAAGTAGGCGTAGCCCTCGTCAGAACCCATGGCAGATTTCTTGGCTGCCTCTGCTGTAGCCACATCTGCGTGTTGTTGTCTATCAGAAGATTGCGTTTGGGTCATAAATTTGCTCCTTGGTTGGGTAAAAAAATCAAACGGCGGCCGGGGTCTCAATACCACTTTCGACGATATAGATCAGGTCAGCATCGGTAAGTTGTTTCTTCTGATTGGCCATAGCTATAAAGCGTCGATAAGCAACTTTCAATTCTTCCGCTTCGAGTGTATGGCCTAGCTGGCGTAAGCGTGCATCCAGGCCATGACGACCGGAGTGTTTACCTAACACCAGTTTCGTATCAGTCCAGCCGACAGATTGGGGAGTCATGATCTCGTAGGTCAAACGGTTTTTGAGCATCCCATCCTGATGGATACCGGACTCGTGGGCGAAAGCGTTCGACCCGACCACCGCTTTATTGGGCGATACAACGATGCCTGTCAGGTTGCTCACGAGCTGGCTGGTTGGCAGTAATTCCTGTGCATTGACTCGTGTATCAACATTGCCGAAAACCTCCGGTCGAGTGCGCAGTGCCATCACCACTTCTTCCATGGCTGTGTTGCCGGCACGCTCACCCAGACCATTGACAGTCACCTCTATCTGACGCGCCCCCGCTCTAATAGCGGCCAGCGTATTGGCGGTCGCCATGCCCAGATCGTTGTGACAATGAGCACTCATGACGACATCATCCATTCCCGGCACGCGTTCGCGCAGGTAGCGGAACAAGGCTTCATACTCCTGCGGCAACGTGTAACCCACGGTATCAGGAATATTGATGGTGCTGGCCCCCGCCTTGATTGCTGTTGCAAAGACGCGACAGAGATAATCCCAATCGCTGCGTGTCGCATCTACCGCTGAAAATTCAACGGTGGGGCAGAGATTTCGCGCATGAGCAACCGTGGACTGGACCTGTTGCAGCAACTGTTCCTGGTCCATTTTCAGCCGATGTTTGAGATGGATTTCGGAAGTAGCAATAAACACATGGATCACAGGGCGGTCAGCCTCGCGAATGGCCTCCCAGGCCGCATCAATGTCACGGGTGTTAGCGCGGGCCAGAGCAGCAATGGCGACGCCACGAGTGTGCCGGACAATTTCTCTCACTGCTGCCAGATCATTGGGAGAAGCGGCCGGAAAACCGGCCTCGATGGTGTCCACGTTCAAACGTACAAGCTGCTCCGCAACCTCCACCTTCTCTTCCGTGGTCAGCGCTGCTCCTGGTGACTGTTCGCCATCACGCAATGTGGTATCAAAAATCCGAATGATCGTAGGGTTCGCCATGGTTCTGTTCCTTCTTTATTGCTAGATTGTCTTTATTGCTTGGACGTTTCCACTATTTCAGGTTTTTTATTAGGTGCGTTCAGCCAGGGCATCATCGCACGCAAGTCTCGACCAACGTGTTCAATCTGGTGCTGCGCGTTGGAGCGACGCATCGCCATGAAGCTGGGGCGACCGGCCTGGTTCTCCAGTATCCAGCGTGTGGCAAACGTGCCATCCTGGATCTCGCGCAGAATGCGGCGCATTTCGTCGCGTGTGCGTTCGTCGATAATGCGGGGGCCGGAAACATAGTCGCCAAACTCGGCGGTATCGCTGATGGAGAAGCGCATAGAACTCATTCCGCCCTGGTACATCAGGTCAACGATCAGTTTCATCTCGTGCATACATTCAAAGTACGCCACCTCAGGCTGATAGCCAGCCTCCACCAGCGTCTCAAAACCTGCCTTAATGAGCGCGGTGACACCACCACAGAGGACCGCCTGTTCACCAAACAGGTCTGTCTCGGTCTCTTCCGCAATGGTAGTATGCAAGACACCCGCCCTTGTGCAGCCAATAGCACGGGCATAGGCCAGGGTCAGAGCCTCGGCATTGCCGGTCGCGTCCTGATGAACAGTCCAGAGGGCGGGAACGCCAACGCCCTCGGTAAAGAGGCGGCGCAGCATGTGACCTGGGCTTTTAGGAGCGACCATCGCCACATCAATATCGGCGGGCGGCACAATCTGCGAGTAATGCAGACTAAAGCCGTGAGCTGTCATTAGCATTTTGCCCGGTGCTAAGCCTGGTCGGATATCGCGCTCAAATACTTCGCGATGATTCTGGTCAGGGATCAAGATCATGATAACATCGGCCTGCGCGGCGGCATCGGCGGTGGTCATGACCTGTAGCCCATCGGCCTCCACTTTCTCGCGGCTCTTGCTGCCGGTAGGTAGCCCGACGATGACATCGCAGCCGTTATCGTGCATATTGAGGGCGTGCGCATGGCCCTGGCTACCGTAGCCAATGACGGCGACGCGCTTCCCCTGGATCAATTCAATATTGGCGTCAGAGTCGTAATAGATATTTGGCATGAATATTTCTCCTTCATTGGTTCGTTTTGGCGACTATTAGAGTCACCCCTACATTTCTCCAGCACCGCGCATCATCGCCACGCAACCGGTGCGGGCAACTTCGCGGATACCATACGGTTGTAACTGGCTAACCAGCTTTTCGACTTTTTCCGCACTGCCGCTCACTTCAAGCGTGACCGTTTCCGGGTCTACATCCACGGTATGTGCGCCGAAAAGATGACCAATTTCGATAATTTCGTGCTGCTGTGTTGCTGCACTATTCACTTTAATGAGTGCTAATTCGCGTGCGATGGCCTGATCCGTTGATAAGTTGGTGATGTGTCGGACATCGACAATTTTGCGTAGCTGCTCCACTAGCTGTTCGACTCCCACTTCGGAGTCTTCCATTACGACGGTAATACGAACCACATGCGGTATTTCGCTCTGCCCAATGGCAAATGTCTGCATGTTGGCACGGCGACGACGCAAATGCCCAACAATGCGATCAAGCGCACCGTGTCTATCGTCCGCGAACAGCACCAGGATGTGTGAACGCGCACCATCCTGGGAAGCGTTCTCCTGGCCTGCTCGTTGTGGCTCCTCTTGCCCGTCGATTTGTGTGGACGCAGCCGAGTTAGTCATGATTCATCGTTTCCTCTCCAGTTTCTTCGATCATAGTGCCAATACCAGAGCCAGGAGCCACCATCGGGTAGACATTGGATTCTGACTCTATGACAAAATCAATAATTACGGTTCCCTCAATTTGCATGGCCCTGTGAATCGCCTCCTGCACATCTTCGCGGCGGGTGATACGCATGCCGGTCAAGCCGTAGGCATCAGCCAGTTTCACGTAATCGGGGCCGGTGATAGGAGTCTCCGAGTAGTTGCCAGCATGGAAAAACTGCTGCCACTGGCGCACCATGCCCAGATAGCCGTTATTCATAATGGCGACTTTCACGGCCACGCCCTGCTGTTTCAGCGTCGCCAATTCCTGGATATTCATCTGGATACCGCCATCTCCGGCTACAACCCAGATGGATGCATCTGGCATGCCCATTTTCACGCCCATCGCGGCGGGAAGCGCGAAACCCATCGTTCCTAAGCCGCCAGAGGTGATGTGGCTATTGGGGCGCGTCCAGCTATAGTGACGTGCCGTCCACATCTGATGTTGCCCAACATCGGTCACAATGATAGCCTCGCCCTGTGTTTCCGCTCGAATAGCGTCCAGGATGCTTGTCGGGTCAGGATGGGACTGATCGCGTATGATATCCTTTGTACGTTCGTTGACCGCTGCCTCCCAAGAACGAATTGTGCCTAACCAGGCACTATGCTCTCCGCGTTCAACCGCCGCGGTCAGTGCCGCCAAGGCCTCTTTGGCATCAGCCACAATCGGAGCGGCAGCCACTTTGACCTTATGCATTTCCGCTGCATCGATATCGATATGCACGATACGTGCATGAGGCGCGAACTCGCTGACCTTGCCTGTGACACGATCGTCGAAGCGCAGCCCGACGCCAACGATCACGTCTGCCTCCCCAATGGCATGATTGACATGAGCTGGGCCATGCATCCCTGGCATACCAATCGAGAGTGGATGCGTCTCAGGAAACGCGCTAAGACCAAGCAAGGTCGTGATGACAGGGATATTGGTTTTCTCCGCGAAGGACTGCAATTCCTCGTAAGCGGTGGCAAGAATGACGCCATGCCCAGCCATAATGACGGGACGTTGCGCGGCATTAATAAGCTGAACCGCACGAGCAATCGCTTTTGTTGAGAGTTCTGGCTTACGTGTCGCTCGCGCATGTGCAAGCGCACTGTCAGAAGAGATAGGACGATACATTGTGCGAGTAAACTGGATATCTTTGGGAACGTCGATGAGCACAGGCCCTGGCCGACCACTACGAGCGAGGCGAAACGCTTCATGAACGGTATCCGCCAGGTCCGCGATATTGCGCACCAGGAAATTGTGCTTGGTGATAGGCTGTGTCACCCCGATGATATCAGTCTCCTGGAAAGCGTCACGCCCAATGAGATTGCAGCCTACCTGCCCTGTAATCGCCACGATAGGAGTAGAGTCCATAAAGGCAGTTGCCAGCCCTGTCACCAGGTTCGTGGCACCAGGACCACTGGTCGCGACACAGACGCCCACTTTGCCCGTTGCGCGTGCATAGCCATCGGCTGCATGAGCCGCCGCCTGTTCATGTCGCACCAGGACATGGTGCAACGCGGGATAAGAGGTCAAGGCATCATAAAAAGGCATAATGGTACCGCCGGGATAGCCAAAGAGCAATTCCACCCCTTCACGCAGCAGGGTTTCGCAGAGAATCTGACTCCCCATGAGTTCACGTCCGTCTTCCATGCCCTGTTGCTCGGCTCCAGCAGGTGCCACAGAACCGACCGTTGCTGCTTGCTTTTGTATAGTCTTCGCTGTCATAACCATGAATAATAACTCCTTTAACCTGTAGCTAAAAACTATGAAAAAAAAACGAGGACTTCCCAAAAATGGGAGGTCCTCGTAAGGTTACCTTCTATGGATTGGTAGCGTCGTTGCTTCCTTTAATCTCCCTGCAATGCCTGTGGCCTTAGCCCTGGAATAAGCCCTACTAGACCTCCTAGTCCAGTAAGGCCGCTAAGGCTAATAAGGACGCTAATAACCACAAGGAGAATAAGGGCGAGTACGAAGGCAACAAAAGAAACCGACGTTTTGACGCCGGTTTCGAGAATTACTCTGCTGGTAGCAGTAGCCATGGCTGCTATACTAGCCATACACATTCCGTGCATAGGCATGGAAAAGGGCATACGGCTCGCACGGTCCTGGCCCGCGAACATTGCGGACGATGATGGTGCGTAACCTGTTGCCAACATGGTTGTACTCCAATAGCATACTACTAAAATACTGCTGGGTTTCGATAGTTTCGTTCTTTACACGGAGAGAGTTACAAGACAGAAGCTGCGACAGCGACCTTGCTGGAGTTTTCTGTTTTCCCTTGCTAAGAAGCATACACGAACAATTGGTTGGTTGTCAACCCCCAAATTTCTGGTGATTACCCGTAAATGAAGGTGACATGAGTCGGGTCTGCTGGTCGAAGGCACGCGAGAGATTCTTCGCTGCGCTCCGAATGACAACCGGAAGGTCTGTCATTCTGAGCGCAGCGAAGAATCTCTGGCCGACTTCTGGGTAATCACCAGCCAAATTTGCCAGGGGTGCGTTTCATTTTTTGCAAACGGGAGGGTGGCGGCGGTGGTCGATGGGGGGCCTTGTGCTTGTCCTTGGTGAGAGTGCAGAAACCCCCACCAGGACAGGCACAAGGCCCCCTGTCCCTACGCACACCGCAGAACGCTCGTGCAAAAAATGAAACGCACCCATTGCCAGTTTGGCTCTATTGCCATGTGTTTGTGCAAGAAGTGGTATTCTCCTTTATGGGTCAAATGACCCTTATTCCTCTGCAAGAATAAACGTATAATCACAGCATGGAGATTTCTACTATCATCATAACGTAATCATAAGGAGGCATTATGCTTCGAGGATTGTATCGATTTTACCTGTATATTGTGTTTATTGCCATGTTGCTCTTCGCGGCCAGTGGCATAGAAGGACTGCTACAAACAGCCCTATCACAGACGCTTTTCAAAGACCCAAACGTCACCATCACTACAGCCAATACGGTGCAAGCCATAGTCTTTGCCGTTATCGCGCTGCTCACCGCTGCCATCTTTGGCGGATTGCACTACTGGCTTATACGCCGCGATATGCACAACGATCCTGCAGCAGGCAATGGAGGTGTGCGTGCCTTCTTCCTGAACGCGGTCGAACTCGTCAGCTTGCCACTCGCCGTGGGGATAGGCGCTTTTACTGTTGCTGGGCTGGGGCAGCAATACTCTGGTGGGACTAGTTCTGGCGTGGCTTTCGCTATCACCTTTCTGGCAGTATGGGCAGTGATCGAAGGGGAACGCCGTCGTATACCAGCGAGTGCAGGCGTGGCTCACGTCTTCCAACGATTGCATTTCTATGGCGCACAATTGGTGCTGCTCTTCATTCTTACAGCCATATGGCTAAGCGGGGTTGGCCTACTGATAGATGATCTGTTCTTTGGTGGTAGAGGTATAGGGTTGCCTGTATGCGGCGGCTTCACCGTCTGTCAAGGGCCTAACCTGCTCAGCCAGGTGGTGGGTGTGCTGCTGGTATTGGCGTTCTGGCTCGGCTACGGCTGGTTGAGTCGCAAAGATACGGAGTCGATGTTACGGAGAGTATTACACTTTATCAGCTTTGGTTATGGCATGATTGCGCTCCTCGTCGGCATCTACCGTGGCGCATCATTGTTGCTGCTCGCAATTCTGCACGCCACCATAGACCCCAGGAGCATCTCTGGCTCCTATGCCCCATACGATATCATGTCACCGCTTACCCTGGGGCTGCTAGTTGTCGGTGTGTACCTCTACTGGTTGCGCAATGCCGCCCACAAGCCAGAAGAACGGGTGGAGGTCTCCCTGACGGCCCAGTCTATCGCGACCGCCCTCATGGGAGCCTCTTTCTGGTATGGCATTGGATTGGTAGTACTCAACCTGCTGGAACAAGCCATTCCTTCCAACACAGCGGTAACGCCTGAGAGTTGGGCCAATGCAAGCGCGTTTATTGTCGCTGGCATTGCCTATATCCCCCTGGACATACTCCTGCGACGGCGCAGTACACATGCTGGCTATACCGCACCTTTACGCGGCTTTGTCTTCGCCCTCTTTGGCGGTGGCATTCTGACTGCTGCCATTGGTGGGGCTACGGCACTGTATGCCTACAGTACGTCGCTACTCGGCTCGCCGCTGGATAACTGGCAATACATAGCTCATGCTGGTCTCGCGGCCCTGGTAGTTGGCATCGCTATCGTTGGCCTCTACCTATGGGTTGGCTTGCGCGAACACTTCTTTTCCTTTGTGGCAAAGCAAGCTACGCAAAGCACGACGGGAGCTATGGGTACTACAGCTACTACGGTGGCGACAGCGGTACCTTCATCTTCTACGATAGCTGTGATAGTGGATGACCTACTGGCAGGCAAGATTACGCGTGACGAGGCAATTGCTCGTATCGAAAGTCTTGAGCAACAACGAGTGTAGGGAAGTCAAAAGAAGTTTCACTCTAGGAGGGTATAATTGTGCAAACAAGTGTACCTGGCACCGTCCTTTGAGAGGTCGCTTTTCATGACGCTGAGGTGTTGGACGTGATACGGCGGCGACGAAATACTGCCGCGTGTGCCATCCAGGAATTGTTGCAGAGTGGCTTGTTCTTCTGGCTTGAGCGGTTTCTTGATCCTTGAGAGCGTGAGGTGTGGTGAGAATGGGCGTTTGTCCAGCGCAAAGCCACGTTGTGCCAATTCGTTAGTGAGCAAACGGTGAAGTTGTTGTAAGCGACCGGAAGGTTCGTCTATACCAACCCAGAGCACACTGCGTGGTGAGCCAAAGCTGCCCAGGTGGGTCAGGCGATAGTCAAACGGGGCAATGCCGCGTGCGGCTTGTTCTGTTGCCTGCATGACTAAAGCCAACTGCTCGGTGGATAATTCGCCGAGGAAAGCCAGGGTGAGATGAATTTCTGTTGGGTTTACCCAGCGTAGAGAAGGGAGCTCCCGCGCCATCGAGCGGATGTGTCCGCTCAGATGGCGTTGTAATGCTTCATTTAGCTCTAAGGCGATAAATGTACGTGTCATGAGAAGTTAAGCGGCAAAGAGCATCTCATCCAGTTCCGAGCCATCGATAGTCTCGACCTGGATCAGGTGCTCGGCGATAACTATCAGCTTATCCTGTCGTTCACGCAGAATAGAGAGTGCTCTGGCATACGCCTGTTCGACCAGCAACGAAATCTCTTTATCGATCTTCGTTGCCGTATCCGCGCTGATGGCGGCACTACCGTCCCCATCCAACTTGTAAGCCACATTGCCGAGAGGACTCATACCGAATTCGCAAACCATGCGCCGGGCAATATTCGTGACATATTCGATATCCTGGCTCGCACCCGTCGTGATATCGCCAAAGATGATCTCTTCCGCGGCACGTCCACCCATGGCACCGGCCAACTTTGCCTCCAATTCGGAGCGGCGCATGAGGTAGCGGTCCTCAGAGGGGGCCTGGACAGTGATACCGAGAGCCATACCTCTGGCAATGGCCTGTACTTTGCGCACAGGGTCGGCACCTGGCATTGAGCGCATCACGATGGCATGACCAACTTCGTGATAGGCAATAATGGACTTCTCGGCCTCGGTGATGATGCGGCTCTTGCGCTCCGGGCCTGCCATTACGCGCAGAATAGACTCTTCCAACTCTACCATCTGAATGAAACTCTTCCCACGGCGTGCCGCCAACAACGCGGCCTCATTGAGCAGGTTTGACAGATCGGCACCTGAGAAACCGGCGGTCTGACGGGCCAATTCGACGAGGAGTACGTCATTTTCCAACGGCTTGCCCCTGGCATGCACCTCAAGAATAGCCAGGCGACCACGAATGTCCGGCTTATCCAGCATCACCTGACGATCAAAACGGCCTGGACGCAGCAGCGCGGCATCTAGCACATCTGGTCGGTTCGTGGCGGCAATAACGATGACATTCGTCTGTTTGTCAAAGCCATCCATCTCTACCAACAATTGATTCAGTGTCTGCTCGCGTTCGTCATTGCCGCCGGCACCTGAGTTGTTACGCTGGCGACCTACGGCATCAATCTCATCAATGAAAACAATGCAGGGTGAATGTTCCTTTGCTTCCTTGAAGAGGTCACGGACACGGGCCGCACCGACACCGACGAACATTTCTACGAACTCAGAGCCGCTTACGCTATAGAACGCGACGTTAGCCTCGCCCGCGACCGCACGCGAGATCAACGTTTTACCGGTGCCGGGCGCACCTACCAGCAGTACGCCTTTGGGAATGCGTGCGCCCATGATGGTAAAACGTGAAGGCTCTTTCAGGAAATCGACAATTTCTTCGAGTTCCATTTTTGCCTCTTCCACGCCCGCCACATCCTTAAAGAGAATAGAAGGGCGCGACTCGTTGAAACGCCGCGCTTTTGAACGTGCGAAAGGCATGGCCTGACCACCCATGCCCGAACGCTTGATGAAAAATATTACACTACCAGCGATCAAAACGATCAAAAGCAGGTCTATCACGCCCTGCGACCATTGGCCGCTCTGACCACTATCAACACTTACTGAGACGCCATCGTGCCGAAATACATCTGTAACTGTCTGACCATCTTCCTTAACTGCATGATATTTTTGACCATTCATACCGGTGGCAAGCACATCGTTGCCACTGATGAACACCGACTTCAACGCATGCTGATCCGCCATATTGAGCACAGTAGAAATCGGTTTGTCTACCGTATTGTCATGTCCAAAGCTGGAGGATACCATCGGTATTACCACAAAGCCAAGGATCGTTAAGCCAAGAAGCACAAAGAATGCCGCGATACCATACCGAAATAAACGGACATTTTTCTTCGTCGCTTTTTGCGGAGTCTTTGGATCCTGGTTATCGTGTTGAGGTATTTTCATGTAGTGATGTTACACCCTTCTATGTACTACACACATAGATTACAAACTTCCCCTACGAATTGCACTGTTTCACTGCGTATCCTGGCACATCATTGTGGCGCAAGTCAACAATATGACGCTAGTATAGCGCATAGGTTTCTGATAATCAAGAGATTGACGGCTCGGATTGTGCCAGATTAGTACCATGGTCATATTTAACGATTGCTATAGTTGTAATTTAATTGTATACTTGCTTCAGGCCTTTGTAACTTACCCGAAGGTTGTCCCTTACTTATTCATCGTTGTGTGTCCTTGCACGGTCGGTTTCTTTTCGGTTTCTTTCGTCTCTTTTAAAGAACTATCGGAGAGGAGTCATCAGATGAGTACCCCCTACATCAGCACTGGTACACTGCCTAATCGTTGGGTCATTGCCATTGCAGCCTTCTTCATGCAGCTTGCTTTAGGTGCCGTCTATGCCTGGAGCGTTTTTCTCACGCCGGTAATCACGTTGTATCATACGACAAAGCCAGCAGCCAATCTGACCTTCACCTTTGCGCTTGTCGCGTTAGGCATTACGGCTGGTTTTGGTGGCTACTTGAACAGTCGCTTTGGTCCACGAGCCATTGCCACGGCTGGCGGCATCTGCTACGGATTGGGCATCATTCTCGCGGCATTTACTGCACCGAACCTGTATCTCCTTTACCTCACCTATGGAATTCTGGGAGGTATTGGACTTGGGCTTGGCTATATCGTAGCGCTTGCCATGCTCATCAAGTGGTTTCCAGACCGGCGCGGTTTCATCACCGGTTTGGCGGTAGCAGGCTTTGGGGGTGGTGCCGTCATTACGGCTCCGGTCGCGGCAAGCCTGATAAAGTCGATTGGCGTAGGTAGCACCTTCCTTTACCTCGGTATTGCTTATCTTGTAGTAGTGGTCGTAGCAGCGCAATTTTTCCGCACGGCTCCAGAGGGATACGCTCCTGCTGGCTGGACAGCTTCGGTCAAACAGCAATTCATACGCGCCAGGCGCGATTATACCCTTGGGGAGTCATTGGGAACACTGCGGTGGTATATCCTCTGGCTCATCCTAGCATTGAATGTGACTGCGGGAGCAGCATTAATCTCAGTCGCCTCTCCACTAGCTCAGAAGTTCACAGGCGTCGCTGCCATCACGGCATCAGTGATAGTTGTAGTTATCTCCATCTTCAATGGTGTGGGAAGGCTCTTCTGGGGTTGGCTCTCGGATGCGATTGGGCGGCCATTTGCCTTCTTGAGCATGTTTGTTATCCAGATTGTTGTTTTCGCCCTCATGCCATTGATTGGCGATTTCGCGCTACTACTCGTTCCGGCTGCCATTATCGGACTGTGTTACGGCGGTGGTTTCGGCACGATGCCAGCCTTCGCCGCTGACTTCTTTGGCCCAAAGTATTCAGGAACCATCTATGGTGCCATGTTAACCGCGTGGAGTGCGGGTGCCATCGTTGGCCCCATCTTGATTGCTAGCGTTGATTATCGCACAGCGTTATATATCATTGCTGGCATTATGGTGGTCAGTTGCGCACTACCCTTGATCGCCCGTGTACTCGCGCAACGCCAATCCAACGCAGATGCCGTTGAAGTTGTTGCTCGCTAACATTCTACGTGCCGAGCAAGGCATTGCGACCGAAATGCCTTGCTCGGCACGTACCTCACATACACGGCCCCAAAATGATAAAACGAGGTGAGATGTCATTTTCAGCATCAGGAGATATTCTATGGACACGCCTACTGAACGTCCGCTCTCTGGAGCGGATTTCATCCGTCAATTTTTCCCCTCCTCACCTTATGTTGCTCATCTTGGTATGCAACTCACCGATATCCAGCTTGGGATGGCGACGATTATGCTACCATTCGCTGATCCACTTATTACCATCGGAACTATTGTCCACGGAGGGGCCATTGCTTCGCTGATAGATACTGCCGCAATGGTTGCCGCCTGGTCGGGTGCAGAGGTTCCCACGAAAGCGCGTGGTACGACAGTCAATCTCAGCATTGCCTACCTGGCTGCGGCAGAGAAAGAGGACTTGCAGGCCATCGCACGCGTGCTGCGTCGTGGCCGCAGCCTGGTCTATCTCGATGTCGAGGTCAGAAGTGCTTCGGGGAATGCCGTTGCCAGGGGGCTCGTCACCTATAAGCTGGGCTAATACGGCAGTCAAACAATTGGGGCGCAATTGATTGCGCCCAATATGATCAAGCTAAGCCACACCCTACCACCCAGGGTTACCTGTCCCCCAGACAGGGTTCCCACAAGGGATAGCCCCTACTATACGACGGTACTTGTTGCGCCCGTTTCGCATGTATAATAGGGACGATCCCTTATTCTAATTACTACCATAGAGTGCAGTTTGGTAGCAGAAATAATCAGTTGTAGCGAACAGTAGTGTCAAGCTCTAGTATATATTGCCACCAGTTTGGCATTGGATTGTCCGTCTGGTCCAATATTGTACTGTTATACCCTGGCATATTCTGCATCCACCACATTAAGTAGGATTCCTGTTGACAATCGAATGTGTTAAATTGAAGTGAGGCATCACACGGAATAGCTTCCCACGTCGATGCGCTTACCGGGACAGAGTTTTGCGAAGATGGGTCACCAGGGTTGTAACTGGCACAATCTGACGTAACAACGGTGCTATTACCGTAATCGTATGACTGTGTTGCATTAGGAGGAAAGTGAACATCTCCGCATTCGGCAGTAGACGTGTTTAGTGGACCGTTATACCCATTATAGCGTGACACCTGACCGTCGAATAAATCATACAAGTCAGTTCCCCCAGGTGTACCATTTGCGAGGTCAGTTGACGGCCCAAATGCAAATTGCAAGAGATTTTCCATGTAATGTCCCGAGCTATGGAGTGCTTCCGCAACAGAGCGGCTGTAATTAAACCCAAACACTGATACAGTATTGGAGCCGCAGGTAGGCACATTTGCCCCATATGTCTGATAAAATGTTGGGCCGGTAGTCACCCATTCATGGAAATCGCCGGAATAGTTTATTCCTCCTTGTTCGCTACCACTGGCCCAGATCCACACAAAATTAACTCCTTGTGACGCAGCCAGATTGCAAATGTTGTAATTATTGAAGACGGCTTGATAATCTCCTGTGAAATTTCCATGCGACGTACCCGGAAGTATAGGCGGCGGATTATATTCAGTATAGGTATTATAAATCTGGAATTGAGCCGAACTGGAACCGGCACCATGGAAACTACTTGCTGTAGTATATGCGTTCATGAGTTCCTGAGTGAGTGCGGAAGAGCCGTCATCCGTTTGACCACTTGTATTGTAATCAATGATGAGCACCTTTGGATAAAAAGGGCCAATCTGACTGTTTTGAGGATAGGCTGGAGCATTGGGTGCTACTTTAAATGCGGCTTGCAATGCGCCCCAGGCAACACTGATCGAAGATTTCCAGGTGGTTGCATAATAGCCTGTCGTACCCGTATAACCATAGACAAGGTTGATGTTCCCATACTTGCTAGAGTTATGTTGTATGTTGCCATATCCCGCTGCAGTCTCGCTATAGGAATGCGTCTTTGTTCCATTATCGCCCACAAACCCCACTACAATATCATCGAGCTGTGTAGTCGGTGCAGAGGTAACTACATTAGCAGTAGTGGACGTTCCAGTCGCATTACCAATTTGATCAAGGGGCGATACAGTAAGCCCAGATAACTCTACAATAGCATAGCTTGATGCTCCTCTACAAGAGAAGGTAATCGCATCAGATCCACTTCTCGTAGAAACTGAATAAAACATTCCCTGTGTATAGGCATTGTTAAGTCCGAAGTGGATGGTATTTGGACTATTCCAAAAATTTCGCAACGAGTCATGTGGAATTCCCAGAGTATTTGATCGACAGCTAATAGCAACTAGCAGAAGGTCGTTTGCTTGCACATGAGAAGAGAAGGATTTGGTAGGGTTTGCCTTTCCCGAGTTGCCAGATGCAGACTGTATTAATGATGCCCCCGCTGGATGGATACTAGCCGTAGAGTTTATTTGCACCAATTGTGTATTGGAGTGTACAAGTAAAGTGGGGAAGGTGTCTACAAGTGAATTATCAGAGAGTTTTTTATACCTTTTGGTAGGGTCTCCTTTAATAATGGTATAAGTTAACTCTTCCTCTGCCAGGTAGGCCCCATTAGAGATAGCATTAAGTGTTGCAGCATCTTGCAAGAGATACGTATCGTTGAGCGTCTGTTTGCCATGTGCAGGCACATTCACCATCGTTGGAATACACGAATTGATAGTTGCTTGCGCCCTCCCTGGATAAAATTTTAGCTTAAATTTCAGGTTAAGGTCATTTGTTAACCGTACCACTGGGCCTATGCAGCCAGAGCGGTACATTATGGCATAAGCTGTGTTGTTCTGTAATACAGCATTGGCCGTGATTCCTTTCTGCGTAGAGTTTGGAATCGAAATGGTGGAGGTACTGTTCAAATTTAAGCTTACGCCCGATGAAATAGTATTTGAAGGTGATTGTGCCTGCACTCGAATTATCACTCCAGAGGCCAACACGATCATCAACACGCTCAAGATGATAAAAATGCCTGGCCAGCGAGGACGTTTCCCTATGGATACAAATAGTTGCTGATACCGGTTTCTCATATTCCCCCCTTAAGAGATGTATACACGCCAATTTAGAAGTTTTAGAACTCTAAATACTTGGGGCAATTGTAGTGGTCAAGCTTGCTATATTCAAGAATAATATCATTGTGAAATGGTTAAGATTGGGTTGATATTTCATATATGTAGTTGTGTTTGCCACACCCACCTTGGTCTATTATCACGTTCACTAGCATGATGAGGGCAATGCCATAATAGAGACTATCCCCATTATGACAGTCAACAATTGGGGCGCAATCAATTGCACCGCTACAACCTTCTACTCATCCCTTCGTAAATGTGGTAAGGTATGCATGACATATTCATTTCACTACATAATTATAGATAAGAGAAGGGGGAGACGGATGGAGGATTCACACAACACCAGCAGTCCTGACCCGACGGCAACAGCACACAAAACAACGAACAAACTTCCAACTGAGAATGGTGCCAATACAATACCACCAGCCGATGCCAGCAATGGGCAGAATGCGCCTGACGACGCAACTCCTAAACCTATGAACGAGAGTCTGCAACTCGTCGTCATCGAAGGATTCCAGGTGGGGCGCGGCGTCGCTCGCATCGATCCCAGTGATATGGCAAAAATGAGTTGTCAACCGGGCGATATCATTATGATTACCGGTTCGCGTACCACGGCGGCAAAAGTCGTACCCAGTGCCATGGTTGATCGCGGTCAACAGACCATCCAGATGGATAGCCAGGTGCGCCAGAATAGCTCATCGGGTCTGGGTGAGCGCATTACCGTTCACAAGGCTAAAGTACAAAACGCCGAGAGGATCACATTGTTACCTTTGAGTGGTGGTGCGCCCATCCAGGAAAGCGACCTGCAATATATCGCCCGTTACCTGGTGGGTTTACCCGTCACTATTGGCGATTTGCTGCGCGTTGGCACGCCGGGGGCCGCGCCACGAGAGTTCTTGATTATCGGCTCAACACCGGCGACGCCAAGCTATACCATTCAGAAACCCACTACTGGTAGTCTCAACCCGGTCTTACCGCCCGTACAACCACAACCGATGAATGATGTTGAGGCGGTACTGGTACAGCCAGGCACTATTGTGCGAGCACAGGCCAGGGGCGCGGCCCACGGCGGTGCGCCTGGACGCGTCAGCTATGAAGATATTGGAGGGCTGGGCAAAGAACTACAGCGCATTCGGGAAATGATCGAACTACCCTTGAAGTATCCAGCGGTTTTTGACCGCCTGGGCGTTGAGCCACCCAAAGGCGTGCTGCTCTTTGGCCCCCCCGGAACCGGCAAAACCTTGATTGCCCGCGTGGTAGCGGCTGAGACCAACGCCTTTTTCTCGATCATCAACGGCCCTGAAATCGTCAATAGCGTCTATGGTGCCAGCGAATCGCGCCTGCGCGAGGTCTTCCAGGAGGCACAACGTCGCGCACCGAGCATCATCTTCATCGATGAACTAGACGCCATCGCGCCGAAACGAGCCGAGGTGGTTGGTGAGCTTGAGCGACGCATTGTCGGGCAACTGCTCACCTTGATGGATGGTATGAACTCGCGTGGACAAGTCATGGTCATTGCCGCGACCAACCAGCCCAACGCGCTCGATCCTGCCCTGCGCCGTCCCGGTCGCTTTGACCGTGAAATTTCACTGCGTGTACCGGATGTGCGTGGGCGTGCAGAAATTTTGCGCATCCACTCCAAGAACGCGGCCATGGCGAACGATATTGACCTGACGCGTATTGCCCAACTGACACCAGGCTTTGTTGGTGCCGACCTGGAATCGCTCTGTCGCGAAGCAGCGATGATCGCCCTACGTCGTGTATTACCGTACATCGACTATCAACGCGGTTATATTCCCTACGAGACATTGGTCAACCTGAATATCACCATGGCCGACTTCCAGGCAGCATTGCGCGAGGTTGAACCTTCGACAACGCGTGAGGTCTATGTCGAGGTGAGCGAAACGTCCTGGGATGACATTGGTGGATTGGAGAAAACCAAAACATTGCTCACCGAGGGTGTGGAATGGCCGCTGCGCTACCCCGAAGTGTATGCCAGCGCGAAAGTTGAGGCTCCACGCGGTGTGCTGCTGGCTGGCCCTCCCGGATCGGGCAAGACGCTGATAGCACGCGCCCTTGCCAACCAGTGCGAGGCCAGTTTCATCTCTATTAAGGGACCCGAACTGCTCTCCAAGTGGGTCGGCGAGGCCGAGAAGGGCATTCGTGAAGTCTTCCGTCGTGCCAAACAGGCCGCGCCATGTATCGTATTCTTCGATGAAATTGACTCGTTGGCCCCGCGCCGTTCCGGTGATATGGATCGTAACATGGGTAACGGAGTCATCGCGCAATTGCTCACGGAGATGGATGGTATCGAGGGGCGCGAAGGGGTGATCGTCCTGGCGGCAACCAATCGGCCCGAACTGATAGACCCCGCGCTCTTACGCCCTGGTCGCTTTGACCTGATCGTGGAGTTGGAGTATCCGAATGAAGAGGGCAGGCAAGCCATTTTCGCGGTACATACCCGTGGTAAACCCCTTGCCCCTGAGATCAGTATGGCAGAGCTGGCAAGCCTGACACCGGGTCGCAGCGGTGCCGATATCGAGGCCATTTGCCGCCGCGCTTCACTGCTCGCTTTACGGGAATGGATTTCGCCCAAGCTCGCGTTGAGTCGGGTACAGGTGACAGAAGCAGCGGAAGAGGAGGATTTGGGCGGTGATCGTGCGGGTACAGACAGCAATGCTCAGGTTGATAGCAATGGTGCGCCTGTATTGCCCAGCAATCGCTTCGTGATTCGCCCTGAACATTTCGCACGCGCTATTGATGAACAGCGCGAACGCTATACCGTGCAGGAAGAGGCTGAAGCGGCGATAGCCCGCAAGGACGCGGGACGCCAACGCCTGATCGAGATGGCAGCAAATATGGATGGTGGTAATCCCGCCAAACCGCCGCTAAGTGGCTTCCGCCTCTGGCTGGCTCGCCTCTTCGGACTGGTACCACGAGAGATAGTATAGGTAGCAGACACAAAAGGAGCGTGGTGGGACGACATGTCGCCCCACCACGCTCCTTTTGTGTCTGCTACTTAATGGTAATTGCTCACAATACGAGAGAATAACAGCTCTGGTACCGTTCTTTAGAAAAAGGATAGAAGCGGTTCTAGAGCTTTTATCGGTAAAAACGTTTGGTACTACCCACTTACAATCTACAATAGAACTATGCTATAATACGTAGTGGAGAGAAATAGCTAGCAGTGAAGGGAGAAACATATGACGTATATGTCTGACCGCTCCTCTTCCGTCCCTCGTGAGCAAGTTGCAGAGGCGTACCTGAAGGTCATACGGTTGATAGATGAGAGAGTTTCACCTTTTCTTGGGAAAGCTACAACCCGTGTCCTGGTGCAAGGTGCCGCCAAAAGAGTTTCGAGCACTTATCCTTTTCTTCATTTTCTCGCAAAAATGCCCTACACTGAGGTTGTTCCATCGGTGATTGCTGAGCAATTTTCTGGCGTAACGTCGCTAGAACTGGCAGACAGCCTGGATGCGTTGATACAGGAGTGCTTTGCCGGTCTCAAAGAACTGACCGGCGATCTTATCGCGCCACCCATTTATGATGAAGTGACGCAACAGTTGAAACAGTTACAATAGGAATAAGACATGGAGAGCAGCGTGCAGTCAGAATCTTCAGTTAAAGATAGCGCGTTTCGCTCTTCTCATGTACACAACGGAGATCGGTTGGCAGCTATCCGTCAGGAGATGGAGTATCTTAATACGATTGGGAAACGCTTCGTCGCTGCCATTGATCGCTTTCAAGTACATCGAGCGTTACTCGCGGCTCTACAAGAGTTATATAGCTTCTCCGCCTGTTCCATCTTACTCAAAGGTGATCCCGATGAGTTATTCATTATCCCCTGCTATCCACTCAGTGAAGCGTTTTTAGCGGCTATGATCCAACGTATCGCCAATGCCGCCAGCGTGATCGACTTTTTACCGCTATCAGTCAAAGAGTTAGCGACGGCATCCTATCTTGATGCGCCGGATGAACTCTCCGCGTCGCTTGAACAAAGTGTGGTCAGTGGCGATGTGATCGGCTCGTGCCTCAATATTCCCCTTACCGTCGAGAACCGCATCAGCGGTATGTTGAGCCTGTTCGACGAGCAAGCGGGTACTTTTGATACCGACTCGCTGAAGTTAACCACGATGATCGCGGACTATGCCGCCGTGGCATTAGAGAATGTGCGTCTGCGTGAACGCGAAACCAAGCTGTGGCGACAGGCCGAAATTGGTCGCCAACGACTGGAACTCATCATCGGCAGCATGGCCGAGGGCTTGTTGATTACCGATGAGCTTGGAACTGTCACGTTGCTCAACAACTCTGCCCAACAACTTCTTGCGCAGGCAGAGATTGTACTCAAGCAAGATATGCCTTTGCGCGAACAGTCAAGCAGCGGTGATACAGGGTGGCTCGTCCAGCTAGCAGAGCTTATTGATCACGCCCTGGCCGGTGAAACCATCATGAACCAGGAATTTATCGCTGGCAAAAGTGGTGAAGCGGTTCCATTGTCACTCAGCATCAGTGTTGCACCCTTGCACGATGCCAGTCAAGCACTCTCGCATGCGACAGGTGTAGTAGCTGTACTGAATGATGTCACCTCGAACAAACAGATTGAGAAGCTGAAAGATGAATTTGTTTCAGTTGTCTCACACGAACTGCGCACACCTCTTACGGCCATCAAAGGCTATACGCAACATCTTGTACGGCGCATCGAACGTCGGCTACGAAAGACATTACAAGACCCGCCGCAGAGCAATGCAGCAAGTGCAGCGAACACGGCAGAGCGGCCAGAGAGCTATGATCTGCGCAGCCTGAACATTGTGCAGAGCCAGGCTGAACACCTGGAACGCCTGGTGAATGATCTGCTCGATCTCTCGCGTGCGCAATGGGGTAATTTGCATCTCCATTACGCGACATTTTACCTGGCTGATGTGCTAGCGGAATGCGTGCGCTCGGCACAGGTGAGCGCGGAACAGCACAGCATCTACCTTGATATCCAGACCACTGATACAAAAATTGAGGCTGATCGGACACGTCTCAGCCAGGTCATCGGCAATGTTTTGGATAACGCAGTGAAGTATTCTCCGCAAGGGGGCCAGATTACGGTTAAGCTAGAAGAGCACGAAAATGATTACCTGGTGAGCATCATTGACCAGGGCATTGGCATCAACGCGGAATACCTCGATCACATCTTTGAACGTTTCTACCGTGTCCACCACAAGGCCAGCCGTCAATATTCCGGTATTGGGTTGGGACTCTACGTGACGAAGGAGATTGTCGAAAAACACGGCGGGCGCATCTGGGTCACGACTAATCAGGGCCTTGGCAGCACATTCTGCTTCACGCTACCACGCAAGCCAAACGAACAAATGTAAAGGCAATTGAGCAAGATCCGAGAAGTTTTCCTCAGCCTGATTGGGGTATACTGAATCAGATCGGGATTACTTAACCCGGTCGGTATACGTATAAACCGGTGACTTCCGATCAACAGAAAGGATAGAGGAAACATGTTCACGAAAATCGGTACTATCACTATAGGCGTCAGCAATCAGGACAAAGCTCTAGATTTTTATGTTAACAAGCTCGGCTTTGAAAAGATAGACGACCAGCCTATGAGCGAAACTGAGCGTTGGCTTGAAATTGCTCTTCCCGGCACACAGACCCATATCATGCTCGGCCTACGCGGCCAGAGTGGCAGCAACACAACGGGCATGACTGGTTTCGTTCTGCATGCCGACAATATAGAAGAAACCTGCGCAACGCTCAAAGCTCGTGGGGTCACTCTGACCCAGGAGCTCACCACTGAACCCTGGGGCAAATGGGCCCAGCTCACCGACCTCGATAACAACGAATTTGGTATCTGGGCACCCGCCTGGTAGCATCGTGCCAGGGCGGGGGCAAGGGGTACCTTTCACTGGGAGGTTTTTTGAAGCGCGCCAGTTTCGCCTGTCATTCCCCCTCGCCGATGCCTTTCCCCAAAAAACCTCCCAGTCCCCAAAAAACCTCCCAGTGAAAGGCAAGGGGTACCAGGGCGGGCTTACACAGGCAAGTCTTTGGGAAAGAGGAGAGATATGACGTGTGTAGGGACAAGGGGTAGTGAAGAGAGGATGGGGGGGCCTTGTGCCTGTCCTCGGTGGGAGCACAGAACCCTCCACCAGGACAGGCACAAGGCCC
>JBPCJY010000046.1:0-18888 GCA_051004815.1 Ktedonobacteraceae bacterium
CTTTTCAAGCCCCGCGTCACTTACGGTAACGTATATGTTCTTGAATGGTTGTGGGCCTTGCAGCCTTCGGCTGCAAGGCCCACAATCATTCTATTCATCATTATCGGGAACCAGGTCTATCATCATCAGCATTTCTGCTTACAGTAGCACGAGACTGCATTTCATCAGCATTACGAGGCGAGCGATTATCGGAGGGAGTAGCTTCGCCAATGTTTCCATTCACATCGTTGCCAAAGGTCGAGTTCTTGACGGTCAGACCGCGTTGTCGGCGTTGATACAAAGCCACCGCCGCTATAACAATCACGACTATCAGTATTATCGCCAATATGACAAGAAACGTGATCAGCTCTCCATTTTGATTCGTAGTAGTAGACATATCTTCTCCTGTTCTAACTACAGTAAGTCACAGTAATAACACGATGCTTACCATAAATCGGATACGCTCTATATCCCCCTTATATGAGCACACGCGTTCACCTGGAATAGTGTCAAAAATACCATAACCTTGCCAGAATGTTCTCTAGAGAAAAGAGCATTAGCCCGGCTTCACGCCATGGCCAATCGTTGTTGCTGTAGGAAGGAACGGAGAACATCAGGTGGGTTGGGTTGCAAATGGAATGAAGGTTACTGCAACGCCAGCCGCAACTCTTGCGCCCGCCGCTGCATCCAGTTTACCTCTTCAGCAAAGATTCTGATAGCACCTGTTCGCCCAGCCTGTTCATGATTGCGCAAGGCTTGCTGTAAATCGGCCTCAAAATCATTGATGATACCAAGGGGATCGTCCCACCCGTAGGCCGCGCACATCAGAGAGATACGTCGAGCCTGCTCGGAAGTCTCCTGGTTCGCCCAATGGCTCACGTCCACATAATTGTAGACGGCGTTGGCGAAGTCACGCAGTCGTGTGCCAGGAGCCGCATCATCCCAATCGATGAAGCCAACCAGGTGTCCCTCATGAAAAATGGTGTTATGAGGTCCCAGCTCATGATGGGCCACAATTTCGCTCCCCTGTGCCAGCGGTGAGCCAGCCGTGGCATCATGAAAGCGTCGGATGGCTCTGGCCGCTTGCACCAGCAGATCATCAGGTAAACTGGAGCCACTCTCCGGCCAGGTCTCTCCTTCCAGGTACTTCAGAATCTCCCGGCCCTGTTCATCCATCCCCAAAAAACGCGGCGCGAATGGGAAGCCCTGGTCTTCCAAGACCAGCAAAAGATCGTGGACAAAGGCTGCGTTGCCTTTTGGTGGCCTGCGCACGGTCGTGCCAACACGCACGATCCCAGGCGTCAGTTGTCCACCTGGCAGGGGAATCTCTGCCAGTGGTTCTCTCTGTGGCTCTGTTTCCATCGCTGGTGTCCTCACACTCCTTGTTGTGTGTCGCTCTCCTCTTCGGGAATGCTTTCTTCAAAAATCAGGATATTGCGAAAAGGATCGCAGAGCCAAAATCCTTTCGTCCCCCAGGACGTCGCCTGGATCGTAGACCGAAGAGCGCCAGTTGGCAAATACTGCTGATACAACGCTTCGATATTGGTGACGCCAATATAACATACCCTGCAACCCTCCTTTGGTGGTTCTTGTGTTGGATCGGAGACATTGAATTGCAAAGCGATCCTGTCACGTTCGACAATCGCAAACCCCTCGTCGTGGTAGGGGGTCGCAAAGCCGAGTTGTCCATAAAAGGCTAGAGCTTGCTCCATCTCTCCGACAAGAAAACGAGGAGCAACCGAATCGAGGGTGGGTTGACGCTCTTGGGATGCTGACATGGGTTCGTATTCCTTTCTGCTGCAAATAGAGAGTGTTCATGTGAAGTCATTCTTCCGAATGCACCGAGAAGCGGCAATACGCTTTCCCCCTGTCGCCGCTTCCCAGAAGCGGGAAATCGTGCAACACCCCTCTCTCTGCTGCTCGCGGATGATGCCATCACGGATGTTCCTTGCTTCAACGAACGACTCACGTGTGCTGCGGGACAACGGCGAGCATCCCGGCCCTGGAAAACGCCATTGCAGGGTCATCCGTGCCAGGGGCGCATCGCGTATCCGGCGATAGACGAGCAGTCGCTCCCGATACTGCAATACGAAGGCTGGAGCGTCTTTGATTGACCAGAGATCTCGCCGATCCGAAATCCGCCCTCCTTGAGCATGAGACACAACAGGCGATCCCGAAAGCCAGATGAGTCGCTCTTAGGGTCCTTCCCCATGTGGATACTGTCGATGAATGTCTGAAAATCCTGCTCTGACACCGTAGGAGGAAGTCGGCCAGGTTCTTTGAGCTTCAATTCCATGCGTTGGATGACAGCCTGGTTCCGGCGTGTGTGCGCCAGGAGATCCCGCTCAGTCAGCCACTTGCCTCTAGGGACGTCCACGTAGCGGACTGGCGATTCTGAGATATTGCCACCGTCTAGGGTTGAAGAGGTTGGTAGGTGAGGACCAAAGCCCCTGTTCTGGTCGATTTTGAACTGACCAGTTTCAATCTCTTGAGGCTATCCCCTTCTTTGAGGAGACGCCTTCCACCACCCACCAAGATGGGAAAAACGAGAAGCACGAGCTCATCCAGAAGACCCTGTTCGAGTAGAGAGCGGACGAGCGTGATACTTCCATGTGCGCCAATGTTCTTCCCAGGTTGCTGCTTCAGCTTCGCGATCTCCTGGGAGACATCCCCCTTGAGCAGGGTGGCGGGCTGCCATTCATCGACACTGCTCAAGGTGGTTGAGATAACGTACTTGGGAACCGTGTTAATGAAGCTGGCAAACAATGGCTCGTCGGTAGCGGTGGGCCAGTAGGCAGCCCATTCCTGATACATTACGCGCCCCAGCAGAACGGCATCCTGTGCGTTTATCACTTCCACCATGTTCTCCCTCATCTCTTCATCAAAGTGCTCGAGCCATTCCCCCGGCTCTTCAACGACGCCATCAAGTGTCATTAATACATATCCGACAACTTTTCTCATTGTTTTCCGACCTCTCTCGTGTTGATGCTTGTAAACTGCAAGTGCTAATACTATAGAACGAAGCTGGGAGAAAAACTTCTCCGATCTTGCTCTTCTTGCTATTGACGCATGGCATCTTCTCGCCATATTGTCGCAATTCCTTGCCACATTTCAGGGTGGAACGTTGCTTCGTGGAGAAAATTTCTTGATTTTTGACGACACCTTTTTTAGGGCGGGTTTATGGGTCAATTTCGAGTTTGGGCAAAGATATGCGCATGATACAATAAACAAGCAATACAGAACTTCTGAGCCATGAACGTAAGGGAGAACATATTTTATATGAGTACAACACCTGGTGGTCGGCCACGTCCTTTTGTGTTAATTATTATGGATGGATGGGGCATCAATCCACGTAAAGAGGGCAATGCCATTGCTCAAGCCCATACCCCTAATATCGATAAGCTCGCTCGCATGTGGCCGCATACGGCGGTGAGAACATCCGGCGACGCGGTTGGTCTACCGGAAGGACAGATGGGAAACTCCGAGGTAGGACACCAAAACATCGGTGCGGGCAAACGCGTGCTGCAAGACTACACTCGCGTCAGCGAAGCTATTCGCGACGGCTCCTTTTTCCAGAATCCAGCTCTGCTCAAGGCCATTGAGCATGTGAAAAAGCAGCAATCCCAACTGCATATTTGTGGCTTGCTCGGCAATGGTGGCGTACACGCCCACGAATCGCACCTGGAAGCACTGCTGCGCCTGGCCCAGCAACACGATATCGAGCGCGTCTATATCCACGCCTTCAGCGATGGGCGTGATTCCTCGCCTACTGGCGGCGTCGAGTTCATGAAGCACCTGCAAGCTCGCGCACAAGAAATTGGCGGCACACACGCCGCCCAGGTTGCCACTGTCAGCGGACGCTACTACGCGATGGATCGCGATAATCGCTGGGACCGCACTGGCATGACCTATTTCGCTATGACACGGGCGGAAGGGCAACAGGCCAATTCCGCCATTGAGGCAATCCAACAATCTTACGCTAAAAAAGTGACCGACGAGTTTATTCTGCCCACGGTCGTTATGGAAGATGGTCATCCCGTCGCCGTCGTGAAGGAAGGCGATGCACTCATCCATTATAACTTCCGTCCTGATCGCGCTCGCCAACTCACCAAAGCGTTTGTCCTCGATGAACTGCCACCCCAGGCCGAAGGCAAATTCAACAGGGGGCCGCGCATCCCTGACTTACAGTATGTGATGATGACCGAGTACGAAGAAGGGCTTGACGCTGAGGTCGCGTACCGCGCCGACGAGGTAGAGATGCCCCTGGCACGCGTCGTCTCAGATGCAGGGTTACGCCAATTCCATACCGCCGAGACAGAGAAATACGCCCACGTCACGTACTTTATCAATGGCAGGCGCGAAACGCCTTTTCCGGGCGAAGACCGCGTCCTGGTGCCGTCACCCAAGGTGCCAACCTATGATCTACAGCCAGAAATGAGCGCGGTGGGCATCACTGATACCGCCATTGAACATATTCGTGGGGGAAACTATGACCTGGTGATTATGAACTATGCCAACGCCGATATGGTTGGTCACACGGGCGATATTGCCGCCACTATCAAAGGAGTAGAGACAGTGGATACCGGCGTGGGCCGCGTTGTCGAGGCAACACTGGCTGCGGGCGGTGGCTTGTTGATTACCGCCGATCATGGCAATGCCGAGCAACTGATTGATTACAACACCGGCAAGCCTTTTACCGCGCACACCACTTTTCCGGTGCCACTCTACCTTGTAGCCCCTTCTTTTGCCCACGCACTCTTGAGAAGTGATGGTATCCTGGCGGATGTGTCACCAACGATTTTACAGCTTATGGGCATACCCCAACCCAAAGATATGACTGGACACAGTTTACTTTTGCCGTAAAACAAGCAGTATAGGATAAAATCAGTATAGCGTATATTTTGTGCTTAAACTGATTTTATCCTATTCTATTGTTCAGAAACGCATAAAAAGTTATCCACACCTTACCGTGTAATATGTGGATAAACATTGATGAATGTGGATAAACGGTTAACTAATTCGCTCTATTAACGCGACAGGAACGGTTATTGCCGAACCATTTTCCAGCTGTAAACGCACCGCACGAGCGCGTATCCCCGACGGAAACATCTGCTGATGCGAGTAAAGATAATCGACAACGCCTATCGCGCCCTCGTACTCACCACTATATACCCGTACCTGCACCCCTATCTTTAAAGTCGGGTCAGGTTGTACAGGTTGCCAGTGTTGCTCTACCTCCGCTACAGGCAAAGAGATCATCAATTCTGGAAAGATATTCTGACGTATAGAGGTTATTCCTGAAAGCAAGGCTATGGATCCCTGATAACGACTGAGCAAATTCATCGTGCGAGTTGGCATCGCCAGGGTACCAAGTCCCTCGGTCAGCAAAATGGTTATCTGCGGCAGGTGGGCCTGCGTCAAATCGACATCAACGCTATCGATGAGCCTCACCAGGTCAACGTGTAGGAATCCTTCCAGATCGCGTGAGGAGACGCTGCTGGCTATAACACCCGCTACACCAGAAATCATGGCCTGACGCAGCATCGCAAAATTCACAGGGCCAGGTACAACCAACAATGCACCGGGCGGAATAGCCGCTTGCCCTTGCCGAGCGGCGGCGGAGCCTTGCCACATCGTAAGTACGCCAGCCACCTGCTTTCCAGCTCCGAGAACGCCTTGCAAGACAGCCGCGTAGCTCTCGATAATGACACCACCGCGATGAGTAATATCAACCACTCGTCCACGCAACCCTGCCGGAAGGGTCTCATCAGCCGCTGCGATACCATTGCGCGTATTATAGTTGACTCCTCCCGGAGCATCCATAACGGAAGGCAACGAGAGGTGCGGAATGGTCATAACCTCCTCAATCGCCTCCATCTGCTTCATGCGCAGCACCGGCTGATCCGGTAATACATCCTGACCACGCTTCACCAATGGTATTGCCCTGGTCTTGTATCCACCAGGCCAACGCTCTCTCCTGATGAGTATCTGTGGAATCACAGACCAGCCCAGTAGATACGTCATAGCAGCTGCTCCCCCTCGCGCCCGTTTAGACCCCCATGGTTTGCATCCACTGCAACAGACGCGCCTGACGTTCTTTATCATCGGTGGGAAAAACCAATGGCCTCCCGCGAGCATCAATAATCAGACCAACCAACCCACCGTCTATCTCTTCAGCCGCCTTGGCACGCTCACCTTGCCCTAGCCCAACATCAACGGTTGGCGCGGGAAAGAGCGAGAGATACGCCTGCTCGTTTGCCTGTAGCGGAATAACCTCAATCGAGCCACTCAGTACATCCACCGTTACATGCCGCCCATTGGTATAATCTATATCGACGCGTAACGCAATCTCTCCTGTCGGTGGCAATTGCCCAAACGGAATCACACACGTACCCAGCCGATGCGTCACAGCATCACTCTCATTCACCTGCACAGCCGCGATGGGCGCAACCGTTGCCATCGCACCAAGCTGCGCAATAAGCATGGTTCGATCAAGCACCAATGATGTCACGCCCTTGGGCTGCAATGCATCTAGCAACATCAAGGCGGCTTGCCCATATTTTGGTGCATGAGCGAGAATACCGCCCGTTGCTAAAATCAAATCAGCATCTAGCCAGGCAAACTTGTTTTGCTGTGCCACTTCCATCGTCAAGATGATCGCTTCTCGTGCAAACGCCTGACTAATGAGCAGATCACGCTGTGTTGTTGGCAACACATGGGGATGCAACATGCGGTTTAACACGTACTGACGCAGTTCATCCTCGCTTGTATCAAACGGCAACCAGCGGGCAATGCGCTGTATACCCACCTTCTCTAGAATCGCTCCTACGCCTGGCCCAACCCCTATACCCGAATTGACCATCGGGATAAACTCGCCACCTTCGCCCGCTTGCATCAGCGTCGTAGTGGCACCACCAACATCCACCGCCGTCACATTCATGGCGTAATGTTGCGCCAGGAAGCGTACCAGGCTGCTCAACGAGGTGGCCGTTGGCATAGGATCGGCGGTAGACCACGTCCGCAAACGCGCATAACCAGGAATCTGCTGCATCACATCGCGCTCGTAAAGTTCTCCTGCCGCGATGCTGATAGGCTCTATTTGCGCTTGCGAAACGAGCGCATCGACACGAACCACCTCAGATGTCCCCTGCAACATACCACGTACCGCCTCAATATATTGTGGAGCACCGCCATAAAGCACAGTTACCTGGCGCGAAGCAACATCATGTGGCGACACTCCCGCCGAGGCACTTGCTCCGTGCCGCTCATTGAGTTCCCGCGTCGCATTGATCAACAAATGGCATGCTTCTTGTAAAGGCGTTGGCCCCGCGGCTCCATCCGCCATGCCCACAATGAGGGCTGCATGCGGCTGTAGCTCACGTATGCGCTCGGTCTGCCGCTCCCACTCCAAAGCTACTCGCTCAGGCGTCCATGCTCCTCCCCCTACCGCTGCCATAGCACCAGCACCAACGGAGACGGGAGCCTGCGCGGTTGTTGCCACAAACGAGGGCGAAGGCAATGCATAGACGTCAGCATATAGACCCGATACTGCCTGGCTGGCAAGCTCTTCCATGCTGGCATCAACCGCTCCCAGCACAACTAGCCGAATAGGTTCTCCCCCGCTTATTGTGGCGATAAAAACATCCACGCCGTCCCCAATCGGCTGCTCAGGAGAGATAATACGCCCCTCGGAGATAAAATGGCGACCAGTGATAAATTCGATGACATTGATCGCCTGGATGATCCCTTTGGTAACATCCTCGTAAGGAGGTGCTATCGTTGTAGGAGCTTCGCCACGAGCCATGAGTCGATACTGTCCCTCGACAAGGCCAAAAAGCGAGACTTTCGTAAATACTGTGCCACAATCAGCAACCAGTAGCGAACTAGCAGGTGACGGACTAAAGCTATGCGCCGACTCCCGTCCTCCTTCCGCGTGAGGTTGTGTATTCATCTCCATCTCCATCCCTTTTTATGCTTCTTATGATGAGCGCGAGAACCAGTCAAGAATCGTGCTGAGAAAGCCCCGCTTGGCAGGTTTTGTATTTGTTTTCGGCTGTCCGCCATTCATAGGTGGTACCATACCAGGAATATTTGATGGTGCCGGTTGTTGAGGTGACGCACCAGGCATACTGTTCATAGCATAGCCATTTGGGTACCCTGTTGGAGGTTGGGATTGCATCGGAGCAAACCCCTGATTCGGTTGCTGTTGTCCTGCTTGCCCTGCATACGTTGGCTGTACCGGGGGCGCACCCCACGTCGCGGAAGACATTGTTGGATTTGGCATACCTGACGTACCAGCACCATTATTCATTGGTCCCGGTGGTACATTTTGCCCTGACTGCGGCGGCATTGGCACTTGACCCATAGACGCATCTCTCTGTTGCTGACCAGGGAAAAATGGGGCCGCTGACGCGACACCGAGCATCGAGGCAAATGCATTTGCCGCGACCGCGCTCTCTTCGGAAGAGCCTTGCTCATTGCGTGGGCGACTCGGTACGCGCACATATTCTGGACGCGGTGGTACTCCGAATTGCCTCTGATTGTCCACAGTGCCCGGTTGCACCGAGGCAGGCAGCGTACTCGGAGCACGTAGCCATTCTGGCAGGGCATTCACGTCAATAAACGAAGCCGCCGATAGGCTCGAATTCATCATCGACTGCTCATTCGGCTGCTGTTGCTGCTGACCGGGAGCCGGCATTTGTTGTTGGTAGGGAGCTTGTCCTTGTCCCAACGGAGGCTGATAGTAAGGGGGTTGTGCCTGATTACCTTCACGCATCCACGATGGCAACCCATCCTTGTCAATCAGTGAGGATGCCGCGAAACCTACTTGCCCAGTACTCAGCACCCCAGGATTTTGCGCGGCCATCCACTCCGGCACCGCCTGCTGATCAATCAGGTCGCTCCCTGCGATGCCTTGCGGTGTATTAAACGGTTGGTTATATTGCTGCGGGGGTGGTGCGGTGGGAGGTTGAACTGGCGGTGGCATTGTTCTCATCCACTCTGGCAAGGCATCCTGCTGCACCAGACTGTTCGCCGCGATACTCTCTGGCGGCGTGTTCGGCATTGCGGCCTGTTTCTCCTGTAACCAGGGAGGAAGAAATTGCTCGTCAATGAATGAACTCGCGGACATCCCCTTCGCGGGAATGAAAGCATTGTCGGTATTTGGTGCAGGCATGGAGGCAGGACGACGTAAAGGAATTGCGCCCGATGGGTTATTGTCCGCCGCATCCTTTCGTTCAGGCTGCATCCAGCTCGGCAACAAACTCTCGTCAACAAAATCATCGGCGGAATAATCCGATGACGCATCCTGGCCAGGAGGTGTGCTCGTTCGCTCACCAGCACGTAACGTTTCCAACCAGGCGGGCAATTCTGGAGACACCATCTTTGCCCCACCCCCATCATTACCACTCGTCGCACTCGCACTCGCACTCGTACTCGTTACCGGATTTCCACAATACTGACAATGTGCCATCCCCGCCTGGGTTGGCCTTCCACAGTGGTTACACGTAATCACCTTTGCTCCTCACTTTCGCCAGGCGCGTGACATCTATCGATAGATACTTCGCCCGAAGTGTATCACTCTTTCCACAGCTTGACAACGCTATAAAAACAAGATAAGACATGATGATATGATACAATACGCACGACATGAACATCCCAAAAGTACTATACATACAGGAGACATTTATGCGAGAACAGTCGTCGAGCAAGAACTCGCTCTTGCGTCTTACTCTACCACTTCCTCCTAGTATTAACGAACAATATGCCACAGTTAATGGACATCGCGTCAGTTCTATGGTTGCTCGCCGCTTTAAACAACAAGTACGAGACACGCTGCGTACCCTGGAACGACAAGGAGTACTGCACGATGAGCTACGTAATACACTGCGCCAAAGCTACCTGGCTCTCTTCCTGGACTTCTACTTTAGCACCCCACTCAAAAGAGACCTCGACGGAGGCTTAAAAATTACGCAGGACTCGCTCTGCGAAGGGTTAGGCATCAATGACAATCGGGTAGTGGACATCCATTTAGTCAAGCACATTGACCCCTTGCACCCACATTTATACCTTGAGTTAGAGGCCATCCCCGAATGGCAGTTTGACAAGGAATACGTTCTGCTCACCTGAATCCTCTTTATTCACTTGTCTTCACACGAAACCGTCTCTACAATAGAACTAGTTATGCCACTATTCTGTAACAAAACGCGCCACAACTTCGAAGAGGTACTACAATATGTCGCGAAAATTACGCAAGGCAACTACTCAAACTGGCCAGCGACTCCTGCTTGGCCTCCTGTTCAGCACAGGCATCGGCTTCATCGCGTATAGACGACGCGCCCTCAGCCGTAGCGGTATAGGTGGGGCTATCGTGACCGGCACTACCACTGTTGGGCTTGGCGGCTGGTCCTGGGGACTCTCACTCATTTTCTTCTTTGTCTCCTCCAGTCTCTTCTCCCATTTCCGCGCCCACGACAAAGCACAAGCCGCCACAGACAAGTTTAGCAAGGGTTCGCAACGCGATATTTTCCAGGTGCTTGCCAATGGAGGACTAGCCGCGCTACTGGCAATCAGCTATGGCCTCGTGCGTACCCGTTGGATACGCCAACTTTTTCACGCTGGCTTTACCGGTGCCATTGCCACCGCGACCGCCGATACCTGGGCCACAGAACTGGGCGTATTGAGCACGCAAGCACCACGCCTGATAACTACTGGTCAAACGGTAGCTCCCGGCACGTCTGGCGGGATCACATTATTGGGTACGGGAGCTTCTGCATTGGGCGCATTGGCTTCTGGACTGGTATTCTGGCTGCTCCAACGCTGTCAAAAAACGCTAGCCTTGCTCCCCTTCATGGCCCTTGTCAGTGGATTAGCAGGCAGTATTGCCGATAGTGTGTTGGGAGCAACTATACAAGCCATGTACTACTGCCCTACCTGTCATAAGGAAACTGAACGTCATATCCATAGCTGCGGCACCACAACCACCGCATTACGCGGCATCGCATGGTTCAACAATGACGTTGTCAATTTTCTTGCCACGCTGATCGGTGGCTTAACAGCTATCGGGCTACAATTGTGTACTCTTGCGAAAGATCAACTAAAAGGAAAATGAGCATGCATATACTGCAACGCGTTATAACAAGAGGATGGCACCCTGGCCGTGCGGCCATAGTCGGAGTCGTGGCTACCGCGGCCTACAGCCTTGCCATGGAAGGGGACATGTCTATTACGGGCAATCGTTTTAGCGATGTGCGCTTCATCCAGGGCTTGATGGGGAGCAAGGCAACAACGCGGAAAAAATTTCTTCTGCTAGCGTGGCTGCTCCATGTTCTCAACGGCATCGCCCTGGCGGAAATCTACGCCGCCGTACTCAAACGTTTCTTGCCAGGCCCAAACTGGCTAAAAGGTACTCTTTTTGGCGAAGCCTTCATTATAGCCGCCTGGCCATTAACGCCTCTTGCCGACAAATATCATCCCTTGATTCAAAACGGCGAACTACCCAAACTTGCCAATCGCACCGCATTCCTACAGAACATTGGACGACACCTGGTCTTCGGTCTAGTTTTAGGCCTACTCTACCGCGATTAACTCCTCATGAGTACCGTAGGGCGCGATATGTCGCGCCCTACGGGGCACGGTCGCCCTGCATAATCATGGGCAATGTATCATCAGACCCAGTTGCGTACCCAGCCACTGACGATTGGCAACTGATAATCTTCCTTTACAAAAGCCATCACCATCAGCCAGACCCACAAAATGATCGTGACCCACCACAGCGCGGTGAGCAACAACCCAAGTGCCGGGTTGGTTAGCAGGTTTAGGATCGGGATCAAGCCTAGAAAACCCTTTAAGATATTTACGGCTAACATCAGAATCGATAATATCCCAAAAGTCACCATAGATTGGGCAGCGTGCCAGCGCACATTGCGATTTTTCTCCAGAAAAAACAGCAGTAACCCTGAAACCCAACCAAAAGCATACGCCAGCACACGCTCCAGGCGCACATTCATGCCAAGACTTGTCATTCTATTCATCATACATTTTCCTCATTGTTTGAGACCTCAAAGCTTCTATGGACGACTTTTATCAGCACCGGCCAGTACGTATTTATGAGTACAGAAGCTAGCAGTCCCACCTTTCTAGTTCTTAAAATGTATACGTAGATTACCTGAACATGTTGCAATACGTAGCGCAACCAAATGCCCTTCAACCTTGCACTTTACCTGTTAGTACCAATTTTTAGCAGTTTTTGGGAATTACCTCGGAAATGGATGATTTTTCCATAGATATGTGTTATACTCAATGAACGTTGTATAGTGCATTATTGCTGAGAACAGTTGGTCTATTGCAAGCCGCGCGATACACGAAACATTAGTTGGAGATTTACTCCCAAGAATCGAGAAAGAAAACATGGCATTCACAGATCAGACATTGTATTGTCGCGATTGCAATTCAGAATTCGTCTTCACTGCCGGTGAGCAGGAGTTCTACGCAAGCCGGGGACTGACGAACTCCCCCAGCCGTTGCCCATCATGCCGCTCTGCGCGTAAAGCACAGGGTGGCGACCGCTACAGCGGCGGACGCGGCGGTGGCGGTAGCAGCAGCGGCGGCGGGTATCGTGACCGCGAGCCTCGCCAGATGTACACTGTCACCTGCTCTAGCTGCGGCCAAGAGGCACAAGTCCCCTTCCAGCCACGCGGCGACAAGCCCGTTTATTGTAGTAATTGCTACCAGGCCCAAGGCTCTGGTCGCTCAAGTGATCGCCGATCACGCTGGTAGTCCTATGAGTGAAGTCAAAGTTAATCCAGGCGATTCGTTTGAGCTCGCGCTTAAACGGTTCAATCGCAAGGTTCAACAAGATGGTATCTTGTCCGAGGCTCGCCGTCGTTCACACTATGAAAGCCCCCAGGCCCGTCGCAAACGCAAGGCCGAGGCTCAGAGCCGTAAACGCCGCCGCAGTGCTCGCCCAGCCAGCTAACTCTTGAGCTTTCGCACGAGGCAATAAGAGCACACAGCAAAAAGAGGAAGAGGGAACATACATAACTGCATGTTCCCTCTTTTTGCTGTGCATAGCTACCAGGGCGACCGCAAGGGATCACCCCTACTATACATGCGGAACGAGTATGACATGCATCGTAGTATGGTAGGGCGATCCCTTGCGGTCGCCCTGGGGAGAGAGAATAAGCCCTGGCCATCATTCACAGACTCTGTGTATCCACTGTTGTCACTCTCCCTTTGCTGGCGTATAATATGCATAACAGAAACATATTGTAGGAGGCATTACTACCATGGGTCCTGCACTTCAGGTTCCTATAGACGGAATATTCATTGGAGGCATTTTTGGCTTTATCCTGGCACTGCCAGTGGCACTCTTCCTCGCCTTTTGGATGAGCGCGGTGAAAAGCCGCTGGATCGTTGTCCTGGGTGCCCTCATCGGCGCAGTCATCGGTTTCGTTTTCATCCTTGGTTGGGTTGGCACACTCATCTACAGCACACCACTGCCCAATGCCAGTCCACCAGCCGTCTTTTTCGGCTCGCTCTTGCTCTGCTCTGTCCTTGGACTCGCCGGTGGCATTATCCTTGACCTCATCGTAGCACGCCGCACAAAGCGCGACTATCGACGACAAGTAGTCGTTCACGAATAGAAAAGCACAATGTTCTATCTTCTGCATGGGGATGACGAATTCACTGCTCGCGAGCAACTGAAAAAGCTTCGCCAGCAGGGGAAGTTCGACTACAACCAGGACACGTACTATGGCGGTGAGACGACGTTCGCAACTATCATCGCCACCTGTAATACCTTCCCCTTCCTCACCGACCAGCGTCTCGTCGTCGTGGAAGGGCTACCCAAGAAGCGTCGTGGCGAAAGTGCAACCCCCGGCTCTGGAGAGGATACAGCAACGGCATCTTCCGCAGCGAGTACAACAGCGAAAGGTGGCAGAGCAAAGAAGGGCAAAAAAAGTGGGAAAAGCACTGCCGAGACTCGTGCTGGTTTTGAAAAAAGCTTAGCCGAGTACATTCCTCACCTGCCCGACTCGTCTGTATTGATTGTCCTGGTCGATGAGGTGTTGGATGCTAACAACACCCTCGTCAAAGCGGCCAACCAACATGGACAGATCATCCAAAGTACCCTTCCCAAAGGAGCGGCCATCGAGACCTGGATCAAGAAACGCGCCCAGAGCATCGGTGGTGCTATTAGCCCTGATGCCGCGGCTCTGCTCGCCAATTTGATCGGCAACCAGCTTCGTCTCTTAGCCAATGAACTCGATAAGCTCGCAACCTATGCAGGCAACGACGCAACCATTACCGTTGACGATGTGCGCAAGCTCTCAGCCCATGTGCAGGAAGCACGTATATTCGACCTCACCGACGCGTTGGCTCAGCGCAATCGCACCCAAGCTCTGAATATATTGCACGACCTCCTGGCCGATGGAGAACCGCCTCTGAAGCTCATCAGCACTATCACCAGCCAGGTTCGTTCACTATTGTTGGTCAAAGAGCTTGCGCAGAAAGGGATGCGCTCCGCCCAGATCGCCTCAACCATCGGCATTGCGCCTTTCATAGCAGACAAAGCCTTCCGCCAGGTGAGCAAATTTACGCCCGCGCAATTAGAAGGAGCCTATCGCCAACTACTGGCTACCGATGCAACCCTCAAGCGCAGTCGCATGACACCCGAAGCCGCCCTGGACCTGCTAGTCGTCGACTTCGCCAACAATGCGTAAAGACAGGAGATATTATGCACTTTTCAGAGTATAGTGAGTACGATGCGGTTGGTCTCGCACATCTGATAAAGAGCGGACAGGTTTCAGCTCAAGAGGTGCAACAACTCGCTCGTCAGGCCATTTTGGCCGTGAATCCGACCCTGAACGCTCTCGTCGGAGAGCTGTTTGAGGAATCGCTGCCCTCCTCGACCACTGGACCTTTTGCCGGAGTTCCCTTCGTTATCAAAGATCTTTCGCTTCACGCGGCAGGAATCAAGACAGGCATGGGAACACGGCTGACTGGGGAAGGGATCGTCTTTCCCCATGATACCGATCTCATGGCACGGTTCAAGCAGGCGGGACTGGTCACGCTGGGGCGGACTGCGACCCCGGAGTTCGGCTTCAACGCGACCACCGAACCTGTCTCCAATGGCCCCACACGCAATCCCTGGGATACCTCTCGGAGTTCAGGAGGATCAAGTGGGGGATCTGCAGCCCTGGTGGCAGCCCGGGCGATCCCGGTGGCACATGGGACCGATGGAGCCGGCTCGCTTCGTATTCCTGCTGCCTGGTGTGGGCTGGTTGGACTCAAGCCGACACGGGGACGTACCCCACCAGGGCCGGATTCCGATGAACGCCTCTCAGGTTTTGGCATTGATTTTGCTCTGGCTCGGACGGTGCGAGATACCGCGGCCTTGCTTGATGTTGCGAGTGGCCCAGGTCTTGGAGACAAATATTTCGCCGCCCCGCCTGAGCGTCCCTATGCTCAAGAAGTTGGTGCTCCTTCAGGACGATTGCGCATCGCGATGACGACGCAAGCCTGGTCAGGAGTGCCTGTTGACAAAGAGTATGCCGACACCGTCTCGATGGTCTGCCATGAACTCGTCGCGATGGGCCACGATGTAGAGGAAGCCAGCCCACACGTAGATTGGGAATCCTTCGTCGATGCCAACCTCCCGATCTGGACGGCATCGGTCACTGATAGTGCTCTTGGCCTTGCTCGCGCCCGTGGGATTGATATAGGCCCGGATGTGTTAGAGGCGGTGACACTTGCCAGTGTGGAATACGGACGCCGACTCACAGCAGTGGATCTGCTTCGGGCACTGCGACTTTGCAATACCATCACCAGAAGCGTGAGCGCGTTCTTCCGCTCCTACGATGTGCTGGTGACTCCAACTGTCGCTACTCCACCCGCTCTGCTAGGGTCTCTCAACCAGAACGATCCGAGCCTTGATCCCAGGGGCTGGCTCAACAAATTGTTCGCGGTGATCCCCTTTACTCCGCTCTTCAACATGACAGGGCAGCCAGCAATAAGCCTGCCTCTGGGACAATCGAGCGCGGGACTGCCTATAGGCGTGCAACTGGTAGCACCCTACGGCGACGAGGCTACTCTCTTGCGGCTGGCAGCACAGCTCGAACAGGCGTTGCCCTGGACTCTTCGCCATCCCTCAATCTAACTGAGGGAAAGGCCGCCGCATCCCCCTCTCTTTCAAGGAGGGGTAAGGCGGCCTCAACGGCTCTTCCATGAGAAACGAGGAGGCTTCGTTGGCTATCGCTTCATGAACCAGTTCCCACTCTGGCTTTCTGGATAGCCTGCCAGACATTGTGAGGCGTCAGCGGAACATCCAGGGATGTGACTCCCAGGGGAAGCAGCGCGTCGATCACAGCATTGGCAACCGCAGCAGGAGCGGCTACTGTGCCAGCCTCACCAGCCCCTTTCACTCCGAGAACGTTGAGCGGACTTGGTGTCTCGGTCAGAGTAAGCTCGAAAGGAGGCAGCTCGAAAGCAAGGGGGACAGCATAGTCCATCAGGGTTGCGCTGAGCACCCGCCCACTCACGTCGTAGGCCATCTGTTCATAGAGGGCCTGACCGATGCCCTGAGTAATAGCTCCATGTGTCTGACCCTCTACCAGCGTAGGGACAAGGACATGACCGTAATCATCTACTGCAACATAGCGTTGGAGATTCACTTCGCCAGTCTCAGGGTCTACCTGTACGACAACCAGATGTGCGCCAAAGGGATACGATAAATCGGCTGGCTCGAAGCCCTGCATGCTGCACAGCCCCTTGAGCAGTTCGTTCTGGAGATCCTCGGGGAACTGCTCTTTCTGTCCCGGGTTCTCGGCAATACTCGCCAGTTGGGCGAAGGCGTACGCTTTGCCAGGAACACCAGAGACCTGCACACGTCCCTCGCGCAGTTCAAGATCGCTCTCGTCCACTTCGAGCAGATGCGAGGCTAATTTGAACATCTGCGCTTTGACAGCTTGAGCCGAGTGCTTGAGCGCAACGCCTCCAACTCCCATACTGCGGCTGGCAAAGGTAGCAAGCGAATGGCTATTGGGAGTGTCTCCGATGTAGACCTCAACCTGCTCAAGAGGAACCTCGAACTCCTGGGCGACAATTGCGGCAAATGAAGTGGCATGTCCTTGCCCACTATCAACCGAAGCACTCTCGACGAGAATCTTGCCTTCAGGAGTAATGCGTACCTGCCCGCGATCAGGCTGGCCGCTCATGCCCTGCCCTCCTATAGCGGTGCTCTCGATATAGACGCAAAGCCCGATTCCGACACACTTCCCCTGTGTACGCAGACGAGCCTGTTCAGCACGGAGTTGCTCATAGTTCGCGGCACTCAACAGGGTATCGAGGGCATGGCTATATGCGCCAGAATCATAGGTTGTATTGGTAGCAGTCGTATAGGGGAACGCCTCCCTGGGGATCAGGTTTCGTCTGCGCACGTCAACGGGGTCCAGAGAGAGTTCATGAGCAATAGCATCCATCGTGCGCTCGATACAATAGCAGGCTTCCGGTCGTCCAGCTCCTCGATAGGGGCCAGTGGGGACAGCATTGGTCTTCATTGCGTTGACAATGGTCGTAATCGCTGGGATAGCATACGTGCCAGAGATCATCGAGGCAGTTGACTCGACACTGAGGATGCTATAATCACTCGGATAGGCACCCTGATCGGCAAAAAACTCGGCTTTGAGTGCCACAACAGTCCCATCCTTGCGAACAGCGGCCTGCACACTGGCATTAAGACCCCGGCCATGACTCATCGAGACGATATTGTCCTCGCGACTCTCCAACCATCGTACAGGTCGTTGCAGCTTTTGCGCCAGGAATGCCGTCACGACTTCTTCACCACAGAGTCGGGTCTTGCCGCCAAAGGCCCCCCCGACATGCGGAACAGTGATCTTGATATCCGTTGGTGCCATGTGCAGCGTCGTCATCAGTTGGAGACGAGCCAGAAAGATCGACTGACTGGAGATCCAGACCGAGAGGGTCCCATCAGCATGCCCTTCGGCAACCATGCCCCGCGGTTCCATAGGCACCAATGCCAGACGTGGTTGCCGCATGTACAACGAGACGACCTTATCAGCCTGGGCAAACCCTGCTTCTACATCGCCAACCGTCTTTTCTTTGGTCACAGCAATATTGCTCTGCTCATTGAAGATCTTCGGCCCATCCTCCTGGAGCGCGGCATCGAGTCCTCCCACGGAGGGCAACACCTCGTAATCAACATCCACCAGTTCGGCCGCTTCGAATGCTGCTGTCTCACTCTCGGCCACCACTGCTGCCACTGGCTCACCAGCAAAGTTGACCTCCTCACACGGCATGGCTGGCTGTGGCACCCATGCTGAACCCGGAAATAAATTCGTGAGCAACTCACCTAAATGTGCTGTATCCGCTCCTGTCACCACTGTCACCACGCCCGGATGGGCCAGTGCCTGTTGCACATTAATCGCGACAATACGGGCATGAGGATAGAGACTCCGCACAAACCTGATAGAGAGCATTCCCGGACGACGAATATCGCCCACATACTGCCCCCTGCCAGTGATTAACACCGGGTCTTCACGGCGTCGTATCTTCTGCTCCGGTGCAGCTGGCTGTTGAAAACGATCTTTTGCGGTTGTTGCTTCGCCCATGTTGTTCTTCCTCTCCTGATTCCAGATACGTAGATGATCTTTCTCCGTTTGCTTCCTTCTCCGCTCCCCTTATTTCACTATCTGAAGATTACACGCAGAACCATCTTCATGTCAATTCTGATCGCCCGATACTTAAAGATCTGTGAATGATTGCGAGACAAAAGACATTTGGAGAGAAGAGTTCCCGTGAGCGGACTGGAGAGAGGTCCTGGCTGTCATTCTGAGCGCAGCGAAGAATCTGTCTACTGGCCGGGCAGAGATTCTTCGCTGCGCTCAGAATGAC
>JBPCJY010000047.1:0-7066 GCA_051004815.1 Ktedonobacteraceae bacterium
GACGTGGGGGGAAAGGTCTTGTCATCGGGAGGGAAAGGAGGGGTTGGGTTGGGGGGGCAAAGAGGTCTTTTGTTCCGCTAAGGAGGACAGGCGGGACCTCTTGCAAGCCCACTCACAGGTAGCCTTATCTCCAAATGTCAGAGCAATGAGTTTGTATGTTGACACGTTTTCCACGCGTAAATCGTGCTCACAGGTAAAGGCAAAAATAAAGAGGAGTACAACCATGGAAACGCGTCAATTAGGGAAAACCGCTATGCAGGTGAGCGTGCTGGGCTTTGGGGGAGTAGAAATAGATGGGACATCACTGGCGGATGTTGAGCAATTATTAGGCAGCGCACTCGACGCAGGCATCAATGTGATTGATACAGCCGAGTGTTATGGCGACAGCGAAGACTTAATTGGTCGTGCTGTGGCAAGCAGACGAAGTGATTACTTCCTATTCACAAAATGTGGTCACGCGGTTGGCGACGAACTGCCCGCTTATCCTGATTGGGACCCGCGCTTGCTGACGGCCAGCATCGAGCGCAGCCTACGACGCTTGCGTACAGACCACGTTGATCTGCTCCAGCTGCATAGCTGCTCGCTTGATGTCTTGCGTAAAGGCGACGTTATTAAGGTGTTAGAGAAGGCAAAACGTGAAGGCAAAACCCGCTATATCGGCTATAGCGGCGATAACGAAGATGCACGCTATGCTATTCATACAGGTGCTTTTGATACGCTACAAACTTCTGTTAATATCGCCGATCAGCAAGAGATCGACTTTACCATACCCGCCGCTCGTGAGAGAGGCATGGGCATCATTGCCAAGCGTCCCATTGCCGAGGGCGTCTGGCTTCACGAGACCTTGGAGAAAAACGACTATGCCTACCCCTACTGGGAACGCCTCCAAACACTCAAATACGACTTCTTAGCAAGCGGTTCCGCGACTTCCATTGCGACCGCACTACGCTTCACTTTAAGCGTACCAGGCGTGGACGTAGCCATTCTCGGCACCACAAGTGTCGAGCACATGCGCCAAAACATCGCTATGCTATCGGCGGGCAACCTCTCGTCAGACGAGTTCAATACTATTCGCGCTCTCTGGGAGCAGCGAGCCGACCAACACTGGCTAGGTCAAGTGTAAATAATTGTTTTTGCCGCTCTGATTGTATCACAGCTGACCACGTATGGGCCGGTTCACCACTCCCCATACTTATATTTCGTCTCTCGTTCGATCAACTCAATCTCCTCGTTGGAGAGGTCAAAGGCACGGTAGACTTCCGCGTTCAGGGCGGTTTCCAGGCGGACAATCTCGTCCGTTAGTGTGCCGATCTCGGCGGTACGTTCGCGCAAGAAGGCTTCCCAATCGTCGCGCTCTTTGAGGGGAATGTCGCGCTTGAAGACTTTGAGCAGTTCGTCGCGCAGTTCCTTAAAGGACAGTTCCCACCACGCCGTCAGCCGTTGATTGAGCTTGCCCTGAGCGGTACCCAAATCGCCCTGGATGCGATACGTCGTTTTGCGCCGCACCTCGTAACGTTGCCGGGCCACCGTGGTAAGTTGCTGTGCCAATGTGCCAATTGTTTCGCGCTGGGTATCAGTCAGGGGTGGGATGGGAAGATTTTTCATGAATTGAGTAAAATGTTGATAAATCAGCAGTCCAAGTCGCTCACCGAGAGGAGCACAAAGCTTTGTGATACAAAACCACGTTAATCGTGATTGAAGAATGCCTAAGAGTGCTATATCAGTTGAAGGGATAATATAGCCTTTATTATTGATAAATTGCCCTTGCTCATCCCAGGAAAAGCGAGGAAACTTTGCAATATCAGGCCAAAAAATTTTCGTTTGCTCAAACGCATTATAGTAATCGCAAGGGCGTAATTCCCACCAGAATTGTCCTTTGTCCTGGCGTTTACGGGCGGCATCCTCAAATGGCTTGAGATAGGCAGACAATGTTGGGTGTTTCTTAGCAAACTGTTCCCAGGCTGCTGTTTCATTCATATCAAGATTGGAGAAAGTTTTTACCGTCCAGCCATTTGGTAAACAAATCAACCAGCGACCTTCATTCTCTTGATACCATGGGCGTAAATCTTCGCCACGGAGCATGGGTTTGATTAGTGAAGCACACGAGGGATCGTCCTTCACTAATCTATCCCTTGTCGCCTGGTTGATGATAAATGCCTCATTCAGCCCTGTCTTTATACCGTAATACATGTGTCCATCGACAACTTCTCCTAACGGTTTCCCTGTTGCCATGATTTTCGTAAACAAAGAACGGGGCGCGTCGCCTGTCATTTGCCAACCGGTATCAAGCTGGTCGTGAATGGAAAGCGCGAATAACTTATCAGCAAGCTGCGCGCGAAAACCTGTGATACTCTCACCACGCCCAAAGATTGCTGCTTGTGCTACATACCCGTCTAATGGTTGTGTTTTGCGGACAATTTGAATAGATGGACTGAGGTCGGGTGCGTCAGCAAAGACGCGCGTATTCCCTAGATCAACGATTGTTTCAATCGTTGTTTGGGTGCGGAGGTGCTGACGCAAAGGTGTGGCGTAGTTAGTACGCAGCCACATATTACTGCTGATGTATGCGAGGCGACCGTCTGTGCGGAGGAGGTGCAGGCCCTGGGCAAAGAAGTAGACGAAGAGATCGGCGACGCCGTGATAGACATCGTAGTGGGTGCGGTAGAAGGGTTTGTCGGGGCCAAGTTGTTCCTGGCGCACGTAGGGCGGGTTGCCGATGACGACATCGAAGCCCGCTTTATCGCCGCGGGGCTGGCCTGAGCTATCAAAGAAAATAGAGGGAAATTCGAGCTCCCAGTGAAAGAAGCGTCGCTTACTGGCGAGAGCGTTGGCCTCTTGCAGCCATGTCGCGAACTCTGGCAGCGACTGGTGGCCGTTGGTTTTGCCCAGGGCCGCGTTGGCCAGTGGTCGCCAGAGGTTTTCGTCGATGGTGAGGTCATAATAGATGGCGACGCCCAGGTTGGCGAGCGAGCGGTACTTTTCGCTGAAACGGTGGCGCAGTTCCTCGTAGGCGGCTTCTTGCTCTTTCACGTCTTTGAGGGTGATACCGGGACTATGCTCAATGGCGGTGATGGAGGCCAGGGCGGAACTCATGCTGTGCAGAAACTCTTCATCGGCCAACATGGACAATTGTCCGGCCTCTTGCGCACGCACTGCTGCTTGTTGGGTGTGTTGTCGCGCCTGTTTGGCGGCGGGATGTTGATCGACGGCAACCTGGCTCAACCAGGAGCCAACGAGGGCGTTGCCGGGGCGGAGATGGTGGTCGAGAAAGCTCAAGGGGCGGTCTTTGGCGGCGGTCGTGAGCCAGAGCGAGAGCTTGGCGAGTTCGACGGCCAGCGGGTTGAGGTCCACGCCATAGATGCATTGCTGGACGACACGCCTTTTCCAATAGGACAGTTCCGCTTCACCCTTCTCGATGCTTTCACCGATTTCCTCCGGTTGCACGCCTAGCTCCACGAGGTAACGAGCGATATATTCCGTGACCTCAACGGGAAAGTGACCACTGCCCATGGAGGGGTCGAGGACGTTGACCGATAAGACCGCTTGCACGCGCTCGGCGTCGCTCTGCGCCTCGCACACGGCAGCGTCTAAGGCGGGTCGGACGGCCTCGTCAACCATGTATTTGACGATATAGTCGGGCGTGTAATAGCTGCCGGTGAGCTTGCGCTCGCCGAGGTCTGTCACCAGATAGGTTTCGCCGGCGCGGAAGGTGACGGCGATGTCCTTCTTCGCGACACCCTGGGCGGGAACAATCTTGCTGGTTGAGCGCAGTTCCACCATCGGTTCCGTGGCGACTTGCAGGGTATATTCCAAGAGGCCCTCGTAGATAGTGCCCAGATGCCGTTCGGCCAAATCGCGGTAGTCCACAAACCTGCTATTGACACGAGACAATTTATCAATGGCCTGGCAGAGGCTTACATCACCGACCGTGTAGTGTTCCAGGAAGCTGTGCCGTGTTGGATCGAAGAGACCGCCATTAAAGGTGGTGATTCGCAAGTCTGAACTGCCCTCATTGATAGCGCGGAACAGGTCTTTGAGGCGTGTCCAGTAGGTGCTTGTGCTGGGAAAAACAAGCCCTTCTTGTAAGTCTTCGATGGCGTCATGCTTGATGGCATAGAGGCTGTATTTGCGAGCATAGACGCGGTTCTCCTGTAAGGGCAAGAGGTCACGCGCCTCGGCGTAGAGGATAAAGAGCAGCCGGTAGAGCAAGATGAGGGAATTGTCGTAGATCTGCTTGTAGGTGTCCGCGGTTGCTGGCAGCTTATTGCCTGGATAGTTCAGAAAGCCCTGGGCCACGAAGCGCAGCGCATCATAGACCTGTTGACGCAGGCTGTTGCTCACGCCCTGCGCATAGTCGGTGCTGGCGGTCAGGATGCGTTCCAGGGTGAGTTGTCCCGCCTCAAAAGCCTGGCGGCGAAAGAACGCGTAGAAATACGTGAAGCTGCGCACGTCATTGGCCTCTAACAAGGCGGGCAAGTCGATCTCATAGAAAATATCCAGTTTGTGCGCGGTACGAGTATGATACAGTCGCCAGTGCCGTCCGTTGGTGAGGATGCCCCATGGCAGACCACTGTGGAGCATATAGAAGAAAATCTGGTAAGAAGGGTTTTTGTTGGAGAATGAGTCGCTGCTTTTGCTGCTGCTCGCCACTGTGCGGTCGAGCGGCAATTCCCAGGCCTTGGCGTCGCCAACGGCAAAGGCTCCCTGGCGTAGATCATCCTCGGTCAGGACTCTTTTCTGTTTATTGGCAAGGCGGGCGGCTTCATCCTGGTAGAAGAAATAATCCGGGCGTTGTGTGCCATCCGAGACTTTCAGCGGAACCTGCACCTCGAAGCTATGTCCAAGTATACGTAGCACGGGCCGAATCCAGTCTTCCTCGGTCTGTGCCTCATTTTTGGCATTGGGTGTAAATTGTGCGAACAGTTGCTGGAGTTGGCGCAAGATGGGCGCGGCCTCGATTTCGGCCAGGTGCCAGTCATATTGCCATGGTGCCTCCTTGGGCAGGATATGTTCGAGAAAATAATCGGAGAAAAGTCGTTGGTTGTGGCGTGCAGCCTTACCAGACAACGACTGTTGGGCGTTTTGTGTCACGATAGAAGCCTTTCCTGCTACCTTCTATTACCTAACCTATGCGTCGATAATCCCTTCCAATTCGTCTTTGGGGTCGCGCATCATGAGTTGTGGGACGGCTTTGCGGGGGTCTAGCCCCTCGAAAAGAACCCTGCCGAGTTGCCGGGTGATGGGCATCTCTACATTATAACGAGTGGCGAGTTGCAGCGCGGCTTTGGTGGTGTAAACGCCTTCGGCGACGCTGTGTGTCGAGGCGAGAATGTCATCCAGCTTTTCCCCTGCCGCCAGCCGTCGGCCCAGTTGATGGTTGCGACTCAACGGGCTGGCGCAGGTGGCGATGAGGTCGCCCATGCCGGCCAGGCCGGAGAAGGTGAGGGGATGCGCTCCGGCGGCGATGCCCAGGCGAGCGATTTCCGCCAGGCCGCGCGTGATGAAGGCGGCTTTGGCGTTGTCGCCATAGCCCATGCCGTCGTTAAAGCCGGCCCCGATGGCGATGATGTTTTTTAAGGCTCCGGCCAGTTCGATGCCGACCATATCGCTGGCGGTATAGACGCGGAAGCTGGTGGTGGTGAGCAGGGTACGGGCATGGGTGGCAATGTCTAGCTCGTGGGCGGCGACGACGGCGGCGGTAGGTTTCTTTTCGGCCACCTCACGCGAGATATTGGGGCCACTGAGGACGGCGATACGCTGCTGCGCGTGGGGAAGTTCTTCCGCGATGACCTCGCTCATGCGCTTGAGGCTGCTGATTTCGATGCCTTTGCTGGCTGTGACCAGCAAGGTGTCTTTGCCGAGGTGGGGGGCGAGCAGGCGTACATTTTCGCGCATGCTCTGTGATGGTGTGACGAGGAGCAGCATGTCCTGGCCCTGGACTGCTTCGGTGATGGTGGGTGTGACTTGTAAGAGCGCGGGAAAGCGTATCCCTGGTAGGAAGAGGATGTTTTCACGCTGTTGCTGCATGGCTAAGGCCCGTGCGGGTCGATGTTCCCACAGCGTGGTGGCGATGCCTTTATTCGCCAGGAGGAAAGCGAGTGTTGTTCCCCAGGCTCCGCTGCCGATGACCCCAACCGATACCATTGCTCTATCTCTGCTTTCTGTTGCGTGGATGGTGGTTTTTTATGTGGTCATTGTAGCATAGTCCACCAGGGCGACCGCAAGGGTCGCCCTGGAACCCTTGCGGTCGCCCTGGAACCCACACCATTGCCCTGGGAACCGTCACCCTGGCCCATAACATTACGCTGGTGGGAAACCAAAAGAGTTAGACATTGTTTTGTTGTTTCCGTTTCATGGGATTATCGCGAATATATTGCCGTGTTTGCTCCAGGTCATTTGCGTCGCGGATAATACGATCAAAGTAGCGAGGTTGCCAGATGAGGCCAGAGCATTCCATGTCCGTTGCTTTAATATGATGCAGCCATTCAACAACGATGATTGATTTATACGCACCGATAACCTGCCCAAGGGTCGTGCACTTTTCGGCGTTGCCTTCCAGGTGAATAATGAAATGGATGTGATCGGGCATAATGACAAATTCGTCCAAGGTTAAACCGGGATATCTGGCTGGCAATGCTTCCCATGTTTTCCGCACAATCGCACGTAATTCGGATATTTCAAAAACGGGTTGAAATTCTTTTGCACGAATGGTAATGAAATACGTTCCTGTCCAGCCATAATTATGGCTGGACAAACGGGTTGATTGCCTTTTGTTACGGAATGCAAATTTCGAATCATATTTTTTATGCACGATGGCTCCTTCCTAGTCAATTAATGTTATCAGGGCAATAGCGATTGTTTCCCAAAGCGACCATAGGCCATCCGTTGTTTTCCACCCTAACCAAGAGTTTTCTCATCCGTCAGCAAGAGTTTTCTCATCCGTCAGCAAGAGTTTTCTCATCCGTCAGCAAGAGTTTCCAGGGCGACCGCAAGGGTCGCCCCTACTATATACGACGCGGCTCTGCGAGCCGTTTGCCGTAGGGAGAGGCTAGGCGTAGTATAGTAG
>JBPCJY010000048.1:0-40361 GCA_051004815.1 Ktedonobacteraceae bacterium
CGTATCGCGCACGGCTCGAACGCGAACGGCGGCTCTCGCGTTCCATCCATGCCAGGAAACCGCTCCATCGGCAGGATATGAAAATAATCCCTGCCGAGCCCATCGTTTTGAGCGAAAAAGTGAAGGCGGCGCAATTGAGTTAAGAGCTTACGCGGAAACTGGCCTGCTTCCCACAAGGACAGCAGGCCAGTTTCCGCGTAAGCTCTTATCCTACTCCGTGAAAAGGAACGCTTCGATACGACGACGGATGTCTTGTGGGGTGAAACCGAGTGCTTCATCGTGTTGTTGGGACGTACCATAGTGAAACAGCACTTCACGAGGAATGCCGATAGACTCGATGGCGATAGGAGTGCGGCCCATCGCGCTACAGATATCCGCGGTCAGGACACCAGTATAGTATGGTTCGACCAGCACAAACTTATTGCTCTGGCACTCTGCCCGCAGCGTCTCGGCATCAAATGGAGCCACGGTCGTGCAGTAGAGGACGGTAGCATCGAGGTCTTCAACAGCCGCTAAGGTATAAGACAGCGCGGGGCCTACGGCAATGACAGTGACCTGGCTGCCGCGCCTGACAACTTCTAGCTTGCCGAAGTGAACGAGATACTCCTCTGGGTTGCTGGAGGCACTGAGGCGGAAGTAGGTTGGTGAGCCGTTCGCGTAAGCTGCACGGAATAGACGATCAAACTCTCCGGCGGTTCCTGGCACGACAATCTGCATGCCGGGTAGATTGTGCAAGATCGCGACATCGCCCATGCCGTGATGAGTCATGCCTTCGGTGCTGTAATCGTAGGATGCGCCGATGCTGATGAAGTTGCCACCCAGCCGTTGATAGCAGAAATCGTCCTTGATCTGCTCAAAAGGACGTTCGACCAGGAAGGGCGCGATACTATGCAAAACGGGGATGAAGCCTTCCAGGGCCATACCTGCCGCCATACTGACGAGGGTTTGTTCCATGATGCCGACATTAATAACGCGCTCCGCGGAGCGTTTGTGTGTGAAGTAGCCTGTGCTGATATCGGCTAACACGAGAACGAGCCGCTCATCGCGTTCGAGCAAGTCATTCACTGTCTGCGCCATTTGCTCGCGCATGGATAGAGTGGTCATAGTCATTGTTGCTGTTCTCCTGTTAGTCTTCTATAGTGGCGATGACTGCCGTGGGACGCTCCGCATCAGTACGCGCAAGGGCCGCGTAAATTTGGTCGTGATCGCGACCATTGACGGTGGTGGCGGACCAGCCAAAGGCGGTGAATTTGCTCGCCACGTCGCCGAGGTCGCGTGAGCTGGTATGGTTATTGATGACGATACAGGTCAGGTGAGAGAGGTGCTGATTGCTGGCTAAGAGGGCCGCTTCCCAGACCGCGCCCTCATTGCATTCGCCATCACCGACAAGCACGATGACACGACGTGGATTCTTCTTGATACGTAAGGCAATGGCCATACCGACCGCCATCGGGAAGCCATGTCCCAATGAACCGGACGATGCTTCCGCACCTGGTACCAGGTTACGGTCGGGATGAGCACCAAGGATGCTGTCCCAGGTCATAAAGGTTTTGAGCTGTGCTGGCGGAAAGAAGCCTTTATCCGCGAGTATAGCGTAGAAGCTGACGCAGCCATGCCCTTTACTTAGGACAAAGCGGTCGCGGTCTTCGCTTTTGGGGTTTTGAGGGTCGTAGCGCAAAATGCGATCATACAGTACCCACAGTACGTCCATGGTAGACCTGGTACTGCGATCGTGCTTCTCATCACCAAGGGCCATAGTCATGAGTTGTTGAATGTGAGCAAGATCAGTATGCATTCTTTTCTCCTATGTTCTTGACCACTCTTCATGTGACAAGCAGGGATGCAAGGGGTGCAACCCCTTGACTGCACCCTGCCTGGGGGGCAGGTAATGGGGCTGTGCCCCAGTTCTCCCACTCCCTCCTGCCGCCGGAGGCGGCCTATCACATGAAGGGTGGCAGACTACTACCGCAACACAAAAAGTGATTCGCCACAGGCGACGAGAGGTTCATCTAGAGTTACAGGTAGTAGTAATATGAATACAGATTACCTGCTTTCTGGTGTAGAGGCAACGGACTAAGGGCCAGAGATCAGCCTGTCCATCAGAACAGGTTAGGATAAATGGGCAATATTTCATCATTATGAAACCTCTTGTCACGTTGTTGCGTGCTTTAGATGTGATCTATAAGCACGCAACATAAAGTACGTTGGAAGGAGCAATAGACTATGACAAAAAATACCGTTCAGTATAATGGTACGTCCGTACAAGATGTCAAAGGTAAAGCCAGGGATACGGCTCAAGCAGCTGCCTCTGCTGTGCAAGATAATGTGCAGACAGGTTTAGCGAAAACACAGGATTTGCTCGCGGTCGGACTCGATTTGGCACAGGACCTGCTGAATCGCAACGCGAAACAGAGCAGCAAAAATCTGAAGAAGGCTCAGAAGAACGCGGGACGCGTACAGGATTCAATCCAGGGTAATGTACAGTCCGGCCTATCAAAGACGCAAGCTACCCTACAAACTAGCCTGGGTGTTGCGCAGGATATGCTGAATAAGAACATCAAGAGTGCTAACAAAAGTGCCAGCAAGAGCGCGAAGAAGGCCCAGAAGAGCTTGAATCAACTCCAAGACTCCCTTCAGAGTAATGTACAGTCGGGCCTGTCAAAGTCGCAAGACACGCTACAAAGCGGATTGGGCGCGGCACAAGCGGTGCTCGGCAAGAGTACTAAAAAGGCGAGTAAGAACCTGAGCAAGGTCATGGACAATGTAAAGGATGCCCAGGACTCAATGCAAGATAGGGTCGAAAGCTACCAGCGCAAGCGGAAAACCGCGAAATTCTTGTTCCGCACCGGATTGGTGGCCGGACTGGTAATGGTGCTGCTGTTTACGCCAATGCCTGGCTCCGAGATGCGGCGTCAACTGGGCGATCTCTTTCAGCAACTGCGACAGCAGTCTCAGGGAATGCTCGACCGTTTCTCTGCTTAACATTTTTCTGTATTGACAGGAGGTTGATTGCTAATTTTCATGTCAATAGCTAAGAATATGGTGTTTGGATATCCGCAAGGCATTCTTTGCGGATATCTCTATAGCAGGGACTAGTGAAGGTCTATCTTTGTGACCGACAAACAATCGTCTGACCGGGACAATATTGAGCCTGGCATGACTGTGGAAGCAACCGAGGGCGACTTAGGTGAACAGGATGTCAGTAAGCCCAAGGTAACAGACGTTGTGCAGGATGCGCAAGGGAATGTTGAGAAAATAGTCGTGTCCAAGGGTGTGGTGTTCAAGAAAAAAATTGATATTCCCGCGGATCGCATCCAAAGTGTGCAAAATGAACAAACAAGTGAAGGCGAGGATGGAACAGCCATTATTGTCGCCGATGAAGCAGAAATGCGGGCGTTGGCAGCCGTCGGAGAAGAGGAACTGCCCCCCGAAAATGAACTTGATCGTGGATTCCTTGATACTGTTGAGCGAGAGATACCTACGGCTGAGGGCTTACGCGAATATGAAACAGTAGGTTCGCTGAAACAAGTAAGACGTTCCCGCGCTCCGTCAAGGATGGAACATCCCAAACAACCAGGAGACGACCAGGAAGAGGTAGAAGGTCAAGTAACGCCCCCTGAAAAGAAAAATTTCTGGTTGCATGTGCTAGGCCCAGGTTTCCTGGGTGGGATGGCTGGCAATGATGCTTCGGCTGTCACCTCGTATTCTGTCGATGGCGCGACCAATGGTTACGGGCATCTCTGGTTGCTATTACTCGCGACACCGCTCTATCAGTCGGTACAATTTGCCTGTGCCAAGATGGGGCGTATTACTCAACTCGGTTTTGCCGAGATATTACGTGAACACTATGGCCGTGGGGTTGCCATACCAGCCTCGCTGATCCTGATTGTCGCCAATGTGGCCCTGATGGCTGCCGACCTCGTCGCCATTGGTAGCGGTTTTGAACTGATCACAGGCATCACATGGTACTGGTTTGTGCTGCCGATTGCTATCATTTTGTGGTACTTGACCGTGTATCGCAACTTTGAGACCATCAAGAAAATCTTTATTGTGATGAGCCTGGCCTTTGTTACCTATATCATTACCGCACTTCTCTCAGGGGCGAATTGGCAATCCGTCTTGGTCAGCACGTTTGTGCCACATATTAATTTTGGCTTTGCCAGCATCAGTAGTGCGGTTGCGCTACTGGGAGCTACCATTTCACCCTATACGATGTTCTGGCAGGTGCAGGGCGAGAAAGAGGAGGTACGTGCTGGCACCACTAAGCAGAAGGTCAAAGGGGCAGAGGTAGATGTCGCTATTGGTGTGATCAGCGGCAATCTGGTTTCTTTCTTTATTATCGTCTGTACCTCAGCCACACTGTTTGCTCATCATCAAAGCATTACCACCGCTGCTGACGCGGCCCGTTCGCTGGAGCCGCTGCTAGGGCCATTCGCGAAATACCTGTTTGCTATCGGCTTTATTGGGGCGGGCTTGGTCGCCATACCCGTCTTGCTGGCTAGCACATCGTATGCGGTATCCGGTATTTTTGGCTGGCCTGCCGGTCTCTCGAAAAAGCCCTGGCAAAGTGAAGGGTTCTACCTGATCCTGACGGCCTCTATGCTGGTCAGTCTGATTATTGCGCTCCTGCGCTTCGACCCTATTCAGTTGATGTTCTGGGCCAATGTGTTAAATGGGGTGCTGGCACCAATGCTCGTAATCTACCTCATTGTGGTGGGGAATAACCGCAAGATCATGCGCAATCAACCCATGAGCTGGCTTACCAACACGGGGATGGTGATTACCGCAATCTTGATGTTTGCTGCTGCCATTCTGCTCTTCTATGGCCTGGCCACAGGACAAAGTGGCTAGGCTGGTTAGTTTTTTGCCTCGACGAAGATTAATGCTCAGCCCATGCGTTTGACGTGGGCAATGTCATTCATGATGAATAACACGCGCTGCTTACCGCGGACGCGCACGACGGTAATGGACGTATTGGCAGCAGGAAAGAAGAAATCTTTTTCCAGACCCAATACTTCAGCGGCATAGGCGTTGATGACGCCGCCATGAGCAAAGGCAATGATGCGTTCGCCGATATGGTTGTGCGCAATCTCATCCAGCGCGTGGACAACGCGCTGGCGAAATGCCTTGGAGGGTTCGCTATTTTCGATGCTATCCCAGTTACCGCTTTCACCCGCGACGCGTATAATATCGTCCTGGCGTTCCTGCAATGCTTTGGCCAAGGCGGGGATATCTTGCTTGTCGTCGGGTAGAGGACGAATATCCCCCAGCCGAATTTCGCGGATATCATCAACGATGGTAGGTGTCATTCCCCAGCGTTCGGCCAGGGGAGCCGCGGTCTCCCGGCAACGCCGCAACGGGCTACTATACATGGCATCAAAGCGCAGGGGAGCGAGCCGTGCGGCCAGCGATTGAGCCTGTTCGCGCCCGATATTGCTCAACGGTAAATCGTCATAGACACCACTGGGAATGAGTTCATCGGGGCCTGGGAGCGCGTTACCGTGTCGCACAATAAACAATTCAGCAGCATTCTTGCGCTGCAATAAAAATGGATCTGCCATAAGTGTTGTTAGTTCCCTTTGGAAAATATAGGGGTGCAAATTATTGCACCTTTGCATTGTGACAAACTCGTAGGGCCCGGCGAGCCAGCGCAGGGACACCTTCATCTAAGCGGGCAAAGAAGGGATCATCGGTGGTGCCGGAACGATGGCGCGAATAGCTGCCTTCCAACAGAATCGCCAGTTTCCAGATGGCTAAAGCCTCGTAGAAAGCCATATCACGCACAGTCCGACCGCTACGCTCGGCATAATAGTCGGTGATCTCTTTCCGTGTGAGAAAGCCTGGCTGCTCCATAGCACGCCACACATCGGAGGCGAAATCTGGTTCGGGATCGCCTGGTTCACGCCAGAAGGAGAGTAGATAGCCAACATCAGCCAGGGGATCACCAATGGTCGCCATCTCCCAATCAAAGATCGCTATCACGCACGGTTCATCGTTCGACAGCATGACATTGTCCAGGCGGAAATCGCCATGGACAATCGTGGCGGGTCCTGATGCAGGCATATGTCCAGCGAGCCAGGCGGTTACGGCGTCCAAATCGGGCAGTGGACGTTGGCGAGACTTCTCAAGCTGACCGCCCCAACGGCGCAATTGACGTTCCAGATAACCCTCCGGTTTGCCGAAGTCTTCCAGGCCGATAGCACGCCAATCCGCGCCATGCAGCGCGACCAGCGCATCCATCAGGGCAATACTGATGGCCCGTCGTCCAGCGACATCATTGGCGTAGGGCGGTAACTTATCGCGTGCCACGATGCCATGCACACGTTCCATCAGATAGAAGGGTGCATCAATGACACTGGTATCTTCACAAGCCAGTACGACCTTTGGCGTTGGAACCGTCGTGGTATTGAGTGCTTTCAGCACGCGATACTCGCGCAGTACGTCATGGGCCGTAGGCAGTAATGGCCCACGCGGCGGTCGTCGTAAGACCCACTCCTGCGCTCCTCTCTGAATGTAAAATGTCTCATTGGAATGTCCGCCGCTGATGCGAGTGACCTCCAAGGGAGCATCTTCGCCTGGTATATGTTGCGCAAGATAGCGGCGCAGGTTCTCTTCATGAATCAAGGGAGGAAGTGTTGTCATGTATCATGACTTCCTTTCTCTGGTTGCTACATTCAATCCCAATTTAGCGTGTCAACTCTTTGATCACTGCCTTTGCCAATGCGCGTTTGTGGACTTCGTCGGGGCCATCGACGATGTGGAGGGTGCGCCCGTGCGCCCACATTGAAGCCAGGGGGAAGTCTTCGCCCAGGCCAGCACCGCCGAAAGCCTGGATGGCGCGGTTGACGACGTTAGTAAAGACGGCAGGCACGGCGATTTTGATCATGGCAATCTCTTTTTGTGCCGCTTTTTTGCCAACGGTGTCGATCATCCAGGCAGTTTTGAGCGTCAATAGACGCGCCTGTTCGATCTCCAATTGGGATTGGGCAATCCAGTCCTGAACAATGCCTTGTTCTGAAAGGGGTTTTCCAAAGGCAATGCGCGAGGAGGTACGCTGGCACATGAGTTCCAGGGCGCGTTGCGCTCCGCCAATAGCTCGCATGCAATGGTGGATGCGTCCGGGGCCAAGACGCGCCTGGGCAATGGCAAAGCCGCCGCCCTCTTCGCCCAGCAAATTGCTGACCGGCACACGCACATTGTCAAAGCTCAATTCGCAATGGCTCTCGTTGTCTATATAGCCCATCACTTTCAGATTGCGTACAATAGTGAAACCGGGCGTGTTGCGCGGCACCAGCACCATACTTTGTTGCCTGTGCTTGTCAGGATTCTGGGGATCGGTTTTGCCCATGACGATAAATATTTTGCAGCGTTCGCGGGCCGCGCCTGATATCCACCACTTGCGTCCGTTCAAGACATATTCATCGCCCTCACGACGAATGGAGAACTGGATGTTGGTAGCATCCGAACTGGCAACGTCCGGTTCGGTCATGGCAAAGGCCGAGCGAATTTCGCCGTTGAGCAGCGGTTGCAGCCATTGTCGCTGCTGCTCTGGTGTGCCGAATTGCGCTAATATCTCCATGTTGCCTGTGTCCGGTGCGGCGCAGTTAAAGACTTCGGATGACCAGCTCATGCGGCCCATGATCTCTGCCAACGGTGCATATTCCAGGTTGGTCAGGCCCGCCCCGAACTCTTCGTCGGGTAGAAAGAGGTTCCACAGGCCTTCCGCTCTGGCCTTTTCCTTCAACTCATCGACGATTTCGGCATGGTGGTGTGGGTCGCCGGAGGCGGTAATTTGATCTTCATAGGTTTGCTCATTGGGGTAAATATAGCGTTCCATAAAGTCGTTTAGTTGTTTCAGCAGTGCGTTGACCTTCTTGGAATAGGCGAAATCCATGATTGAACCTCCTTGTGTGCTTTAGACTTCATGTCCTTGACTATACCACATGAAGAGTTGAGGTGGTGGCGAGCTAAAACCCGTCACCACCTCAACTCTTCATGTTTCGTATTCCCTGGCGTCTCTATTGGGGCGCGACGATAGGCCTGGTCTTGGCTTGCTTCAGTGCCAGGTAGCGTGTACCCATCATACCCGTCAGGACGATAGCACCTATGCCGACTAGGATGTGTAAGACCTGTATCAGCCAGTGCAGATCACCAATGAGTAGAGTGGCTTGCCTTAGGCCAAAGATCGGCACAATCACGGCGTATACGATGCCGACAATGCCCCAAATCCTCATACCTCTGGTGCTGACCGCTATAATGCTCATCACCAGCAACGTAAGGGCTACGATAAGGCCCAACAGCATATGAATATTAAGCAGGTCAATGTTCGCGATCCAGAATAATAATCCAAGTGTTAAGGCCCCTAAGCCGGCAACACCTGCAATGATCTGTATGGTACGTGTGGTTATCATATAAAAAATCTCCCAATTCTCTCTTATTCAGCAACGTGTTTCCCGTAGCTGTAGCAACAGTATAGCCGGTTCAGATGACATGAACATGAATATATTTCCTTTGTTTTGTCATCAATTTGTCATCTTGCTGTGCCATAATGAAATAGTAGACAGAAAAAAGGCACACCTGTGGCGTTGAACATGTACACATCAGGTGTGCAGACGAAAAGGAAGCTTTCCCATGCGTATCCTTGGTGATAGAAGACAACCATAGGCTGAGCAGCTCGCTGGCATCCAATCTGGCCCATGAAGGCTATAGTGTCGATACCGCGTATGATGGACAGGAAGGGCAGGACCTCGCCGAACTGACGCCTTATGACCTGATTATCCTGGACATTCTCTTGCCCAAAAAAGATGGGTTAGAGGTCTGTCGTGATCTGCGCCTCCGCCGTATCCATACCCCGATTCTGCTCTTAACGGCCCGCGACAGCGTTGACGATCGTGTCCAGGGCCTGGATTGTGGGGCTGATGATTACCTGGCGAAGCCTTTTGCTCTGCGTGAGTTGCTGGCTCGTTTGCGTGCGTTACTACGGCGCAACCATCCCTACACGAGTGGGCGGTTAGAGCTGGGGAATCTTGTCGTTGACCCGGTTATCCACAATGTGGAACGAGAAGGGCGTTCTATCGATCTGACACCGAAGGAGTTCGCGCTGCTTGAGTATTTCATGTATCATCCTAATCAGGTGGTGACACGCGAGATGATCGAACAGCACATCTGGAACTACGATTTTGAATGCGAATCGAATGTGATTGATGTGTATGTCCGTCGGCTGCGGCGGAAAATCGACGCCCCGTTTGCGGTCAAATTGCTGACCACCGTCCGCGGTGTCGGCTATCGCTTGCAACCGTCGTCAGAGCGAGAGTGATTCATGAAACGACCCGCACAGCATCACGTCCGCGTTTCCCTGGCCCAGAGCGTGCGGACGCGCCTGACCCTCTGGTACCTGGCTGTGATGGCGTTTATCGTGTTCGTCTTTGGTGGCAGTCTCTATGCGACGCAGACGTTCCTGAATGCCGATGCTGCCGAGAGCAAGCTGGAGACACAATTGTATCAGGATAGCCAGCGGTTCGCACAAACCTACGAGCAGGCCCTACTGGATCGCCAGACACTCACAGACCTCCACCTCACTCAGTCCTCGCAGGAGATGGTGCTGTTGCTGCGTCCCGATGGCAGCATCCTGGACTTGCGCGGTCCTCTAGCGGGCAACGTGATAGAACCTCTGCAGGCCAGAGCCGAGCAGAACGCCCAGGTGCTCGATCTCACTGTTCCCCAGAGTCACTTCCATGGCTGGGGCTGGTGGACCGATCAGAACGACTATCACATCCTGCTGACGCCTGTGCTAAACCAAAAAGCACGCGTCGCAACCCTCCTGGTGGGATTGCCACGTCAGTATCTCGTTTCTTTCCAGACAATCTGGCTCTTTTGGGGCATTGTGGCCCTACTGATCGCGGCGATCGGGGGCTACTGGCTGTCGGGCAAAGCACTGCGCCCGGTGAAGATGATTACGCGCACAGCCAACGAAATCAATGCGACCGATCTGCGCCGCCGCTTACATTTGCAGCGCAGAGATGAGTTTGGCGAACTGGCAGCAACGTTTGACCAGATGCTTGGTCGCCTGGAAGCCGCCTTCAAGCGGCAAAGCCAATTCACGGCAGATGCCGGCCACGAGTTAAGAACACCGCTCACCATTATCGAATTGGAAATCAACCGGGCATTGACGCAACTGCCCCATCCACAGCATATCGGCAGGTGCTGGAGCAGATCCAGGCCGAAAATGAACAGATGATAGGCATCGTCAATAGCCTACTGCTCCTGGCACGAGCAGATACCGGGCGCATTGAACTCCACCAGGAAGAGGTCGATCTGAGCGATATCGCACTCGGTGCTGTCGAACGTCTGCTTTCAGTAGCGCAGCAGAGCCAGATTACCCTCTCAACCGGGGATTTGCCAGAACTCCTCGTCGTCGGAGACCCACAGTACCTGAATCGGATAGTGATGAATCTGGTAGAAAATGGGATCAAATATACCCGTGGCATTGGGACACGGGTACACGTAGAATTGGCATGTGAACAAGGGCGATGGGGCGTGATCCGTGTGCGGGACGACGGGCCGGGCATCGCCGAGGAGCACCTCCCCTACCTCTTCGAGCGTTTTTACCGTGTGGATAAAGCACGCACTCACGGCCAGGAGGAGCAATTGTGTGCTCTGACAGACGAAGAGAGACCGGGAGGCACAGGACTCGGCCTCTCTATTGTGCAATGGATCGTCCAGGCGCATGGCGGAGAGGTACGAGTAGAGAGCAAGATTGGGATAGGTTCGACCTTTGAAGTACGACTCCCTCTCTCCACGCCCCGACAAAATTAATTTCAAGAATCCTCCAAATATGTCGAAATATGGGAATAATGGCCCCTTTCACAGCGTTATAACCAGTGATTAGCAATCAAGATGAAAGAGTGCTAGACAAACGGCGGATTATCTGCTATAATCTAGCAATCTCACCTTGAGTCTGCTAAAACAAGATGTGAAAGACCATCTATAGTGAGGAGCTATACTTAAATGACTTGTGAACGTTGTCAAAAAAATCCCGCCCGCATGCGTGTAGATGAGATCGTCAATGGCCGTCGTGTGCAACACTACCTTTGTCAGTCATGTATCGATGAACTGATGGGTGCCGCGATGGAGCAGATGGGCGGTCCTAATGGGCAAGATAGGCCTGAAGGTACGCCATTCGGTTTCGCTCCTAATAACAACAATTCCGCCTCTGCCGCCAACGGGGTCAATACTGCCACCGCTGAGCGACAGGCTAAACATAGTAAAACGCCAACCCTTGACCAGTATGGTCGTGACCTTACCGCCGAAGTGACGGAGGGTAAGCTTGACCCGGCGGCAGGACGTGATCGTGAATTGCGCCGTGTGATTACCGTGCTTGGTCGCCGTCAGAAGAACAATCCGGTGCTGATTGGTGAGCCAGGCGTAGGTAAGACAGCCATTGTCGAAGGACTGGCGCGTCGTATCCAGGAAGGCAATGTACCTGCAACACTGCGTGGCAAACGTATCGTTTCGCTCAATATTGGTGGCATGGTAGCTGGTGCAATGTTCCGTGGACAGTTTGAGCAGCGTATCAAATCGATCCTTGAGGAATTGCGCGAGGCGAAAGATGTCATTGTCTTTATCGACGAGCTGCATACCGTGGTAGGAGCAGGTGCTGCTGAAGGAGCGGTTGGTGCTGGCGACATGCTAAAACCCGCGTTAGCGCGTGGTGAACTGCATTTGATTGGCGCAACCACGCTGGATGAATACCGCAAACATATTGAGAAAGATGCCGCCCTGGAACGTCGTTTCCAGCCTGTGAAGGTGGATGAGCCATCAGAGGAAGAGGCGATGGATATGTTGCGTATTGTGCGTGCTAACTACGAGGCACACCATGGCGTCAGCATTACTGATGAAGCCATCGAAGCTTCGGTTAAACTCGCTGATCGCTATATCAATGATCGTTTCTTGCCTGACAAGGCGATTGACGTAATGGATGAAGCGGCGTCGGCTTTGCGGCTGGATGCTAGCGAGAAGGGTATTGTCACGCCGAACCTGTTGTCTGATCTTGAAGCGGAACTGGTTGATATCCAGGCGAAGAAAGAAGCCGCGGCCAATGCCGAAGATTATGAGCATGCCGCGAAACTGCGCCAGCAAGAACTGGTGACGCAGGGCAAACTGGATAAAGCGCGTGGCGAGTCGAAGAATATTGTGACCTTGATTGTCACACCTGAACATATCGCCCATGTCGTTGAGAACTGGACAGGCGTTCCTGTTAGCCAGATGCTGGAGAGCGAGCGTCAAAACCTGCGTAACCTGGAAGCTGATTTGCGCAAGCATGTCGTTGGACAGGACGAGGCCATCAGCGCGGTAAGTCGTGCTATTCGCCGTTCGCGTGCCGGTTTGAAAGATCCGAAACGACCAATTGGTTCATTCCTCTTCCTTGGCCCAACGGGCGTTGGTAAGACAGAGCTGGCAAAAGCTCTGGCAGCCGAACTCTTTGGTGGTGTGGAGAACCTGATCCGCCTGGATATGTCGGAGTACATGGAGCCACATACCGTTGCTCGTCTGTTCGGTAGCCCTCCGGGCTATGTCGGCTATGACGAGGGTGGTCAGTTGACCGAGCAAGTGCGCCGTCGCCCGTATAGCGTCATCTTACTGGACGAGGTGGAGAAGGCCCATCCAGAGGTCTTCAACTCTCTGTTACAGATCATGGACGATGGGCGGTTGACTGATGGTCAGGGTCGCACGGTGGATTTCAAGAATACTGTGGTGATTATGACCAGCAATGCCGGTAGCTCGGAACTCAAACGGGCCGTCCGCATCGGTTTCTCGACGAAGAAAGATGGGGATGAGCGGGATGAGCAGCACGAGATCATGCGCTCGAAGGCCATTGAAGGGCTGAAGCACATGTTCCGTCCTGAGTTCATCAACCGTATTGACCAGATCGTGGTCTTCCATTCGCTGGGCAAAACGGAACTCTATAGCATCGTTGATCTGCTGTTGGCCCAGGTACGGGTACGACTCGCCGACCAGGGTATTGCATTAGAGGTGAGCGATGAGGCACGAGACTTCCTCTTGAAGGAAGGCTTCGACGAAGAGTATGGTGCGCGTCCATTGCGCCGTGCTATCCAGACCAACGTTGACGATGCCTTAGCAGATGCTTTGCTTGCCGAAGAGATTGCCGCCGGTCAGACAGCTCTGCTGACTGTCCGCGATGGTAGTATCGCCGTCGAGGCACAACAGTCAATCGTTGAAGTTGAACAGGCCGCGTAATCGAAAAGAGTGCATCGTAATAAATAGGGAGCGTGAATAATCACGCTCCCTATTTTATTTTGACTCTTGCATAAAATGGAGACCATTCCAAAACGGGAGCTAACTGGTTGCTTGGCGCATGAGAGGTATAGTGGAGAAATCAGCGAAAGCTGAGCTTGTAGGTGATCAGACTCCGCGAACCCGATCAATAATTGCTCTCGCCGTCGCCCAATCCACAGATGTGCCGCGCCAAGCCACATGCTGATCGGGGCGCACAAGGAGGAGTGGGGCTTCGTAGCGTTCCTCAAGCGTCTGACCGCGTAGCTCGATCACATCCAGCGGCACTCCATAGTCTATAGCCGACTCGATGAATGGGGCCACATCGGCATCGTCGCGGAGCCGGAGGAGCGACAACCCGTTCCCCAGCCGATCATAGAGGGACGCTCCATCTGGCAGCCACAGGTGCGGGAGTCGTGCTCCCGGTCGGGCTGTTTGCTCATAGTCCTGGCCTTCGGAAAGAGGAGACGTACCGTCGTCAATGATTACCGGCGAGGCATCGTACTGATAGCCCAGGACGAGTCCCAGACTGTGGAACTCGCGATCTTTAGCGGCTCGAATCACCTGAGCAGCCGCATGCCGCGCTTGTTCACCAACAACGCCTGAGTCTGCTAATGCTTGATTGCCGAGTTCAGGGGCAAGTACACTCATATTCGCCGCAGCCTCCCGGATGGTTCGCTCGGCGACCGGTCGCCGTTCCGCCTCATAGCTTGCAAGTAGACCATCGCCTCCCCAACCGTCAAGCACCGCCGCCAGCTTCCAGCCGATGTTCACGGCATCGCCGATTCCGGTGTTAAAGCCGTGTCCACCCCACGGCGGATTCAGGTGCGCGGCATCACCAGCCAGGAAGACCCGACCGTTGTGGTAGTGGTCCGCCAGCAACATGCGAGCCGTCCATGGGTCTGTTCCAAGCACCTCGGCCTCGATCTCAGCCCCAACGAGACCACGGATCAGGGCGTGGGGATCGGCCTGCCCGATCTCAGCAGGGACACCGTTAGCGATGACCCACCACTGATCTTCGAGATCCATCCGGCCCAGGACTCCAGGGCAGGAAGGATTGAGCACCCAGTAGTGAACTGCCGGGCCATGAGGTTGCCGCTCCGCCAATCCAGGTGCGCGAAAGACGATGCCAAAGTTCGGACGCGAGTCTGAGGTTCCTACGTAATGAACGCCCATTGCCGCACGAACGACACTGCGTACACCATCGCAGCCGATGACGTAGGACGCCCTGACCTGCCGCTGCTCGCCTTGCTCGTTGACTATGGTCGTCTGGACGCCTTCCTCGTCCTGCTGAAGACTGTGTAGCGACCAGCCGAGCAAGAGGTGGCACGATTCCAGATCGGTGACTGCTTCCCGCAACACCTCTTCGACCAGAGGCTGGGCGATCTGTTGCCCCGATTCCGCGAACATGTCGGTTCGCTGCGGTGAAAGCCCCAGGCAATTCGTGAAGCGCATCACCTCGTGCCCAAGCAGTGTGGTGCAGAAGATGATGTCTTGCGACCAGTCCACCTTGAGCGGTGCCACCTCGCGAATGCGCTCGGCCAGTCCCCAGCGACGAAAATGTTCCATTGTCCGCACATTCGTCGTCTTGGCACGCGGCCTGAGACGCGAGACAACCAGCCTCGGCTCGACGATCAGGCACTGCACGCCTCGTCGTCCCAACTCGACTGCCGCACTCAACCCAACAGGACCACCCCCGACGATGAGAACGTGCGTCTCGTGAGGAATATCTTGACTTCTATCTGCTCTCACCATCATGCTCCAACGTTGCCTTTCTTCCCGAATTCAGATCACATGGGTGCAAGTTTGAGCACCTTTTCGGCGTTTCCATGCGCGATTTTTTCTCTGTCGGCGGGACTGATGGGAGCGTTCTCCAGAAACGTTCTGGCTTGCTCACCCGCAATGTAGGGATAATCGACTGAATACATGATGCGATCTGCTCCCATAATTTGCAGGGTGAGCAAGAATGGGGGCAAGGTAAACATCCCACTGGGCGTGACATACATCTGTTGCAAGAAGTAGTCCGCGATAGGCCGTTGCAGATGTTTGGCTGTCCGGGTTAACATCTCAGCAAAGCGATCCAGATAAAAGGGAATCATCTCGCCCCAGTGACCAAGAATGAGTTGTAAACCGGGATAGCGATCGAACACCCCGGACAGGATCATGTGCAGCGCGTGAGTGCCGGTCTCCAGGTGCCATCCCCAGCCAGCGGTCGCAAATCTCGCGCTGACGGCTGGATCAAGACCAGCATAGCAGGCATCCTGCACCGCTTTGGGCGGGTACGACGGATGCAGATAGATGGGAACCTCCAGGGCCGCCGCCGCTTCTAGAATGGGTTGAAACAGCGGATCGTCCAGGAAAAGGCCATTGGTCCGTCCACCAATCATCGCGCCTTTGAGGCCAAGCTTCTGCACCGCACGCTCTAACTCGGCGGCGGCGGCCTTCGGGTCAGGTGTTGGTAACGTCGCAAACCCAGCGAAGCGGTCAGGATGGGTCTGGATAGTAGCTGCGAGTTGGTCATTGATCTCCCTGGCCAGCGGTACTGCTTCCGCCGCGGGAATGGCCGGCAGCCCGGCTGGCGTGTAGGAGAGAACCTGGACATCGATGCCCATCGCATCCATGCGCTGCAAGCGACCAACTCCTAGCTCTTCCAGGGGAGCGTCGGGGGGATTGTAACCCAACAGGTGAGATGCACTTTGACCAGGAAAATATTTTGCTACTGCCTTCTTGATCTCAGCAACCTGGAAGTGCTCTTCAAGCGCAATAATTTTCACCTTTTCTTTATCCTTCATTTGGTAATCCTCACGGACCTGAATCATTTTCACAAAGAAAGCGAGCAGACACGTTATACACTGGCATTTCTACGCCTTCAATTCGTTCTTTTCAGTGAGTACCATCAGCAACCCACTGATCAAGCCAAGATTCTTGAGAAACTGGAGCATTTGCTTCTCGCGCTCCGGCCCAGACTCTTCTTTCCAGAAGGGATGTCCCACAAGCGTCGTCGGAACCAGGCTGCCGATCAGAAGGGCTGCGGCTAACTTGGGCATGAGGCCCAGGCTGAGGAGGAGACCAGCAAGGATCATGACCGCACCATTCAGCACTACTGCCTGCTCTGGCCGTGGTATACCTGCTGCTGCCACCAATTTAGGGCGTCCACCTGGCTTGCTAAATGCTCCCCACCCTCCATAGATGAAGATACCTGAGAGGAGCAAGCGAATTCCCGTTCGTCTCATACATGTGTTCCTTTTGATAGTGGATCTTCTGTCTCTTGCATCACTTGCAGTTCACGCAACGGTCTCGAAGCAAAGGTGTCAAATGCACTACTCCGCTTGGGAAAATCGGTGGCCTCGAAGGAAAAGACCTCATATTCAGCCAGTCCCATCTGTTGGAGAGGGTCTGTGGTCAGGATCTCACGAAGTTCCTGTTCACTGGATGCTCGCGCCACAATGATCCCCCCAATTGGGGGTTCACGCCGCCCTGAGACGAGAAATCGTCCAGACTCATAGTGCCGTTGCACCCACGCGCTGTGCGGCGCAAGAAAGTGATTGATCTCGTCAAGCGGCCTTTGGAAACGAGAGATCAGAATAAACATTCGCATAGTGCCTCCAAATCACCAGATAACGACCTTACGTCAGCACGACTACACCGGAGAGCGTGGATCGCCCAGTGGCACATGCAAGTCCAAAGAGCCAGAAGGCTGAAACTCGCCCGCGTAGGCCCGCTCGTGCAATTCGGCGAACGAGGCACCCGCCTGGCGTGCGGCCACCATCTGCTCAGGATCGACGGGCATCCCAATGGGGTTGGCGGCGAATTGCGGCGAGGTACACATCCACTCGGTGGACTCCTGCCAGCTCCCGAAGTTGTCGGCTTGCAGTTCGACGCTGTTGCCGTCGGGGTCCTCATAGTAGAATGAGGTGGTCATACCATGATCGAGGCTGGCGTGTGGCTCGATGCCCAGGGTTTTCAGACGCGAGTAGGTGTCAAGCAGATCCCCCATCGACGGGTACTCGAAAGCACTATGATGGAAGCCATTGTGCATGAGCTTGTCAGCATCATCGCTCAACACAGGTGAGGTCAGTAACGCGAGGCGATGGTTGGCTTCGTCATTGGTGAGCCAGGCCCCACCTGGAAACGTGTAGTTTGACTTCATGCCCACCACGGTGCCGTACCACTCAATCATCTCGTGAAAGCGCGACGTCTTCAGGTTGATGTGGTGCAAGGTAGGCCGAACGGTAGTCGTCTCTTCAGATACGTGTGACATTTCTTTTCTCCTTTGATGTTGCTGTGATAAGAGACACCTCTTCAATGAGACGCATCTCTACAGTGAGATGGACTCATCTCTTTTTTTTCCGCTTCTCCAGCTCTCCTCCTGCTTACGCCTATGCGCCCACCACAGGATTGCGAATCTGCCCAATGCCTTCGATCTCGACTTCCACGACATCCCCTTCATGCAAAAAGAGCGGAGGAGTTCGTTTGAATCCCACACCTGATGGTGTTCCCGTCGCAATGATATCCCCAGGTTCCAGCGTCATGAGGGAACTGAGGAACGAGATGATGGTCGCCACCGAAAAGATCATCGTGGCAGTGCTGGCATGTTGAACCACCTGCCCATTGAGCCTGGTAGTCAGCGTAAGCGACTGGGGATTGGGAATCTCAGCTGCCAGCACCATTCCTGGCCCCATCGGCGCGAAGGTATCCAGGGCTTTGCCAGCTATGTACTGGCTCGTTCGCATTTGCAGGTCACGCGCACTCACATCGTTCATGATGCTATAGCCAGCCACATACTGGAGTGCTTCCTGCTCAGACACCTCTTTACAGCGCGTGCCAATGATGACCGCTAATTCCCCTTCATAGTCGATCTGACTGCTCACGCGAGGTAAGTGAATAGGGCTGGTTGGACCAGTTAAGCTATTGCGGAACTTGGCGAAGAAGAGAGGCACCTCTGTTTGTGCTAGCCCAGCTTCATTGGCATGATCGGCATAATTGAGGCCGATGCAGATGATCTTGTCGGGATCGGGTATCGGTGGCCCGATTTCAACGGATGCGGCCCGCAACACTCCTGCCGCATCGGGACCAGCAGCAAGTGCCTCGCGAGCCTGCTTGAAGACTTTGTCTACGGTTGTCGGTCCGGCAGCGAGTAGTTGCTTGGTCGTCGTCTCATGGAAACCATCGTGCCAAAGGGCTGCGACATCCACCACGCGACCCTCATGTTCCACACCCGCACGCCAGTTTCCATCCGTATGACCTTGCATGCGGTAACTAACTAGTTGCATGACTATGTTCCTCTCCATACTAAGATACTGTCTCGATTAGTAATAGTCTTCCCACTGTTTCTTTGGTACTGTTCGACCAGTAAATAGTAGGCATTCCAGGTTGTACGTTTTACGCTCATGGAATGAAATGATTTACAGGCTTGATCGATGTAAACGATAGACGATGCACTCCTCGACAAAGGAGAGTATTTTCATGTAGAAGGCGCGAGCGAGCGTATGTAACTCCGCCGAATGGCCCGCCATGCGTTGCACGCCCACATCGACAAATGGCGCGGCAGTGAACATCTCGGCCACATGGCTAAGTGCCTCTGTATCAGCACGCCAGAGGTGATCATATTCAGGAACGATGAACTGGACGGGAATACGCACGTTCGCAGCAACTTGCGGCAGACGCACGCCCCATGTTTGTGCCTCCGCAAGCTCTATCGCAGCGGTGGGAACGTCGCGTTCCGGGTCATAGTGAGCCAGTTCCTCTGGATACGACCATGCCGGCCCGTACATGGCCATGACTTTAATCGCTATATCCATCATCACTGTTGGTGCATCACTGACTAAAGCCGCAAACGCTACTTTTGTCTGCTCATTGTAGAGTGCTCCCGATCCGGTCATATTCATGCCGAGCAGACGTTCGTGCGGGTTTTCTGCCGCGAGCAGCAAGGAAATCATCCCTCCAATCGAATGACCAATCAAAAACATCCCTGCGGATTGCTGGCCATATTCATGCCAAATCTTCTCAAGTGCCTGTCGTAGAACTGGAACCTGGCCATCGAATGAGAGTTGGTCAAATGGAACGGAAGTTGCCGCTCCATATCCAGGGCGGTCAAGCGCAAGTATCGAGTAGCCTAACGAAGCGCAAAACTCGAACAACAATGACGGAGAAGTATCAAAATATTTACTTGTATAGGTTCCACCATGCACTGCGACAAGCAATGCTCTTGGCTGTCCATTCGTTGCTGGAAGGAAGCGTCCTGAAAGCCGTATGTTACCAGCACTTATGCTGATAGCGTGACTCGTCATAGTTTTCCCCCTGTCTTAACTCTTCACTCAACAATTGATCTGCCTCATGCTCTCTTCATCAAGGAAAATGGAAGCGTTGCTCACGATTCCTGGCTTGCCTGTTTCTGCGCCGCCTGGTCACGTTCTCGGTCGGAGTAGGTATATGGGTTGTCAATCAACTCAACTTCTGCCTTCTCAGGATTCATGCCCTGGTGCCAGGCTTGTTCGCCTAATTTGGACTTCGCGTACTCAACCGTCTTCGCGACGGCCTGCCTGGTTCTGTTGAGATCAATATCGAGGAGACGGTGGTCGTACTTGACAACCTTACCATCCACCATCACCGTATGCACGTCTCCACGACCAGCTTGAAACACGACGTGTCCGTAGGGGTGGAGCAACGGGAACATCACTGGCGACTGGTCATTTTTAATCAGGACGAGATCAGCCTTTTTACCGGGGGTGATGCTACCAATGAAGCTGTCCATCCCCAACGCTTGAGCACCACCAAGCGTCGCCCAGGTCACGACCTGCTCAGCACGCAGATGATTGAGCATGACGGTTTCGTTGCGCTTGTGCGCTTCCCAATGCTCACGAGCACGGTCCGCGTTGAGTGTTGCACGCATCGCGGAGAACAGGTCTGCGCTCCACCACACGCTGGTGTCCATTGATAGAGAAACGGGGATGTTATGCCGCCGGAGTTGCCATGTGGGAGAGTAGCCTTGACCAGCATTATCTTCGCTCTCAGCAGACACTGATGCATGACCACCCGTGGCAGCTATACGATGATACGAGTCTTCGGATAATGTTGCCGCATGCACGTAGATGGTGGAGGGAGTCATGAATCCATGTTCGTGCATCAAACGGATGCTATTATCATTGGTCGCACCCCAAACACCAGCGTGGGTCGTCACCGGCAGGTTGAAGTCACGCGCGACCTCGAACGCACCTTTCTCAGGGAAGGCCGGGTCGCCGGTCACGTCGAAGGCAATCTGCATACGCAGCATATCTCCACGTCCGTCAATGCGACGGCGAATGAAATCGGCGAACTCAGGTGCCTTTGTCCACTGCCAGGGAGCACCGAGGAGGTTGCCGTAAGCGAGGACGAACCGACCCGGAACCGCTTCAAGCGCATCGGCTGCCGCATCGGCGTATTCGACCGTTTGCAAGCCATGAGACCAGTCAACCGATGTGGTGACGCCAGCATCTACGGCCTCAATCGCTGCAAGAAGGTTTCCTGCATAAATATCCTCAGCGCGGAATATCTTGCCCCAGTTCAGGTAGTAGAACTGGAAGTAGTTCGTGAGGGTCCAGTCAGCACCAAATCCGCGGAGTGCTGTCTGCCACATATGGCGGTGCGTGTCCACCATGCCTGGCATGAGAATACCGTCGGACGCGTCGATTTCCACCGCGTCATCCGGCACGACGAGTTGTCGTCCTACAGCCGCGATGCGCTTATCGACGACGAGGACATCGCCGCCCTCGAACATCCCAAGCGAGGGGTCAATGGTCAGTACTGTGGCGTTACGAAATACTACGGGACGGCCTGGAGGAAAGGAATTACTGTTTGCTGCTGTGCTCTGACTCATACTGCTCACCTCTTTGTGTCTGATTCGCCATCTAGACAAGCACGTTACAATATTGTACATTATGCATAATGTATAGTATCGTTGTCAAGAGGGGGAGAACGAAGTATATGGATTCAATGCCACCAACAGGAAAGGGCAATACACATACCACTCTCACCAAACTCACGATAGCGGAGCAACTGGCGGCTGCGCTCCGACACGAAATCGTCACAGGACAACTTTCGGCAGGTATCAGGTTGCGCCAGGTTGAGATCGCGCAGCGGTTTGGGGTCAGTACGACGCCCGTTCGCGAGGCATTTGGACTGCTGCAAAGTGATGGCTTGGTGCAGATCGACACCCATCGAGGCGTCACGGTTTTCTTGCCAACGATTCAGGACCTTGTCGAACACTACGAAATTCGCATGGCTCTGGAGATGCTGGCCGCCGAGAAAGCCGCCGAACGCTTCCAGGTCCAGGATGCTCCTCCACTTGTTGCTATCCTCGATGAGATGCACACGACCAGCGAACCGGTTCGCTATGTTGAGCGGAATCAACAGTTCCACTTGAGCTTGTACAGACTTGGGGGAAGTGTACGACTGCTCACGATGATTGAGGAATTGCGCAATGCCTCCATCGCCTACAACCATCTCTATGCAGCCGCGGACGTTCCCAGAGATGCAGAGCGTCTCGACAGGGAGCATCGTGAGATTCTTGCCGCCTGTCAGGCTGGCGACCCGGTTCGGGCGACCAATGCAGTGCGCCACCATATTCAACAGACCATCGCTCATGTCAAGAAACTGCTTGAATAGGGAGGCAACGTCTGAGAGGAAAAAGGCTGCTTGAGGTAATAAAGAAGGGAAATAGTAGGTATGTCAGAAGCAATCGCCATCACGAAAGTCAAAGTGTTTGACGGTAACGCATTGACCGATGAACGGACGGTGGTTATTGACAATGGAGTCATCTCGCACGCAACAACGGCTGACACGACGGTGGATGGGCAGCATGGCACATTGCTGCCTGGCTTCATCGATTGCCATGTCCATCTTGCCAGTCTCGCTCAGCTCGCGCACGGAACGCAGTGGGGCTGTACAACCATGCTCGACATGGGATCGCAATCGATGGCAGTGACCAACTCGCTGCGTCATCGCAACGGGTTCGCCGATATCCGAGGCGCGGGCAACCCGGCGAGTGCGCCAGGAGGCATGCAGACGACCAGAATGGGCTACCCGGCTTCGAGTACGGTGACCGGCCCTGCCGATGCGAGTCGCTTTGTGGCTGAGCGCGTGTCGGAAGGGGCTGATTACATCAAAGTGATCGTTGAGGACCCTCGCATCATGGGGTCGGCTGCCCTTGACGTTGCCACCATCGCCGCACTGGTCGAGGTCGCCCATCAGGCGGGGCTAAAAGCGATCGCTCATGTCACCACCATCGCCGCGCTCACGAATGCGGCTGAGGCGGGAGTAGACATCCTCACGCATGCTCCCCTGGACGCAGACGCGGATGACACTCTGGCACGCGCTTTTGCGGCACGGGGCATTGTGTCAGTGCCAACGTTAACCATGATGCGTGCCGTGGCAAGTCTGGGAGGACGCCTGCCGACGCATGGTGCAGGCGTAGATTATGCCCATGCTCGCTCAACGGTGTCAGCGTTCCACCGGGCAGGCGTCCCCATCCTGGCGGGGACGGACGCGAACCAAGGATCTGCTTCACCCGCACCGATTCAACATGGGGAATCACTCCATGATGAATTAGGTTTGCTGGTTGAGGCTGGGCTGACGCCTGTGGAAGCTCTGCGCTCCGCAACGGTCGTCCCTGCTGAGTTCTTTGGCTTCACGGATCGAGGGGCCATTGAGGCAGGTCGTCGGGCCGACCTGCTGCTCATTGAGGGAGACCCGACCCAGGATATTGCTGCTACCCGTGCCGTTCGTGGTGTCTGGGTTGCAGGAGTTCAAGTTCGATAACAGAAAGCGAACTCATGCACTACGCAATCAGTTGGCCCCCGTTTTGGAATGGTCTCCAAATTGAATAGTATCGCTTTCCAGTGGTGTACTGCGTGCAAGCGGCAGTTCAACTTCAATGGTTGTTCCCTGCTCTTTGCTGGATTGCAGCGTAAGACGCCCGCCTATGGCTTCTACGCGCTCGATCATTCCACGCAGCCCATAGTGACCACCTGGGCTGCTGTACATCAAGCTACCGTCTTTGTCGGGTTGGGTCAATGCCGGGGGTAATCCGATGCCATCATCGTGGATACGCATAAGCAGTTTCTCATCCTCTCGGCTGATACTTACTTGCACATGGCTTGCATGGGCATGTTTTTCGATATTGGTAAATGCCTCCTGGCTCACTTTCCAGAGCGTTTCTTCGACCGATGCGGGGAGAAGGTCAATATCTGCCTGCAGGGTGTAGGTGACGGACAGATTGGTACGCTGGGCAAGTTCCCTGGCAGAGCGACTGAGTGCCTGATTGATGTGTGCATGCTCCAATGTTGGGGAGCGCAAATCGGCGATGGAGGCACGCAAAGCGGTCATCGTTTCGCGTGCAATCTGCTTGGTGGACTCCAGCTCGTGGTCACAGCGTTCAGGATCACGCATACGGAGTCGCTGGGCTGCTTCAAGCTTGACGGAGATAAGAACCAGAGCATGGCCGATAGTATCGTGCATCTCGCGTGCCAGCCGGGTGCGCTCATGCAAGACGGCAAGCTCTTGCTCCTGGGCTACCGATTGCGCGAGTTGGCGATGGGCTTCCTCTAGCTCGCCATTGGCTTGAGTCAGTTGCGTAAAAAGTCTATTGCGTTCAAATCGCTCTCCTATCAGATGCTGGAACAGCATGTTAAAACCTGTGATGCTGGAGAGCGACAAGGCTTGACCGGCGATGCCCACAAGCGCACCACCAGTCGGCGGCCAGGTCAGCAAGCCCTGAAAAGCAAACATCGTGATGGCCATACAACATGTGGCAAGCACCAGGCGAACTCCCCCAAACAGGCCAAAGCCGATTGCAAACACAACGTAGAAATCCCAGACAAAGCCGTTATTGATGAGTGTAAGCAGCAACACGACAAGATACAAACTGGCCCATAGACCCACTGCGTAACGCCATGGCGGAGGCCAGTCCATATTCAGGCTCATGCGGAACTGGACGGCATAGATCAGGAAAGCAAGAACGGTCAGCACAATACAGGTTACACCGCGCCAATCATGCATATAGGAAGGGTTGTTTAGCAAGATAGCATAGGTCGATGCGGTGAGATAGATACATATAAGGACAGTAAACATCGCGAACACACGTCTGAAGATGCGAAAGAAGTGTGCATTATCTTTCTCTACATCGAAATGTGCTGACATGGTCTCTCCCTTCTTTAGAGCAGCTTGCGCTCGCGTGCCAGGTAGACTGCCTGAGTGCGGTTCTCAGTATGGAGCTTGCTCAGGATGTTCGATACATGGTTTTTGACGGTCCCCTCAGCGAGCACGAGTTTCTCGGCAATCTTGCGATTACTTGCTCCTTCCGCGAGCAGCTTGAGAATCTCGATCTCCCGTGGACTCAGCTCCTCTTGCTGTGGAGAGTGGGATGTCCCAGCAGTGGAACGACCTTTCCGTCCAAATTCGATGAGGAGTTTGTTGGCAATCTTGGGCTGGATGGAGGGTTCACCTGCATACACCTGGCGAATAGTTGCTATCAGTTCATCAGCGGGTACATCTTTGAGGAGATACCCCATGGCACCGGCCTTGATGGCATCAAACACATAATCTTCATAGTCGAAGGTGGTAAGGATAATAACGCGTGCGGCAGGGTCGCTGGTGGTGAGCACAGCGGTCGCTTGCACACCGCTCATACGCGGCATTTGAATATCCATGAGCACAATATCAGGGCCGTTGCCCAGGTTGCGGAGTGTATTATACTGGCTTACCGCCTCTTCGCCATCAGCGGCCTCGCTTACGACTTGAAAACCCGACTCAAGTTCAAGGATGGTATGCAGTCCCTGGCGCATGAGGGTCTGGTCCTCGCAGAGCAGGATACGGATTGAGTCGGTCATAGATATTCCTCCCAGGATAGAGTGTACTGACTTGTTTCATTATGGCTGGATGAAGCGAGGTCTGTCAACGACTCTTGTTCACCTCGCCACAACGTATCCCACGCAGCGATACAGCTACGCGGGACACGTTCATCATCCGATCACAATCACTTCACAACGGCTGTCTTTTGCTGGAAGCGGAAGAGCCGCAGGGCAATCAAAAGACAGATCAGGCCATAGGCCAGCAAACCCAGGATATCCGGCAGGACATCCATAAAGCCTTTTCCGAGAATCATTGAGCCATTCAGCCCCTCCATGGCCCAGGCGGTGATGCCGATTTTCGCCAGTTGCTGCAACCAGGTTGGCTCCAGAAAGAGCGGCCACCAGGCCCCACCAATGGCTGAGGTGACGAGAACGACGAGACTCACCACCGGGTTGATCTGCGCACGAGTCCTGACCAATGAAACCAGCAGCATACCAAGACCTGTCGCGGCGAAGCTGGTGCCAATCAACAGCAGGCTCACCGCCAGCCAGTCATGAATATGCACCTTGAACACGACGTAGCCGACGAGAAAGATGATGGACAGTTGCGCCATCGTCACGATAAATTGCGCGAGCATTTTGCCGCCCAGCAAGGCATATTTCTGGATGGGAGCAATCAATAAGCGGCGGAAGGTGCCATCTTCCTTCTCTTGCAAGATCGTTGCCGCCACAGCATTGAGGCCAAAGAGCGAGAAGAAGATGGCATAGCCAGGAAGCACCTGGTCAAATGGCCCGATCTTGACGACCTGGCCCGCGGTCAGTGGCTCAATGGCCTGGTCAGCCTCACCATTGGCCTTTGCGACCGCTGCACTAATAACGGCAGGATCAATGGTATTTTGAGCACAGTGGTTCCCTGGTTGATGACAGACCTGATTAACCTGGCTGACACCCGCGCTGCCCGAAAGTATCGACTGCACGACGTTGTTCACAATATTCTGTACGACAGTGATACGCAGGTCATTGGTGTTCGGCAAGGTATAAAACTGCACTAGATTCTTCGGCGTGACGTTCTGTTGCAAGTCATTGCTCAACGTCTGACTGGCTCCCGCGGGGATCACGATACCCACATTGGCAGCATCATTTGAGGCTGAGACCTGCTCTATCACTTGAGCTGGATTTCGATACTCGTTGACAGTGATGGCAAGCTGGCTGCTATTGACCTTGAGCGCACTGGCGATGCTCTTGCCAACGAATGCATCTTGCGCTGTCTCCTGATTGCTCAACGCAACCGTGATTTGAATCTGACTGCTCCCATTGCCATAGAAACTGCCGAAGGCAAAACCTACGATTGAGATGAGTACCAGGGGAACCGCGAGCAAGAGTATCAGCCCGTTTCTATCCTTGGTGATCTGTAACAAATCTTTTTTTGCGATGTACCATAGTGTCTTCATATCTTATTGTTCTTCCTACTGCTCCATTGGACGCACTCTACTTTTCTTATTTTTTTCTTCTCGCCTGAGTAATTCGACCACCAATGCCTATGCTGCCGACGCCAATCGAGATACTCTCTGCAATACTTGCCACTACATTTAATGTTGGCGAAAGGTTTGCAAAGAGTAGCAACCCTAAGAAAATTGCTACGCACCAAAACCGCACAGCATAAGCACATTAGGCCACATTTCATGTCTCAATTTTATTTCCTCCGTATTAAAAATGCCCTCGTTTGTTATGCTTGCTCACACGTCAGCGTAGTCAGTAAACCCACGACGATGATGGCGGAAACGGTATGCATCACGATCATGGTCCAGAAAATGGAGAGGGTCATTCCAGAAGCAGGGAATAGACCAACCAGGGCCATAACGGGGCTGAGAAACGAGATGCACAAGACAACGAACGCCAGTAGACGATAGAACTGGATTGGGTGCCGCGCAAAGCGATTGACCAGCACAAAGGCGAGCAGGGCCACCAGCAAAAAGATGATGGTACTGCCGATGACATAGGGAGCCTGCAAGTATTGAAATGTCGCAGGAACCCCAAAGACCGAGACGGTGATGGTGCGTATGATGAGATTGGCGATGGCTGTAGCAACAATAGTCAGTGGTCCAACCCATATGAGCTTGCGTAGGGCCACCTGTGTACGAAGTGATGTAGATGCCATGAATGTTCTCCTTCTTTCTATCAATGACAGATTGCTCTCTCGGCAATTAGTCGCGTAATGTTTTTCCAGTGAGTTGGATGAATAGCTCTTGCAGACCATGAGGTCGTTGCACTTCGCGCTGCTGGTCGCGCATTGCCAGTAACTGTTCCAGCGTCCCTAATGCAACGATCTGCCCTTCATCCATGATCGCGATGCGGTTACACAGTCGCTCAGCCTCCTCCATATAATGGGTCGTGTAGAGAATCGTCGTTCCCTGGTCACGAAGCTGCTCAATGGTCGCGAAGATGTGCTCGCGTGATTGTGGATCGACGCCCACCGTTGGCTCATCCATCATCAGAAAGGCGGGCTGGTGCATCAGTGCGATAGCCATGTTGATGCGACGCTGCATCCCACCTGAGAATTTTTTGACTGCTTCTTTGCGGCGGTCATAGAGTCCGACGAAATGCAGGAGTGCTTGTGCTCGCTCCTTGCGTGCTTTCGAGGGCAGGCCGTAGATCGCGCCAAAGAACTCCAGGTTCTCCACTGCGTTCAGGTCGTTGTAGAGTGCTATTTCCTGGGGCACGACCCCGATCATCCGCTTCACCTTGCGCGGCTCCCTGGTGATTGATTGCCCAGCAATGAGCGTATCGCCAGAGGTTGGTTCGAGGTAGCCACACATCATGTTAATGGTGGTGCTTTTCCCAGCTCCGTTGGGGCCGAGCAGTCCGAAGATTTCGCCTTTGCCAATGGTAAAAGAGACGTCTTTGACCGCCTCATGTTCCCCAAAAGTTTTTACGAGCTGCTGTACTTCAACCTCTACCGCCCGACCGTCTTTTGGCATGTGGATTGGTCCAGTTTTTATCATATGAGTGATTTCCGCTAGTGATTCTAGCATTATTGCATAACTCCTTCTCTGCAAAGCTTCTTGTTTTCAGGACTACGTACAGTATAGAGGAAGGAGGCAGGAAAGAGGGAGTAGAGAAAGACACAATCTGTGCTGTGCCGAAAGTAATGGTCATCAAAGGAAAAACACACCCACTTATTTATTTTGGGATAATATGTGTGAGGTAGGAATTCAACAGCAGAGATAGTTGTTGCTAGTCATAGAACGGTAAATATGGCAATATATAGCAGTTAATTGGCATATGGAGAAAGAAAGGAAACAGTTTCTATGGCTTCGCAAAACAACATCAAACTGTATGGTACGAACTGGTGTAGCGATTGTAAGCGCAGCAAGAAATTCCTGGGAGAGCAGCGCATCCGTTACGAATTTATCAATATCGAAGAGGACCAAGAGGGTCAAGCCTTTGTGCAGAAGGTACAGAATGGCGGACTGAGCATCCCCACTATTGTCTTTGACGATGGGTCGTGGCTGGTTGAACCCTCGAATGCTGATCTGGCGACCAAGCTGGGCTTGGAGACGAAGGCCAAGTGTGAATTTTATGATCTCATCATTGTCGGGGGTGGGCCAACGGCACTGACCACGGCTATTTATGCCGCCCGCGATGGCTTCGATGTGCTGGTCATCGAGCGCAGTGGTTTGGGAGGACAGGCTGGCATCACCGAGCGATTGGATAACTATCCAGGCTTCCCCGAAGGGGTGACGGGAGCGGAGTTCGCGGAACGGGTGATCGAGCAGGCCAAGCGTTTTGGTGTCGAGTTGCTCTCGGCGCAGAACGTGGTCAGCGTTGGTAATGACCAGGATGCCCATTTTGTCAAAACCGAAGCTGGTCATATCTACCGTAGCAATGCTGTGTTGCTCGCGACCGGTTCGACCTATAAACGGCTCGGTGTGCCAGGGGAAGATGATTACATTGGTGCGGGCGTGCATTTCTGCGCGACGTGCGATGGCCCATTTTATAAAGGGAGTGAGGTCGCTGTAATCGGCGGTGGCAATAGCGCGGTGGAAGAGGCAGCCTTCTTGACACGTTTCAGCCCCAAGGTAACGATTTTGGCACGTGGCGCGGAGCTGAACGCCAACAAAATTGCTGCCGATAAAGCACTGAATTCACCTGAAATGGCAGTACGTTTCAATACCGAGGTGGTAGAGTTCAAGGGGAGCAACCATCATCTGGATACCGTGGTGGTGAAGGACAGGAAAACAGGTGAGACGAGCGAACTGGCAGTGCCGGGAACCTTTGTCTTCATTGGTCTATCGCCCAATAGTGGCCGCTTTCGCGATGTGGTCAAAGTTGATGCGCAAGGCTTTATCCTGACCGGCATCGATTTCCAGACGAGCACGGAAGGCATTTTCGCGGCTGGCGATGTGCGTGCGGGCAGCACCAAGCAGTTGGTGAGTGCCGCCGGTGAGGGTGCAGCAGTCGCCCTATCCATCCGCGAACATCTGCGAGGTCATGATGCGAAGACGATGGAGAAGGCATTGATTAGTAGCGCAACCTCTTGATGCGGACGTATCAACAGCGGCAACGCGGTCGCCCAGTAGCTAACAAGAAAGCGAGTAACAACATGGCGAGAACCCCACTGGAAATTATCCAACAATACATTGATCAGTTTGAGCAAGATTTGACTACGCCAGCGGTTCAGCAAGATACCGAACAGAAAGCCAGCCTGGAAGCGAAGATTCACCTGCTTGAGACGTTGAAGGTAGACATCGAATCACAAGTAGAAAAGGATGTGCAAGCAGCGGAGTCCTTGAGCTCTGCTGCGCCAGAGATACTGGAGGATGAGGTATAACCGAGGTACAGCTTGCCAGGGCGATCCCTTGCGGTCGCCCTGGTAGCTAGCATTGCCCTTTCTGCAATAATTTATAGACCTGCAAATATCGCACTACCAAAACCGAAAAGGACTTTGCTCAAAGACTGCTAGCGAGAATGGAGAGCAAGAACTCTGGCGTCCACAAGAAGCTCTCCTACTTTATGAGGGTAGCGGAACCTCTTGCGGGTGCCAGGTGTAAGCACAATACGTTACTACATCAATCCTTTGCTCTTCAAGAAGTCCGTCGCTACTTGTTTGACGGCCTGGGTCACGGACATACCACTGGCCTTTTTGGTCGCGACCTGCTGTTGCAGCGTGATGCTGACATCAGTGGTCAGGTCTGGGGCCAGCGGATTCAGGATTGTCGCGATATCGGGATGGGCCGATAGCACGGAATCACGCACGATAGGGGCCGGATTGAAGGCTGGGAAGCCATTCTTATCATCCTGCAAGAAGACAAAGTTCTGCTGCGGTACCGAGGCGTCTGTGCCATAGCAAACATTGAACTGAGCCTGGTTCGCCTGGACGGCGGAGAAGCCAATAGCGTAATCCACGGTCTGGGTTTTCTTGAAGCTCTTGGTCGTGAAGCCGTAGGTCTTTTGCAGGTTGTCAACGAAGGAGATACCATCGCTGGGAGACTCGAGAATCATTTGCTTGACCTTCGGGGCTAGCTGCGAGATGGTGGTGATACCGAGGCTCTGCGACAGGCTTTTCGAGGTACAGATGGCATAGCCATCGTTCAGCGGGGCAGGATCGAGCCAGGTAATTTTATACTGCTGCTCGAAGCCATTCTTCACGGCCTGGTAATCCTTCTGAGGGTCATACGTGGAAGTGATATTCAGCACATTGAGGCCGGTGGCGGTGAACTCTGGATAGAGGTCGATGTCGCCATTTTTGATGGCCGCGATGTTGAAAGGGGTGTTGCCAAAGGCCAATTTCTCGTTGACCGTGTAGCCTGCATGACGAAGTAACAGGCTATACATCTCGGTGAGCAACTGGGCCTCGACGTCTTTTTTCCCTCCAACTGTGACCGTACCCTTGTTAGTGGTAGTGCCATTGACGGTGCCACCACTGCCAGAGCTGCCACACGCCGACAGGATCAGCAGTGGCAAGAATACGAACAGGGCGAGAGCCTTAACCCGCCAGTTTCGTTTGTGGGGAGCCATAATTTCCTCCTCGTGATAAATGACAAAAAAGACGTTGGCTCAAAACGTTGTGTGCGTTATTGGAGCCAACGGACTGAGCTATGCTTTAGCTATATCAACCTTTTCCTGTAGGCGCAGACCTTCAGGGGTTAGGAGTCGTTGTAGCCAACTCATAATCAGCTCTATCATCATTGCCAGTATTGCTACCGGAATAGCACCGGCAAGGATTTCCGCGTTTCTAAACGTGTTGACCCCGTCAATAATATAGTCGCCGTAGCCGCCCGCACCAATAATCGCGGCCAATGTGGCTGTTGCCACGATCTGGACGGCAGAGGTGCGTATACCCGCGGCGATGATGGGCAACACCAACGGAGTCTGTATACGAGTGATGTTCTGCCATGTGGTCATACCTATGCCCTTGGCCGCGTCAATAGTGGCGGGGTCGATGCCGCGAATACTGGTGTAGGTATTCAATAGGATAGGCGGTATGCCTAAGATGACCAGGGCGACGATAGTGGGTGGGTCTCCAGTGTGCAGGATAGGAATAACAAGGATGAGGAAGGCGATGACTGGAATAGCCCGCATCAAGCCGCTGAGATTGACGGCGACAAAGGCCGCTATCGGACTGCGCGAGACGGCTACACCCAGCACTACGCCTATGGTAATCGCCAGGACGATAGAGATACCGCAAATTTGCAGGTATTCGATGGTATGTCCAATAAAGTCATTGTTGGGATCGACGATAAAGTTTATCACATCCATTGCAATGATCCCCTCCTCTAGGCAACAGATAACGCGCTGCGGCCCCGGTTGAGGGAGATTTGTACTCCCAACAAGATCAGATCAGCAACGATAGCGAGCACACCCATTAAGATACCGCCAGCACTGATCGCATCAAAGTCACGCGAGTCGAGATTATTGAAGATCAGGTCGCCCAATCCGCCTTGTCCGGCCAGCGATGCCAGCGAGGCGATGCCAATGGTTGTCACTGTGGCAATGCGAATACCGGCCACAATGACGGGCAGGGCCAGCGGTAACGTCACACGCCACAGTATTTGGCTACGGTTCATCCCCATGGCGCGTCCAACTTCAATGAGCAAAGGATCGATGCCATTGACGGCGGCGGCAGTGTTGCGGATCAACACAAGCTGTGTGTAGATGACAAGCGGGATAATGATGGTAGCGGCGGTCAGGTGCGTGATGGTGATAAGTACGCCAATCAAAGCGATGCCGGGGATGGTGTAGAGCAGCCCTGAGACGGTGATAATTGGCAGGTAGAGGCGACGAAAGCGAACAACCAACAAGCCCAGGGGAATAGCGATGATGATCGAGATGAGCATCGTGATGCCAACGAGATAAAGATGCTGCAAGAATAAATTCGGGATGCTTTCAGGATCAGTGAGATCATAGTTATAGCCGCTAAGCAGATAATGCATATTTCTCCTCGCTTATTGACTTTTCATTACCTATCAGTAGTTCGCAAGAGCTACGGTTATTTTTAGCCACGAACAACATAATACAACATGAGCTAGCTACAAGACAAATCGCGCTTGTTTTTGCCACGTAAGATACGTTGTGAATGGACCTTTACTCACAATCTCCGGTTGGAGCGGACTCTTTAGAGGATGAGAGCGGCAGCCATACAGTAAAGAGGGAGCCTTGATCCTCAGTACTTTCCACTGTGATGGTGCCGTCGTGCTGTTCTACGATTTGATGGGCACTGCTTAAACCGATGCCTGTGCCTGTAATGCTGCGCGTGACATTGCCGGCGCGATGGAATTGTTCAAAGATGTAGGGGAGGTCAGCGGCGGGAATACCTATGCCGTGATCCTGAATGGCAATCACGGCCTGTGGGATGTTGTCTACCTCCTGTTGCGAAACCTCTACCAGGATGTCATCGCCATGTGGACTATATTTGATCGCGTTAGATATGAGATTGGCGAAGACGCGCTCAAGATGGGCGGTATCCCATTGCCCAACTAACGTTGAAAGATGGGAGTGTAACAAGAGCTTGTGCCGCCCGGTTGTCTGTTGTTGGGCGGCAACGACCTGTTGCACGAGGTCAATGATATCGATTGGCTGGGGGTCAAGGTCGAGATGTTGTCCCATTTGTAGGCGTGCCATGCTTAGCAATTCGTTAATCAAGCGGGTCATTTTGGTCGAAGTTTCGTCAATTTTTGCTAGCCCATTGATAAGCTGGTCAGTATTGAGCACGTCGGCTCGTTTTACCATGCGACTGAGTAGCTGGGCATACCCTTTAATGGTGCCAACGGGATTTTTTAAGTCATGCGAGACGAGGGAGAGCAATTCATCGCGTCCGTAGATGGCATCTTGTGCCTGCTGATAAAGGTGGGCATTTTCGATAGCCACGGAGGCCATTTGGGCGATCTGTATGAGAATAACCTCGTCCTCTGCCGTGAAATCGCTCCCGTCGTATTTATCTGAAAGTTGGACCAGGCCAAGATTCTGTCCATTGCGTCCGATCAGTGGCGCGGCTAACCAACCGCGCATAGGTGGACGCTCCTGCGTCTCTTTGCTGAAGCCAAGCCACTCGGCGTGCCGCTCAAGCTCGGCTTGTGAGAGGCGTACAGCTTTATTATTGTTGAAAACAACGCCATAGATGCCGGACCCATCAATGTGTATTTCAGCATCGCGCCAGGAAGCATAGGTATTGGAGAGGGATACGGCGTTGATGGCTCGCGCCCAATTGCCCTGCGGTACCCTGGAGGTGATGCCCTGGTGTGCGCCGATAATGGCCCGTGCCTTGTCGGTAATGAGCCATAAAATCTCTTCACTGGAGAGCGTCGAGTTGATCGCGAGGGCAGCGTTCGCTAATTGCTGCAAGCGGTCGGTATGTTGCTTGATGCGTGCTGTTGCCTCTTCGCGCATCCTGGCGATTTCCAGGTGAGATTTGACACGGGCCAGCAGTTCCCGTGCGGAAAATGGCTTGACCAGGTAATCATCTGCTCCCGCCTCTAGCCCCTCGATGGCCGCTTCCTCTCCAGCGCGGGCCGAGAGTAAGATAACCGGCACAGCTTGCGTGCGTGCATCTGAATGCAGGGTGTGGAGCAGTTGAAAGCCATCGAGTTCTGGCATCATCAGGTCACTAATGACCAGGTCTGGTTTCCGCTCGAAGGCTGCCGCTAGTGCCATGGCACCGTTAGCGACAGCTTGCACGGTGTAGTGGGTACTGAGCAGACGTTGCATATAGTCACGCATATCGGCGTTGTCGTCCGCCAGGAGGATATATGCATGAGCGGTTTCCGTCGCATCCTGGGATGCTTGGGATGCCTGAGATGCTTTAGGTGGTAAAACCGCATAAGAGGTCGTCTGTTCTACGGGCTGGGTTTCGAGTACGAGTTCACCAGTCGTGCGTTTGTTGCTGTTTGGTAGCCAGCGCAAGGCATCCTCAATAAAAGGCGCGGTCCCTATGGCGGTTGATTGCGCTGTTCGTGTTGTACCGATACGTTCACTGGGGAGATGAGCAGAACCCAGTGGGATAATGATGGTAAAGGTAGTACCCTCGCCGGACACACTTTCAACGTGTATATTGCCATTGTGTAGTTTGACCAACTCATTGACCAGGGCGAGACCAATGCCGGAGCCTTCGTGCGTGCGTGCTTTGACACCACGAATACGGTGGAAACGCTCGAAGAGATGTGGTAACTCCTCCTGGGAGATACCGGTACCCGTATCACGGACGCGCAAGTGGGCCGCGTTGTCCTCCAAATGCAGTGACACGCTGATCTGGCCTGCGAAGGTAAATTTAAAGGCGTTGGAGAGCAGATTGAGCACAATTTTTTCCCACATGTCCCGGTCTATATAGACCAGTTCAGGCAGGGGTGAGCATTCAACGACAAATTGTAGTGCAGCCTGTTCCATAGCGGAACGAAAGACGCTCGCCAGATCGGTGGTAAAGGCTGCCAGGTCTGTTGGTTCATAGACCGCCTCCGCACGCCCAGCTTCAATACGAGAAAAGTCGAGCAGCGTATTGACGAGTTTGAGCAAGCGTAAGCTGTTACGTCGCACGATCTGTAAGCGTTCATGCTGCCGCGGTGAAAGTGGGTTCTCGCTATCGGCCAGGGCATCCTCAACAGGACCGAGCATGAGGGTGAGCGGCGTGCGAAACTCGTGGCTGACATTGCTGAAAAAAGTTGTTTTAGCCCGGTCGAGTTCGGCCAGAGCCTCCGCCCGGAGGTTTGCCTCGTGATAAGCATTTGCCTTGCCTATGGCTATGGCTAGCTGCTCGGCGACGAGTTCGAAGAAATTGCGGTAGTCGTCGTCGAGTGCTCGCATTGGACTAATCCCTGCTATCAATATGCCATAAGGCGTAGGCAGTCCAGGGCGAGAGATAGGCAATACAAGCACACTATGGGGCAGTAGGCCATCACTATGGATGTGGAACGGGTCAAAGCGGGTAGCTATATTTTCCACAATTTCGGTTTGTTGTGTATGGACAACGTGGGAGAGAGGCCATTGATTACTGTCGGGCGATTCACTGTTTAAATCGACGTGTGTTGGACTGGCAGGAGTATTGCTATCGAGGCCAAAGCTTCCAGCAAGCGTAGCTGTTTTGCCATCATCTTCCAATAAGTACAGCAGTGCAAAAGGGATATCGGCAGCATTTTGAGCGAGTATGCCTGCGGAAATGGAGCAGGCTTCCTCGGCTGTTTTCGCCTCGGCGGAATATTCCGCGAGGTCATGGAGCATGCGTAAGCGGCGTTCGCTCAGCACCTGGCGCGTTGTTTCGGTCACAGCAGTAAAGACCCCGCCGATGCCACCAGTTTCGTCGCGTATGGGGCTGTAGGAGAAGGTGAAATAGCATTCTTCCGCGTAGCCGTTGCGTTCGAGGGGCAGCATCTGGTTATCTGACCAGGTGGCAGAGCCGGTGTCCATGACGTTCTGAAGCATAGGCCCAATAATATCCCAAATCTCCGGCCAGCACTCTTGACCTCGATGACCCATCGCCTGTGGATGTTTGATGGAACCGAGTATGGTGCAGTAGGCATCGTTGTAGAGCATGACAAGCTCTGGCCCCCACCAGATGAGCATGGGAAAACGAGAAGCTAAACAAATACTGATCGTGGTACGTAAACTCTGAGGCCAGCTTTCACTGGGGCCAAGGGGAGTCTTTGCCCAATCAAGGGAGCGCATGAACTGTCCCATTTCCCCCCCGCCGCTAAAGATATCACTGGTCGCAGAAATAGCTGCTTCAGCGGATATGCTATCCATCATTGCGCCTCCTGACGGTAGAGTCTTGCCGTTCTTCCCATCTTCACATGATATGTGGATGATAGAACTATTCCATCGTTTAGTGGAACTATTCTCAATACGTTACAGTGAGAAGAACAATGATAGAAGACAGATATACGTCATACATCTGCCTACAGTGCCGTCCCTACCCTGTATATTAATTGATAAGATTGTAAATGTCAAACTCAGCCATAGGAAAAGCTATAAAAAGTTTTCTACTCCACAATTCTGATTGAGGTTTTCGCGATTATTATATTTTGGCGACTTCACCACTCGTTTCACTGCTATGGAAGCGTGAAATTTCACGATTGATGCTGCTCAGTGTTACGTAGCCGATTGGTTCCTGAGTGTCCTCATCAAAAACCACCAGCTTGCTGCTATTGGTCTCGATTAACGAGAGCATAACTTGTAGCAAGGTCGCCGTGGATGAGCAACGCGGGCTATCCTCTGAAGAGATATGGTTATCGTACCCATGATCCAGGGCTGTAGAGACCGGGAGATATTCCAATTGACGCAGCATATTATCCGCGCCGACTAACTTGCTCACAAAGTCGTTGGCAGGGTGAGACAGCAAGTCAATGGGAGTGCCGAGTTGCACCAGTTTGCCTTCGGATAGTACAGCGATTTGATCTCCGAGGCGAAAGGCCTCTTCAACGTCGTGTGTGACAAAAAGAATGGTTTTGTGCATGGTGCGGCGAATGCGCAACAGTTCCTCCTGCATGCGTTCGCGTGTAATGGCGTCCAGTGCGCCAAAGGGTTCATCCATCAGCAGAATATCGGGATCAGTGGCGAGTGCGCGTGCCAGCCCGACGCGTTGTTGCTGACCACCCGACAATTGGCGTGGGAAGCGACGGCGGTATTCAGCGGGTTCCAGCCCGACCAGTTCGAGCAGTTCATCAACACGCGTGGCCATCCGTTGTTTGGGCCAGCCAGCAATCTCGGCGGTAATGCGAATATTTTCCGCGATGTTCATATGGGGAAACAGCCCCGCTTGCTGAATAACGTAGCCGATGCGACGACGCAACGTAATGGGGTTTTCCTCCAAAATATTATGGCCATCGAACAAAATCCTGCCGGAAGTAGGTTCGATGAGCCGATTAACCATGCGTAACAAGGTGGTTTTGCCCGAACCGGATGTCCCCAGGAGCATACAAATAGAGCTTGATTCTGAGCTTCCCTTGACTTCAAAAGACACTGCATCAACGGCAGGTTTACTTGTCCCAGGATATTCTTTCGTCACCTTGTCAAATGTGATCGTTTCCATTTGTTGGTGCTCCTCTCAATTGACGTGGTGAATTGCGCTCCTACAAGCCTTAGCCATTATATGCAATAACCCCGGTAATTGCAAAAAAATTCCCAGCATCCTGAGAAACCCGGCAACCTACGTTTCTGGCGCAGCGAAAAATCCCCCAAGCCTCTCAGTATTCACGTTTATCATTGTATGTCTTTGTATTGTATTGCGTTTATTTTGAGTTGGAGAGCCACATGCAGCGTAAAATTGTACACAAGCTTGGTATAGCGTTTGTCGTACTTGTGGTGGTTGGCATCAGTGCCTTTAGTATTAACATCATTGCCCAGGCCAGGCAGGCTGCTCGCGTTCCTGTTCCTGGTCAGACGGCCCCACTGGTGAGCCACGCTCAATTGCTCGGTGCTGCCAACGGAGGGCAGCAACTAAACCTCTCAATCGGGTTGCAGCCACGCAACCAACAAGAACTGGATAATCTGCTGCGCAACCTGTATGATCCCAGTTCATCCCTGTATCATCGTTTTCTGACCCCACAAGAGTTTGCCGATGAATTCGGCCCGACGGCAGATCAGCAGCAGCAAGTCGTAAGCTATTTACGCGGCCAGGGTCTGACCGTCACCAGTATTTCCCCTAATGGTTTATTGATTGACGCGAATGCGTCAGTAGCGCAAGCCCAATCTGCTTTTCAGGTGGCCATTAATAACTACAAGTTGGGTTCGCGCACATTCTTTGCCAATGCCAGTGCGCCGACCATTCCATCCACGCTCTCATCGCTTATTGCCTCTATCGGCGGACTTGATAACAGTGTCAAACTGCACCCACTCTCGCATCGCATCAGCCCAAATAGTGGGAAACCAGGGCTGGGGACGCGCCTCTCTCATGCACAACCGAATGCCCCGGCCGGCGGCTACACACCCGCTAACCTGGTAGGAGCCTACGACGCGGCCCCATTGCAGCAAGCGGGTGTGCTGGGCAATAACCAGACAGTCGCTGTCTTTGAATTGGATGGCTATCAGAGCAGCGATATCACACAGTACCTGCAAACGTATAACCTGGGTACGCCTAATATCAGCAATGTGCTGGTGGATGGTACCACTGGTTCAGCTGGTGCTGGTGCCATCGAGGTCGAACTGGATATGGAGGTAGTAGCCGCCATGGCTCCGAAGGCAAATCAAATTGTCTATGAGGGGCCAAATAGCACCCAAGGCGTCAACGATACCTACAATAAAATTGTGACCGACAACAAAGCGCAGGTCGCCACCACTAGTTGGGGTGAATGTGAGACAGCCTCCGGTGCCGCTGAACTACAAACACTCGACACCATTTTCAAACAAGGTGCCGCGCAGGGCATCGCTATATATGCTGCATCAGGCGACTCCGGTGCCTATGACTGCAACGATACTAGCCTGGCGGTCGATTCGCCTGCTGGCGACCCCAATATTACAGCAGTTGGCGGTACCAACTTACAGTTGAGTGGTAGCGCGTATGGTTCCGAGTCGGTGTGGAGCAATCCAACCGATACCCAGCGTAGCCCGCAAGGCTCTGGCGGCGGCGGTGGTCTCAGTAGCACCTTCGCCCAAGCTAGCTGGCAGACTGGCCCTGGTGTGAAAAACCAGTACAGCAACGGTAAACGCGAAGTACCAGATGTTTCGGCGGATGCTGATCCCGCGACCGGCTATTCGGTCTATTGTACTGTTTCGGCGTCGGGGTGCTCCTCCAGCGGCTGGATTGTCGTCGGCGGTACCAGTGCGGCGGCTCCTCTGTGGGCGGGTAGTACCGCGACAATCAATGAGTACTTGCAAAAGCAAGGCAAGTCACGCATGGGCTTTGCCAATACGGCCCTCTATGGCCTGTTCAATGGGCAGCAGCCCTTTCCACCTTTCCACGATGTGACCAGCGGGAACAACCTGTTTTACCCGGCGGCTACTGGGTATGACATGGCTTCTGGTATAGGCTCGCCGGATATCTACAACATCGCACGAGATATCGCGGGCGGTAGTGTACCAAATCCAACGCCCACACCCAGCCCAACGACTACGTCCACGCCAGGTCCAACGGCTACGCCCACTGATACCCCAACGCCTGGTAATACACCGACACCAACACCGACGACGAATCCAACCAATACTCCCACACCGCAGCCTCCTCCTCCTGGCGGTTCATTGATCCAGAATGGTGGCTTTGAACAAGGGGTTGACCCATGGCAAGAAACGTCGGGGTCGGGCTACGAGCTTATCGACTCGACGAATCCACATGGCGGCAATTACAGTGCCTACCTCTGTGGCTATAGCAGTTGTAACGATAGCATCAGTCAGGACTTCACGGTGCCGAGTGGCGCATCGAATATAACGGTGAGCTACTGGTGGTACGGCGATACGAGCCGTACAGCCCATTCCTGCCGCGATACCATGACCGCCACCCTGGTCGGCAGTAATGGGAAGGCAATCGGGAAATTGCAGCATTCGTGCAACACCGATGCCAACCAGAATTGGCTGCAAGTGAGCTTTAACGCAACAAGTGCGTTGTCCAAGTATGCTGGCCAAACGGTGACATTGGTTTTCAATGCGCGAACGGCAAGCAGTTTCAGCGTGACAACAGCGTTCTTTGTGGATGATGTGGCGATAGCCGCTTCATAGGGAATCATGCATAGCATGAGGCGGGGTGTGAGGGGGAGTGTCTGAGCCCCCCGCCACACCCCCTCCGTGCTGCAAGGAAGTTCCACCCCGCTCGTTGCTTTTTCAGTGACA
>JBPCJY010000049.1:0-7499 GCA_051004815.1 Ktedonobacteraceae bacterium
AGGTCCTTATCCAGGCGGAAACCACCAATATATGGTGAAAATAAAAGAAAAAATCACGTTAACCATACCAAATCCCCATCATGGTGATATTGGGGAAGGTTTGCTTGCCAAGCTTTTAAAGCAAGCAAGGGTTGACAAAGCCACTTGGGAGAAGCTTTAACTGCCTGGCTTAGCCTTTTTCCCCACCTCCTGCAAATACCACACCTCCCTTGTAGGTAAGCTAATTTCCTCCAACGCCCAAAAAGTCATTGCGCTACTGACATAATGCTGTCACTGCGATAAGCGATACTATGAGTGTAGGGAGTGAGTGGACGAACCGCTCATCCGCTAGATTTACCAGGAGATGTGATAAGCAAGAAAGGGCAATGAACATGTTGCAAGGACTTCAATTCGTGATGGTACACGTACCCGATGTGCAGCAGGCACGCGCATTCTATAGCGAGAAGTTGGGCTTTGTGGTCGAGGATGAGCAGCCCGATTTCGTGCAGTTTAAGGCTCCGCAAGGAGCGACTTTAGCCATTGCCAAAGGAGAGGTGAAACCAACGGCAGAAGGCGAAGGGATTGAACTCTGGTGGTTTGTGGACGATGCCGATGCCACCTATGCCGAATTGGTTGCCAAAGATGTCCAAATAGGTCGCCAACCTATTGACGAACCCTTTGGTCGCACCTTCTCGATTAAGGACCCGGCTGGCAACTCGCTGTACATGCTACAGTTGCGAATGGGCTAAAGGACACAGACGGATAACAAGAGAGACGGCGTGAGTTTTCGCACCGTCTCTCTTGTTATCCCTGTTGCGCCTGCCATTGGGTCTGCATTTGTTGGAGGCCCAGCAATTGCTGCTCAAGCTGCATAATTTGCTGTTGTAGTTGCTGTTTCTGTTGTTGCGACCCCATGAGACGCATATCTTCAATCTCTTTATAGCCATGCTTGAGAAAACCATGCGGCACAAAGGCAGAGGTTTCGTTGTAGCCTGAACGGATATTGCTCATTTTGGACGTTATCTGCTTGAGGTCCAGTTTTAGCTGGCGAATTTCTAGTTTCAATTGCTTGATTTGCGCCTGATAGGGGTCTGGTTGTTTGCTAGCACGTTTCGTCGATCTGACGGAAGTCCCCATTGGAGGTTGTGATACAGGGGCTTGCTGTGAGATGCTGCCCGATGCTTGTAGCGCGGCACCACAGTTACCACAAAAATGGACGCCATCCTGGACATGGGTACCGCAATTTGCGCAGAACATAGGCTCTCTCCTGAAAAAAATATGCACAGACTCGGATAACAACCGAGCCTGTGCATATTATAGCATGACATATGTATGCTATTTTATGATGCCTTTCGTACGCGCACGACTTCCTGAACGGCTAAAGGCGGGGCAATGTTTTTGCTCTGCCGATGATATAACCATTGCAGTACAACGATGAAGAGGGCAATGACGGCACAGAGACTACCACCAAGTGCTAAGGTCATGGGCGCACCAAGGGACTGGGCGATCCAGCCAGCGACAAGGTTGCCGAAAGGTGCGAAGCCAAAGGCAACCATCACCCAGAGGCTGAGGACGCGACCACGCATGTGTTCCGGTGTCATGGATTGCAGGAACGTGTTGGTGATGGTCATCGTCATAACGGTGCAGGAGCCAAGCAAAATGAGCAAGAGCAGCGAGGCATCTTGACTATGTGACAGGGCAAAAGCCAGGCAGGTGGCACCACCTACAATACACAAGCCCATCAGCAGACGCAGACCATTTGTCAGGCGTTGGCTGATCGCAACAACCAGGATAGCTCCCAGCAGCGCACCGGTACCGGCGGCAGCATTCAGCAAGCCCAGCCCTGTCGCTCCGATGTGGAAGATGTCACGCGCAAAGATCGGCAGAAGTGTGACATAAGGGAAGACCAGGAAGGCTATCGTGAATTGCAGCAACAAGGCCATTTGGAGCAGTGGTCGCTGGCGAGCATAGCTCAAGCCCTCGCGCAGGCCACGCCACATACCCTGTTGCTGCTCCTTGCGCTCATGCCGGAGCGTATGCATGAGGAGCAGAGGAATGATAACGGCCAGGTAGCTGAGCGCGTTCAGATAATAGGAACCCGCGAGGCCAAAGACGCCGATCGAGAGACCACCAATCGCCGGACCGACGACACGTGATAGGTTAAACTGCATTGAGTTTAAGGCAATGCCCTGTTTCAGTTGCGCTGGCTGCACTAGATCACCAACAAAGGCTTGCCAGGCAGGGAAACCGACGGAACTGAAGGTGCCATTGATCAGGGCCATCAGGATAATTTGCCAGACGGTGATGATGTGCAGCGTGGTCAAGACGCCCAATATGATTGCCGTGGACATATACACAACCTGCGTACCGACGAGCAGCCAACGCCGATTGAAACGGTCGGCCACCACTCCCCCAAAGAGGGAGAGTACAATGTTGGGAAGTGTGGCCGCGAACACCACCATGCCGAGTAACAGTGCCGAATTTGTCAGTTGTAATACCTGCCAACCTTGCCCCACCGTCTGAATCCAGAAACCAATACTGGAGAGAAATGCGCCCGACCAGAATAGTACAAAGTTTTTGTCTTTAAAAGGGTGCAACGAAACCGGAAGCGATACATGACGTTTTTTTAATACATGAGGTAATGCCATTGAATAATAATCCTTGCTAGATAGTAATACTTTGGAGAATACCATTGTAGTGGATGCAGCGGGGGATAACAATGTACAAATAGACAGGAGATAACAGTAATCTTATAGGTACAATGTGTTTGATAGGTACTAAGTTTGGGTAAGAATAGTGACAAGAGGGGGATGTAGAGCAACTACACAGGCTGCTCTACATCCCCCTCTTGTCACTATGCAAGTTTTAGCGGCCCAAGGCTTTGATGCGCTCTGGGCGACGAATGAAATAGTAGGCGAGTGCGCCAATCAAGGGGGCAAAGAGGATGACGAGCAACCAGGCAATGCGGTCGTTGCCCTCTGAAGTTTCCTTCGTGACGCAGTCAATCAGCACCCAGGCCCAGAAAATGGCCACGAAGATCGCGATGCCATCAAAACCCCTCATAACGAGAGCCAGTAGATTAAACATAATTGGGATTCTCCTTCAATATATATTAAGGTTATCCTACCTATTTACGTCACATCTATGGTAGGGTTGCAGGAAGCAGCCGTTTTGTTGGAATCATTCTCCATATACCCCCATATACCCCCATATACCCCATATGTCCCATGTAATTGTATGTGGATGAAACAAGATGATATAATTGCAACCACGTAAATACTCAGCAACAGCAGATCGAATGCTAGGACGATAAGAGACGAGTAGACGAATAGATGCGCATACGACTTACTATCTTACTCCTGACGCTGGTGGTGTTGACAGGATTCTCTGGCAGTTACGTGGTAGGAGGGCTACAAGCCTACACGCGCTATCAGCAGGACACTGTTGCCAGTGCGGACCATTGCGGCGGTCAGTCGCCCGTCCATATATGTGTGCGTGCGCCACACGAACTCTATAGTGCCTTCTATCCCTCGAATCTGGCGATGCAGTCCTCGCCTTTTAGCGTTATGTATAACAGCAACAGCCCGCTTGCGCTGGTGATAAGTGTCAGCATTGTTGGATTGAGTCAGGTGCAGTTGCAGACGGTTAACGCATCCTCTACTGCGCAGTCTGCGAGCATCATGCCACCCCTTATCAGCACAGAGTTTCGCAAACTGACCTACGAGTTTCAAACATCGCTGCACGTCCAGGTGACTGATACCAACAAGCACCTGTATTATTTAGAAGACATTCCCTTATTAATGCACTCGCGTTGGCTGATGCAATGGGTTGCCGCTAACCGCTTGAAGATTGGCGCGTGGGTCACGCCTGATGATCCAGCCATCGGTACCCTGGTGCTGAAAGCGGCTAAACACCTGTCGTCAGAGTCTCTCCCTGTACCTGATGCGATGGTTGGCTACAGTAAGGCCAGCAGTAAAGAGGTTGTTGCTCAGGTTGATGCGATTTATGACGCACTGCGCATTGATTATGGCATACACTACCTCCAGGCCAGCGTGCCGTATAGTGGTCCAGGTGGTACAACTCCCGCGACACAAAATATTAAATTACCGGCTGAAGTTTTACAGCAGCATAGCGGCATGTGCATTGAATTGACGCTCCTGCTGGCTTCGGCGGTAGAACACATTGGCTTGCATGCCGAAATTATCATTGTGCCTGGACACGCCTTTCTTGGGGTGGCAGTCACGCCCGACGATAAGCATTTTGAGTATTGGGATGCCGTGCAGATCAATGGCAATGTCGCCGGTGATTCCGCGAATGTGGCGACCGACGCGGTATATGCACAAAATCTTAAGCAGCATACTATTGTTGATACTATCCTGGTGAGTGATGCCCGTAACGCCAACATTGATGCCATGCTCTGACGAGCGGGAAGGATACGACGACGAACAACAGTGTAGATTTTCCAACCTGGTTTAGTATTGGTTGCTATAGCGGTTTAGCATGTTGCATGCTCGCTATCGCCATCAATGCGCTCTATACCACGTTGCGAAGACGCGGCACGACGCGCCAGCTTGCCGGTGCCATCGTGACCTGCGTCGTCTCCGCGCTGCTGCTATTGCCTGCCATCGTCTGGTATAATCTGCGCTTCACTGTTGAGCAAGGTAGCCTGCCTGCCGCGGAGGTAGAAGTTGCGTTGGTTTACGTGGCCCTCTTCGGTTGGTTTTTGCCGTTGGGCGTTACCATAGTCTATTGCCTTTTTACGTTGCCGCGCACCTCCACTTCCTCTATGCAGATACCTCGTCCCAAACGCACAACCCGTGTCAATGCGACCACCGCACTGCATCCGCCACGGCACCAACAGGGCACTCCTGCTCCCTACGTCTATCGTGAAGATACCCCCTGGGGCTGGCTCGAACATCGCAATGGCAATTTTCAAGGGCAGAAGCTGGCCCTCAAGCGCAGTATTATCACTATTGGGCGCGGTGAAGAAAACGATATCTGGTTGGATGATGATATGGCCTCGCGCAATCACGCTGAATTAGCCTGGGACAAGGGATGTGTCTATATCACCGATTGTGATAGCCTGAATGGCGTTTTGCTTAACGGCAAGCGTATCCGAGGTACGGAGATCGTTGGGCCGGGCGCATTACTCGAGATCGGCTCACATCGCCTGCTCTTTGCGCTGGCAGAATCCCCCGGCACGCCAGGCGAACAAGATGACCCTTTGTCGCGCCACATCTGGCACTCCGCCGAAGCCCTGCAAACTCCCAGTGAGAAGTTGGAGAAGTTGCCAATGACACAACCGATGTCCGATGGACTCTTTGTCGGCACTGTGTACAACCAGGAACAGCGGCAACTTCCCACCACGTTACCAGGCGATACTCCCCGCGATCTTGAAGCGCAAGATACAGCAGAAATTGACCAGATAGCTTCGCCTCCTCGGCCCACGGATGTCCCCATGTTATTTGTTATTCGCGATGGGGAGACAGTCGGACAGAGCTTCGTACTGGATCGCGCCATGCTTACGATTGGTCGCGGCTCTGAATGCAATGTCGTCATCAACGATGTCTCTATCTCGCGCCGCCACGCGCAAGTGTTGCGCCAGGCCAATGGCAATTACGTGCAAGACCTGGGCAGTCGCAACGGCACGAAGGTCAATGGTGAACCACTGCACGCGCCCCATCTACTGCAAGCAGGAGACATCGTCTGCGTAGGGAGTATTCGCCTGGAATATAAACCGTTGTCGTCAGACCCTGATACGCCCATGCCGCAATCCATCATCCCGGCCTCTGTTGTACATCCCATGAATAGTGGCCCCATACCGCTGCGCCTGCCCAGCAAGCCGAAAAATTAGAGCCTTACCATTCCACCGAGGCGTTAGAAAGAGGACGCCGTGCCAGAATAGGTCTGCCGTGACCGGGATAGAGGTAATAAACTTCCAGGCTACGTAACACACGCAGCGTATCTTCTAACTTGCGCCGATCGGTTGCGCCGCGCACGAGAGGTGCGCCCCCTTCAACTGTAATCACTGTATCGCCACACAACAGTTCATAAGTAAAAGGATTATACAGGCAGAGACTTTCAGGGGTATGGCCTGGACTGGCAATCACGCGCCAATCGAGATGCTGTGGGAGTCCAGCCACATCGTCAAGCCAGGTATCGACCATGCGCACCTGGTTAGCGTAATTGGGTGGAAACAGGTCCAGGTGATGCAGAACACCGGGCAGTGCTGACTGGTTCTGCACCTGCTCAGCCAGGTGAGTGATGCCTGGCAGAGACTTGTTGCTTTGCCCGCCCGGCTGACCTAACTGTCTGGCCATGGCTGAGGCAGCGACAGGAACATTACACCGCTTACGCAGAGCTTCTACACCAGCAGTATGATCCGCGTGGAGATGCGTCAACACAATAAGGTCAATCTCGGCGGCGTTTCTATGGAGATAACATTCCATATATTCCAGCAATAGACGCACATTGAGTTCCGAGGCTGGATCAACAATAACGATGCGTTGGTCATTGATCAAGTAGGTATTCGCCAGGGAAAAACGGTCGGTAATCGTATGAACCTGCCGCGACTGTTGCACAACGTGGGGAGCAGGTTGTGTGTTTCCTAACGTAGCGTCCAAAGCGACCTCCCGCTGATACGAACATCTCTCCCTATGGTATCACCAAAGGTCAAGGTAATGCTTTTCACCGATCTCTCTGTACAATCTCGTTGGGAAAAATATGCAATTATGCATTTGATATGGTACAATTGATATGTGGTTTAGGGCATAGAAATCCCGCAAAGGTATGTAATTATCCAGGCCCAGGTCTCGTTCCGCCATCCGGTTTCCAGGAAGTGACTACCTGATAACCACCGTCAGTTATATTCCACTGTTAGTGGCTTTAACAGGCTATATACTGCCCGCTCCCGTCGTATCTACCATCGCAAGTTGTAGGCGGAACGAACATTTTTAAGAAGGGGAAACATCACCCATGATGTCCAATGAGGGATACCACGACCGTATCCTCACCTGTCGTGACTGTGGTCAAGACTTCACTTTTAGTGCTGGCGAACAAGAGTTTTATGCCAGCCGCGGACTAACTAACCTCCCTGGCCGTTGCTCTACCTGTCGTGCTGCACGCCGCAGCGGGCAATCCTCATCTGCACCACGTTTTCGTAGTAATACTAGTAGTACTGAACATTATGAGACCACCTGTGCGACCTGTGGACGTCCTACCTCCGTACCATTTATTCCTCGTGAAGACCGTCCCGTGTATTGTACTGAATGCTTCCAGGCTCAACGAGCAGCCCGTGGCCCGCGCCGCGACAACTATAGCAGCAGTAGCTATGGCACTAGCGGCGGTTACGGCAGTAGCGGAAACAGTTATGGCAATGGTGGTGGTTATGGCGATAGTCGCAGTGGGCGCGACCGCCGTGATCGACGTGATAACCGCGACAATCGCTGGTAATAGTGAATGATTGCCAGGGCGAACGCAAAAGGCGCACCCACCCCCCCCCCACGCCCCCTCCCCACGGG